>CABZSR010000004.1 GCA_902528415.1 uncultured SAR116 cluster alpha proteobacterium | reverse complement strand
CAACCTCTTCTGCACCGCCTACTCTTCCTAGAGGGACCGAAGGCATTAATCTATCTACACGTGAGGCATCCCCTGCTTTTGCATGAATTTCTGTATCTATTAATCCTGGTGCAACTGCATTTACTCTAATTCCATACTTTCCTAGCTCTTTTGCCATTCCGTATGTAAGAGAGTGAATAGCTCCTTTTGACATTGCGTAATGAACAAATTCCCCACCTCCACCAATATCTGCTGCTATTGAAGACATATTTACGATTACTCCGTTTTTTTGGTTTATCATTGCTCGTGCAGATTCTTGAGCAACATAGAAAGCACCTGAAACATTAGTATCAATAAGTATCTTTAATTCTGCAGGATCCAGATCCTGTATTGGTGAAATAGGCCCAGTTATTCCTGCATTATTGAACACACCATCAATTGTCTTAACTTTTGCAAGGAATTTATTAAACATTTCTTTTACAGCATTACTGTCAGCCACATCACAGTGCAAAATCATTCCGTCACCGCCCGCTAACTTTACTTCATCTAAGCAAGATTGGGCTGCTTCCAAGTTTTTGTTATAATTTATTCCAACAAACATTTTGTTTTTTGCTGCTTCAATAGATGTTGCTTTTCCAATACCTTGACTTGCGCCGGTGATGAGAATGTTTTTCATTATTTTCCTCTTAACTAACGTAATTGTTAAATTAATATTTTCTTGAATTTTTCTCTATAAGTTCCCATTACTTCAGGATTAACTGGCCTTGCTGGATCCTTTCCATCAAATATATCTAAAAGCTGCGTTGCAACGTATTCAGACATTTTATCACGACTATCTTTAGTAATACCCGCTGTATGCGGGCTAGCTATTACATTTTCAAGTTCAAGAAGCTTATGTGTTGATGGAGGAGGTTCAAAATCCCATACATCAAGTCCCGCACCTGCTAAATGTCCTTCCTTAAGAATGTCATACAAGTCATTTTCGTTATGAATTGATCCCCTTGACGTCGTAACAAAATAACTACCCTTTTTCATTTTTTTGAATGAAACTTTATTAAGCATGTTATTTGTCTCTTTATTTAATGGTATATGTACAGAAACCACATCGCTTTCAGCTAACAAAGTATCAAGTTCAACTTTGCTAGCATTTTTTTTATCAAAATTATCATCAGACAAATATGGATCATAAGCTAGAATGTTACAATTAAATGCAATTTTACATATTTCTGCTACCCTGCCACCAGTGTTACCAAGGCCTATTATTCCAACCGTTTTGTTTAAAAGATCTTTACCCATAAGACTGACCCTGGGTTCATTCCAACCTCTTCTAAGAGCATGGTCACATTCACCAATTCTCTTAAACAAACTTAAGATCATTCCAACAGCATGCTCAGCAACGCCTTCTGCATTTCCACCCGTTTGATTTACTACTAAAACACCTGCATCCGAACATGCATCTACATCAATAGTGTCATAGCCTGCACCAGAAGATGAAATAACAATTAAATTAGGCACCTTTATTAAAAACTCTTTATCAACTTGCAAATATTTTGGTACTTCATCCCTAGCTGCTCCTACCTGATAAGCATCAGCTTTTTTTAAAATTGATAAACATTTTTCTTCACTGTCAAAACTATTAACCTTAAGAATATTAACTTTAGTCTGAGAGTATAACATATCTAGACC
Source organism: uncultured SAR116 cluster alpha proteobacterium (assembly GCA_902528415.1). Lineage (GTDB taxonomy): Bacteria > Pseudomonadota > Alphaproteobacteria > Puniceispirillales > Marisalimonadaceae > Marisalimonas. The sequence goes on along the minus strand of CABZSR010000004.1, from coordinate 94,018 downwards.
ATTTTGTGCCGGTAAAGTATCAAGGTAAGCTATTGTTGGCATTCTATCCTCTATAAAAAATTTATTCTTTTATGATATGCCTTTTAATAATTGTTGCAAATTAAATGAAACTCTTTTTTTAAACTATATTTTAAAAAAAACTTATCTAGAATAATCATATAAAATAATTTGTAATAAATATTTATGAGGAACATTATGATAAAGAGAGTCCTAATACCGGATATTCTCCAACCTGTAAGTCATTATTGCCATGCTGTTGAAGCTAATGGTATCATCTGGGTTTCAGGATTAGTCGGCATGAACTTTGACGGAACAATTCCAGAAAGTACTAAAGATCAGTTTGATATAGCTATGAGAGACTTAAACACTTGCATAGAAGCTGCTGGAGGTTCATCGAAAGACGTTGTAAAAGTAAGAGTTTTTTTAACTAACATAGATGACAGAGCTATTATAAATCCAAAAAGAATTGAGTATTTTGGCGATCATAAGCCTGCATCTACTTTACTTGAAGTTTCAGCTTTAGTAGATCCGCGAATGAAAGTTGAAATAGAGGCTGAAGCAGTAATAACAAAATAAATAAAGGATTATAAATGGATTTAACCAAATTAAATGCTGTCGATGCTTTCAATATAATGAAGAGAGGTGAGCTCACTTCTGAAAAATATGTTACAGCTTTTTTGGATCGTATTAAAGTTAGAGAGCCATTAGTAGGTGCTTGGAATTATTTAAATCATGAACAAGCAATCCAACAAGCTAAACTTGCTGACAAAAGGTGGAAAGATAAAAACCCTGGTAAACTTAATGGTCTTCCTATTGGCATTAAAGACATAGTTGATACTAAAGACATGCCTACTGAAAATGGATCATCAATATGTAAAAACAGAATGCCGACTGAGGATGCACATCTAGTTAAATTATTAAGAGAGTCTGGGGCAGTCATTATGGGTAAATGTGTAACAACTGAGTTTGCACTATCTGGGCCCGGCAAAACAAAAAATCCAAAAGACTTAGAATGCACACCAGGAGGGTCCTCCTCAGGATCAGCGGCAGCGGTTTCTGACAATATGATACCTTTGGCAATTGGCTCTCAGACAGGTGGTTCTGTTTTAAGACCAGCATCATTTACTGGTATTTTAGGATTCAAACCTACTTTTGGGACTATTTCAAGATACGGCATGTCCCCAATATCACAACGATTAGACCATCCAGGAATTTATGCAAATTCAACTTATGACATTGATCTAGTGGCTTCAGTTATTTTATCTTATGATGAAAAAGATTTAGATATGATCAAACAATATAATTATAAACAAAACTATTTAATTGAGGCACCTAAATTTGCATTCGTCAAAGGTCCAGTATGGGACATTGGTGATAGAGACATGCAAGGTGAGATAATAAAATTTGTTGAAAACTCACCCTTTGATATTGAAGAACTCAATCTTGGTAATGATTTCAACGAAGCAGCCCATTTCCACGAAGTGATTATGAATGGTTCTATTGCAAAGTCATTATCTCATTATTACGAAACTGAAAAAGAAAAACTTCAGCCATTCACCAAATCTAGAATTGAAGCTGGCATTCCAGTCTCAGCAAAACAATATATAGAAGCCATTGAAAATGCGAAAAAAATGCAGCAGACATTAAGTAAGTTCTTCAACAAATTTGATGCAATTATTACTCCAGCAGCAACAGGTCAAGCCCCAAGAGACCTAATGAATACTGGTAATGCAATTTTTAATGGATATTGGACAATGATGGGAGTTCCTGCAATTAGTCTACCACTATTAAAAGGTCAAGACAATCTTCCTATTGGGATACAGATTATATCATCTTGGAATGAAGACTTTAAATTATTAAAAATTGCTGAGCACATTCTTCAAGAAACAAAAAAAGCTTGCTGATTAATAGTCAACAAGCTTTTTTTAAACTTTTACTTTTAGAGTAAACCTATCTTTTTCATGTATGATAAATTTGATTCTAATGCCTCTTTTGCAAGTGGGCTTTTAGCTGCAGCAGCATTCCAAGCTTCAACTGCAATTTTTCTGAACTTTGCTCTTTCACTTACAGGCCAGTCTATAATTGTTAAATCACCAGCCGCCTTATCTTTAGCTACCTGAGCTCTTCCATCTAGACCTGCATCTCTTAATTTAGCTGTCCAAACCCAATAAGTCCAAGTTGTTAATGCAACTTGATTTTGCTTACTTAACTTATTAAAAACTTTTTTGTTAATAATAGTTTGAAGGTTAGCCATTGAGTGAATGCCTGGGTAAAGTGGATACTTAGCGATTTTATGAAAACCACTAGCATGATTGTTAATATACACAGAAGCATCGGCTGCATCAACAATACCTTTTTCTAGTGAAGTATAAACTTCTGAGAAAGGAAGTGAAGATGGTGAAGCACCTGCTCTTCTGAAAACATCTGCAGCCAAACCTTCAGGTGATCTAATTTTCACACCTTTAAGATCTGCAACACCATTAATCGGAACTTTAGAAACTAAGGCTTCTTTACCATAAGGTCCGCATCCTAAAACTAATATCTTGTTAGGTAAAACCTTATCATAAATTTTCTGCAACATCTCTTTTCCACCACCATGCATACAATATTCCTGGTATTGTTTTGGTGTATCGTAACCTGCAATCAAATCACCCATGATAGCAAAAGCTGGATCTCTTCCTGCAAAGTAAGCAATTGCGTTCATATCACCATCTAAGATACCATTGGCAACTGCATCGATTGTTTCTCTATGAGGTACAACGGATTTTGTTGGCAATGGATCAATTTTTAATTCACCATTAGTAAGTTCTTCTAAGACCTTATTGTGCTTGTTCAAGTATGTGTGAGCCCAGTCGCCAGCTTTAGAACTAATTTGAAATTTTAAAGTTTTTGCACTTACAGCACCTGAAAAAGATAATCCAGCTACTAATAAAGCGCTAATAAAGTATTTTTTCACTCTTTCCTCCTTTTGTGAAAATTAACTGAAACCGTCAGCTAAATAAAACATTAACCAAATTATGAAGGCAGCAAATCCAAATCCACCAATCCACGCCCATGGTCCATATGTTTCTACATGATCACTTCTTACTGGTTTAGCCACAATTCCCTCCTTGGTTCTTGACATAGTTAAATTATTGGTTCTAATAGTCAAGACTATAGTTAATTATTCTGTATAAATATCAAAATAAAAGTTTAATTGGGGGATTTAATGTCTGAAGCAGTCCAAAATAAAGAAAATGATTTGGATAATATGGAAAATTTCGCGGCTGGGAAAGATAGCTTTGCTTTCTTTGACCACTTTAGTAAATACTCTGGATTAGCTGTCGCACAATTGTACTTAATATGTGCTGCTGTAACTGGATATGAAGTAATATCTAGATATGTTTTCAATGCTCCAACTCAATGGGTTTTTGAGATAGTCATGGTATTAGCTGCCATTGCATGGATGTTATCTGCTGCATATGTAACACTTCACAAGCGACATATAGGTATTACAGTTTTTTATATTATGGCTTCTGATAAGGGGAAATGGTGGCTTGATTTTATTGCCTATGTAGTTGGTATAATAGCACTATGGTTATTAATTGATGATTCTGTAATACGAGCACTCGATTCAGTTATGATGATTGAAAGGGCTGGTAGCGCATGGAATTCGCCGCAACCCATGATTTTAAAATCAGTGCTTACTATAGGCGCAATGACTTATCTGATCCAATTAATGATAAATCTTTACCGTCACTTTTCATCTAAAATTGGGAAACAAATTGTTTTATTTATTTGTAGCATAATACTTTTAAGAATTATTAGTGTAATATTTGTTCATTTTGTTGGAGAAGAAAGCTTTTTTGGCTCTATTAATTCTATTTATGCCGCTGTAGGAACACATATTAATCCTCAAGACTACTTAAATATGCAAGAAATGAATATAGGAACAGCTAGTTTATTGATAGTTGCGCTCATGCTTATCTTAATGATGACAGGTATGCCACTTGGTGTAGTTACATTATTTGTTTCTGTGCTCAGTGCTCTTTGTTATTTTGGATATGGTGGATTATACTTAGTTTCTACCAACGCATTTGGATTGCTAGAAAAATATCCTTTAATTGCTGTTCCTCTATTTGTATTAATGGCATCAATTTTAGAAAGAGCTGGAGTAGCGGAAGATTTATTCGATGCGATGTCAATTTTTGCAGGAAAGCTCCGTGGAGGAGTTGCTATCCAAACAATAGCAGTTGCTGTTGTATTAGCCGCTATGTCAGGTGTAATGGGCGGTGAAATTGTTATGCTTGGACTTGTTGCTTTACCCCAACTTCTTAGACTTGGATATGACAGAAAAATGTCTATCGGACTTATATGTGCGTCGGGAGCACTAGCCACACTTATACCTCCAAGTATTATTATGATCATATACGGTTTATCTGCGCAAGTTGCTATTGGTGACTTATTTATGGCTGGTGCAGTTCCAGGTTTAATGCTTGCCGTTCTTTATGCAATTTATGTCCTAGTAAGATGTAATTTGAATCATTCCATGGCACCTACAGCTGAAGAAGTTGCTAAAGCTCGAAAAGGTGATATGAAAATGTCAAAAGATAAATTGTACGCAGTTTTTCTAAGTATATTTTTAATTTTTTGTGTTATGGGATCGATATACGGCGGGATCGCGTCTGTAACAGAAGCTGCAGCTGTTGGCGTGTTGGGTGCTATTTTTGTAGCATGGTTCAGAAATGCTTACAGTTGGAATCTTTTACAAGTAGCTCTTGCTGGCACAATGTCGACTGTAGGAACAATTATTTGGTTAATTTTAGGTGCAGTTGCTTTTGTTGGTATTTACAACTTAATTGGTGGCGCTGACTTTATGAGATCTCTATTTTCTGGATTAGGCCTTCCAGCGATTGGGATTGTTTTTGTAATGATGGGTATTTTGGTGATACTCGGTACATTTATGGAATGGATAGCCATAGCGTTTATTACAGTTCCTGTTTTTGCTCCAGTTGTGGTTGGAATGGCTCCAGAGTTAGGTCTAGAACCTGAATGGGCTGCTGTTTGGTTTGGGGTGTTATTTGTGATGAATATTCAGATTTATTTCTTATCGCCTCCATTTGGTCCGGCATGTTTTTGGCTAAAATCAGTCGCACCACCTGATATAACCCTGCAAGAGATTTTTCTATCAGTGTTACCATTTATTGCTCTTCAAATAACTGGAATGCTTCTGGTCATGTTTATACCTGACATAGCTCTTTGGTTTCCAAAATGGTTGGGATCGTAGCTTAACTTTGTAACAAAGGATAAAGTTGCAACCAACCATCAAAGGTCATCTTTGAAGATAGGTAAACAAGAAATATTAAACCTAGATAAGATAACCACTTAAATTTGGTTAATAATTTAACAATAGCCGTTGCAAATAGCGCCATTATTAATATGGCAAATGCAATGCCTAAGATTAATAATGTTTTGTTATCCCTTGCTATTGCAGTTATTGCAATAACATTATCAAGTGACATGGATACGTCAGCTATTATGATAGTTATGAGCGCAGCTTTTATTCCTTTTCCTGAAACATCTTTTTGAAGTTTTTCTTTTTCCTCATTATTAGAGGAAAATTCTTTTATATCTCCATAAAATTTCCAACACACCCAAAAAAGCAACAATCCACCTAATAGAAGCAGTCCGGGTATACTTATGAGGTAAGATGCAACAAGAGCAAATAAAACTCTTAAAATGGTTGCCGCCATCAGCCCTATAAAAATTACTTTTTTTCGACTTTCTTCTGGAACTGCTGATGCAGCCATTCCAATTATTAAAGCATTATCTCCAGACAAAACAATATCTGCAATTATTATTTGAGATACATCTAAGATCCATTCTAACAAAATAACACTCCTAACACATTTTGGTTAATTATCATTCTTTTTAAATTATTTCAATCAAGTGAATTTTCTAAAAAAATTTGCAATTATTGTAATTTTGGCATTGATATCAAAATATATATGACTAAAATTATTTTCTGGAAGGAAAGTTAATGACTAACAAATTTGATTATATTGTAGTGGGTGGAGGTTCTGCTGGCTGTGCAGTTGCAAACAGATTGTCAGAAAATGATACTAATAAAGTTTTACTTATTGAAGCGGGAAGATCTTCTCATCCAATCTCGAGGCTTCCAGCTAGTTTTGCTCTCTTAATTGATAATCCACTCGCAAATTGGAGGTATAGATCCGAACCTGAAGAAAATACTGGAAACAGAGAAATCCCAATACCTAGAGGAAAATTACTTGGCGGCTCCAGTTCTATTAATGGTTTAGTTTTTGTAAGAGGAAACAAATTGGATTATGATACATGGGCTCAAATGGGAAATACAGGTTGGTCATACGATGATGTACTTCCTTTCTTTAAGAAAATGGAAAATTATCAAGGTAACACCTCTGAATTACGAGGTGAAGAAGGTCCACTTAAAGTTTCTGAAGTAAGTGACAGAAATCCCATTTATGATGCGATCTTTAAATCTGGAGAAGCCAATAATATTCCTTTCAATAAAGACTATAATGGCGAAGATCAAGAAGGTTTAGGTTATACTCAGACTACAATTTACAAAGGTGAAAGGATGAGTGCAGAGGTTGCTTATCTAAGACCAATAAAGTCAAGAAAAAATCTTACAATTATAACCAACTCGTTGGTAACAAAATTACTCTTTGAAAAAAAAAAATGTATTGGGGTTGAGGTTAAAAATAAAAATAAATTGTCAACATTTATGATGTCAAAAGAAGTTATTCTATCAGGCGGAGCAATTAATTCTCCTCAGATTTTGGAATTGTCTGGTATTGGAAACAGCTCGATACTTAAAAAAAATGGAATTGAGCCAATTCATCATCTAGTTGGGGTTGGAGAAAATCTACGTGATCATATTGCTCCGCGGATAATTTATAGGGTTAAGAAGGAAGGAATTTCCTATAATGACAAAGCTGGTGGTATAAATCTAATAAAACAAGTTTTTAAATATGTGTTCAGAAGAGACGGTTTTTTAGCACTTCCGTCTGCACCAGTTGTTGGATTTTTTAAAACGAGAAAAGAGCTAGCTTCACCCGATATTCAGGTACACTTTATACCATATAGAGTAGTTTTAAAAGATGGTAAAAGATCATTAGGAAAGGAACCAGGCATAACTTGCACGATCAATCAAAACAGACCTGAAAGTAAAGGGAGTATCCATATTAAGTCTAACGATCCAAACGAATTCCCGAGTATAAAGTTTAACTTCATGTCTAATAAACTAGATGAGGACACACTCGTTGATGGAGTAAAGTTAATAAGAAAATTAATGCAATCGGCTCCAATGAAAGAATTTTGTGATTTAGAAATTCAGCCCGGGTTGGATTATTCAAGCGATGAAGATATTTTGAATTTCATTAGAGACAAAGCCGAAACAGTCTATCATCCGGTTGGAACCTGTAAAATGGGTTTTGATGAAAATGCAGTTGTTGATAAAAATCTAAAAGTCCATGGAATACAAGGTCTCCGGATAGCAGATGCATCTATAATGCCTACTCTAATTTCAGGGAACACAAATGCTGCTTGCATGATGATAGGTGAAAGATGTGCAGATTTTATTCTTAACAACTAAAATTTAAATAAATGATAAACTCAAAAAATATTGAAAATTTTTGGACGAGAGGTGATATTTTTTCACGAGTACACCACGCAATGTCGGAAGCAGGTTTAATCAATAAAGAATTAAATATTGAAGATTTATTTCCTATTGATCAATATCACGCAAGGGGGATTGCTGCCACTGTTGACCTTGGCAAAAGAATGCCAATATCAAAAAATCAAAAAATTATAGATATTGGTTGCGGTCTTGGTGGACCAGCAAGATATTTCGCTAAAGAATTTAAATGCTTCATCACTGGAATAGACATAACACCAAGCTTCATTGAAATAGGTAATGAATTCAATAAACTTACATCTATGTCCAATAATATTCAGCTTTTAGTTGGAAATGGAGAAATATTAGATTTTAAGAATGAAACTTTTGATGGTGCGTATTCACAACACGTAACAATGAATATATCAGACAGAAAAAAATTCTTTTCTGAAGCTTTTAGAGTTTTAAAAAAAGATAGTTTTTTTGCTTTTACTGAACACGGGTTAGGCCCTGAGGGTAATCCAATTTTTCCTCTGCCATGGGCTGATTCTTCAGAAATGAGCTTTTTATTACCCCCTGAAACAACTATATCTATATTAAAAGATATAGGTTTTTCTGATATAAAAATAATTGAGACAGCTGATAAATATATTTCAGGTTATGAAAAACTTATTGGGTTAAAGTCTACAAATAAAAAACCTATTTTAGGTATTCATGTAATTGGTGGAGAAAGTATGAATGAAAGATCTACTAACTCAATGCAATCTATTAAAGAAAATAGAACATTGCCATTTGAAATAGTTTGTAAGAAATAACTGTTATTTAAAAATTTAAAATTATTCTTTTATTCATTTTACCCTTGTTTTCAATTTTAACTGATTTGACTAACTTAATTTCTAAAGTTTTATTTACATGTGTTCCTCCACAAGGTTGAAAATCAACATCATTCCCTATCCTTATCATTCTTATCTTACCTGATCCTCTAGGGGGTTTAACGGACATTGTCCTTACTAAATCTGGATTTTCGTCTAATTCTTTATCTGTTATACTTGATATTTGAACTAAATAATCTTTATGAATTAATTCATTTAATTTATGCAAAACATCTTGTTTGTCTGGCTTTGTTTCAAGATCAAAATCAAGTCTTCCTCTACCATCTCCTATAGAACCACCTGTAACAGGGTAAGGTATTATTGAACATAAGAGATGAAGACAGGTATGCACTTGCATGTAACTATATCTTTTTGACCAATCTAGAATTATGGAAACTTCCTCATTTTGTTTACAGTCATTAGTAGTTTCAGTTAAATGAACTAGCCTATTATTTATATATTTAGTTCCGACTATTTTTATTCGGTTATTTTTAAATGTAATTGAACCTTCATCTCCTGGTTGCCCCCCTCCTTCTGGATAAAAAATAGTTTCATTTAGAACTAATCCTTCTGGTACAACTTCAGATATAATGGTTTTATGTTCTTTCAAATAAGAATTATTTCTAAATAGCTCAACAGTCATATTTAACACCTATAAAATACCTAAAACTTTTTTAACAAATATATATCCAAAATGTTATAAGTAATTAATAAATTCTTATTAAATTTTAAAAGGTAAAATAAAAATGAATATTAATGGCAAAAAAGCTATCGTATTTGGTGGAACTTCTGGAATTGGTCTATCTGCAACTGAAATGTTATCTGAAAAAGGAGCTCATGTTATTGCAATAAGTCGCAATCCCGAGAAATTAACTCAACTTCCAAAAAACGTTACAACAAAGAAAATAAACGTTCTTGATAGAGAAGCTGTTGAAAAATTTTTTCAGGATGAAGGTGAATTTGATATTTTAGTTAATGCTGCTACTGGTGGAAAAAGAGCTGTTGGTCCTTTTCTTTCTATGGATTTAGATGGCTATAAAGCATCATTTGATAAACTTTGGGGATACACTAACGTAGTAAGATTAGGTACCAAATTTTTAAAAGATAATGGAAATATAGTTTTAGTAAGCGGGACTCCTGCAAGAAAATGTCGTCCAGGACAAATTGCAATTTCTTCTGTTGGTGGTGCAGTAGAAGCTTTTGCGAGAGGTATTGCACCTGAAATACTACCTAAAAGGATCAACATTGTTTCTCCTGGTATCATTGATACTCCAATGAGCCCTCTTGAAGGAACTGCTAGAGAGGAGTATTATAAAAAAGCCACTAGTGATAACCTAATTCCAAGGGCCGGCACCCCAGAAGAAGTTGCCAAAGGAATAATTTTTGCAATCGAGAACGAGTTTATAACTGGTACTACAATAGATGTAGATGGTGGTTGCATAATATCTTAGAAACTACAAAGAAGAGTATATTGCCTACTCTTCTTAGCTTCTTAAAGTACATTCAGGCCAATGGGACTTAATAATAGTCCTAATAACCCACCAAAAAAACCTCCCCAAACTACGAGCCAACCTAAGTGCTCTTTTATCATTTTTTGAATTATAATTTTTATATCTTCAGGAGATAAATCAGCTAATCTTGCATCTAATATATTTTCAATTTTAACTAACAATGCCTCTGATGTAGTTTTACCGTCATCATCAGAATTATTTTTGTTTATAAAATCTTCGATAATGATTTTTAATTTTGTATTAAATGGTTCTTTAAGTGGTTCAAGTGCTTTTCTGCCTCCTACCATTGAAAGCATTCCACCTAACTGTGAACCTTCTATAGCTTCAACAAGACCCAGAAAAACTTTATCGAAATCAATCTTTTCTATAATCTTTTCTGACGCTACTTCTTTATTATCTAATAAAAATTTATTTATTTGAGTTAATGAAAATAGCTCTTTTAATATTAAGTTCTTTATTCCCAACTTAATATCTTCAAATCTATCTTGAATAACTCCAGAACCATATAAAAATGGAATTTTTTCAAACAACATATGTACTGCTATCCAATTGGTAACGCTACCAGATAGTGCAAAAACTCCTGTCATAAGAATGAATGAATATTCATCTTTATTAAAATAACCAATAAATATTATAAAAATAGATACTAAATTTGTAATCAAAGATTTATTTATCATTATTCAATACCTAAGAATAAAACTTATAATTTTGGAGCAGCAACTATAGGATTTTTTAATATACCCAATAATCCTATGTCTACTTCTACAACATCTCCAGGTACCATATAAACTGGGGGATTTCTTTTATCTCCAACACCACCTGGGGTCCCTGTAACAATTACATCACCTGAAGATAGTGCAGTAAATTCTGATATGTAACTTATTAACCTCGGAATTGGAAAAATAAGATCTGCTAATGTAGCTTTTTGCATAACATTTCCATTAAGTCTTAATTCAATTGGTAATTTTGTATAGTCACCTACTTCACTTGGGGTAACCATGTATGGACCAAAACCACCAGTGCCTGGAAAAGTTTTACCTGGGGTAAATTGAGAAGTGTGTCTTTGATAATTTCGGATGCTACCGTCATTATAACAAGCATAACCAGCTATATGATTTAGTGCTTCGTCTTGAGAGATAAACCTACCACCTTTACCAATTATGATTGCCATTTCAGCTTCATAATCAAAACGATCAGAATTATCTGGTTTAATCATTGGTTGTAAATGAGCTACTTGAGAGTCAGCGAATCTTGTAAATATTGTCGGATTGTCTACATCGGGTCTGCCTGTCTCTTTTTTATGTTCCAAGTAGTTTAGACCTATACACATTATTTTTTCTGGATCAGGAATAACGGGTAAGAAACTGATGTCTGAAAAAGATAAATCTTTTGTTTTTCCCTCAATATACTCCTCAGCCTGATCTTCCATATTGAGAGATATTAATTCTTTTATATTATTAACATCTGGATCAATCTTTCCTGTTAAATCTATTATTCCATTGTCAACTACTGCACCAAATCCAGTTTTACCCAACCTAACAAAGCTTAATAATTTCATTTTATATCCTTTTTTAAGATCTCATTATTGCATTGCCCCACAAATTCAGGGTTCTTTCTTCTTGAGGCCAGTTTTTTACCGGTCGACCATGAACCGTTTCTAATTCTGCAGAAATTTCAATCCAATTTCCATCAGTGTCTTCAATAAATACAAATAAATTATTTCCTGGCCCATGTCTACCAGGCCCCCACATCAATTGAATATTATGTGATGCAAAATGATCACACCACTTTTTTACAAAGTTCCAATCACCCGCCTCATAGGAGTGATGATCTATTCCAGATTTAGATGACTTAAAACAAGCTATAGTGTGGTGCTCATGGTTAGAAGTAGTGAAGCAAGTTGCAAGCTCTCCATTATCTTTTATAACTCTATCTGTAACTTGAAAACCAAGTTTGTTTTGATAAAAATTTTGAAATGAAACAACATCTTCTGAAGCAAATGTTAAATGTTGCAATGGAGCATGAATTCCCTTTAAATGAGAAGGACTACTGTCTTTTAAAACTCCAAAACATATTACATTGTTATCAGGGTCTTGAACTGAAAAAGATCCTGCTTTATAAAATTCTGAGTTATGCTCCTTTAGTTTGAGTTCTTTTTGATCTAAGAACTCTTTAAATCTATTTAAGTTATTTTCACTTCTGCAAACCATTCCTGCGTTACTTAGCGTTTTATTTTCACCTAAAGTTACTATTATTTTGCGAGCTGGCCCGTCACATAAAAACTTCTCTGGTGAAAGTTTATTTATTTTCATATCCATAATTTTGGAATAAAAATTGGCCAAACTTTCTGGATTATTACTCTGTATTTCAAGATGATGCAAAGATAAGTCCGCTTGTACTGCCGTTAATGACATTTACTCTCCTTATTTAACTAGATATCTGATGATAATTTTGAATATCATCAAAAATTTGATTTATGTACCTTTCTATCAATAGAGAATAGCTTGTTAAATTAGCATAAATTATAGGTTCATGTTCAGGAAGAAAATCAATTGAATTAAATATCGAACTCAATGATGCCTCTATACCTAATTTTTTGTTGTTGATAGGTACTGCAAAACCTATAAGACCTTTATCAACTTGACCTTCAGTTTTACAATATCCTTTTTTATTATCATTTTTTAAATTTTTAAAAAAAGTATCTTTGTCATTATCATCATAAAATGTTTCTTGCTTTAGAAGATCTTCTAGACTTTTTCCTACAATCTTCATGATTATTGCTCTTGACGTTGCACCATAAATTAAAGGCATTAATTTTCCTTTTTGATAACTAGTATTATTTTTAAAAAATGGAGTTTTATAATCTGCCACACACATTACTTTGTTTCCATAAAGCCTAGCTAAAACGTTTACACTTTCAATAGGATTTTCATTTGCTAGTTTTTTTAAAAATGGTTGCCCTGCTCTAACTAGGGGATCTGACAAATTAATAATTCGATTAAATTTGATAAAGGCAGGACCTAGCCTAAAATAGGCCCCTGCTGCACTTTCAAGAAATTCTGCCAGAACTAATTCACGAACAATTCTATAAATAGTACTTGAAGGGGTTTTCAATTCGGCCGAAATTTCTAAAACTGTCCAAGAACTTCTCTGTTCTGAAAAAAGATTTAAGATTTTATTATATCTTGTAAAACCTGACATCTAGAATCTTATAAGCTATAAATTTGGTTAAGACAGGTATTGGTGAATTTTAATAAATTATTTTTTTGAGTGCTAGCCAGAATAAATCTGTCAGGACGAATAATTAAAGTGTTTGTTTTAAATTTTTTTAATATGACCTCCATTCCAGGTATATCAGAACAATCATAAGATTTAATTCTAAATTCCTTTTTATTTATTTTTTGATTGGTAATTAATATTGGGTCACATGCGAATATATTATCAATATCTCTACCAAAATCAGATTTGAAGGATGGGAATATTTTTCCCCTATTTATGTCTTCACATTCACCTAAACCTTTTCCAAGTTGGGGTTTAATTGTATTCATTTTAATAGTGCCGTCTGGTTGAACAAAAACTGTATCTGATACTTCTGATCCCCCTATCGAATTAAGTAACTCTCCCATTTTCATTGCAGTGTTTATATAATCTCTGACATTTGAGGATCTCTCTGATTGATAGCTATTTAAAAGATTTTCACTATGACCCTTTTTACAACATATGCTTATTTTCCAAGCTAGATTAGATGCGTCCCTTATTCCAGCACACATACCTTGTCCCATGAATGGTGGTGTTAAATGAGCAGCATCGCCTACTAAAAACATGCGGCCTTCTCTCCAACTTTTTGCAATAGCCGATTGAAATGTATATACAGTTTTTCTTTCAATTTCTACTTCATCAGGAGATACCCATTTACTTAAGAATTTCCAAAGTCTTTTTTCATCAAAAAATGTTTTAGAACTCTCATTATCTTTTAAAGCTATTTCCCATCTTCTTCTCCTACCAACATTTCTGCAATAAGTTGCAGGCCTTTTTGCGTTACAATATTGAATGGTTCGATCAGGCAAATTTACATTTTTTGTTTTTAATATTAAGTCAATGACAGCCCAACGCTGCTCAAAACCCAAGTTTTCTAATTCTGTTTTCATTTCATTTCTAATGAATGAATTCGCACCATCACAACCAATAATGTATTTTGACTTAACTGAACTTATCTTATTAATTTTTGTATTCTTATAATGAACTTCAGTAAAATTTTTTTTATTCACGGTTTTAAAAACTTCACAGTTTTGTAGAGAAACAACTTTATCAAACTTTTTTAATTTATAACGAAGACTGCGTTCTAGGTCGGGTTGATGAAAACGATAACTCGGATACCACCCGTTTTCAGTAATTATTTTTGGCCTTGGCCAGTCTAAAAGGAGTTTACCATTTTCATCTAAAAATTTTGTACCTTTGTTGATAATTAATTTTTTTGATAAACTGTTAGAAATTCCTATAGTTTGAAATACTCTCATGACTTCATCATCAAAGTGGACTGCTCGTGGCAAATTATATAGGCTTGCTTCTTTTTCTAAAATAAGAATAGATAAATTATTTATAGCTAATAAATTAGCTAATGTTCCTCCGGTAGGTCCTAGTCCAACTATCACAACATCAAAATCCATTTGCACTATATTTTATCCTTATTTGTTCTTAATATTTTGATAAAGCCAGGGACAATCAATAATCATTGGCGATTGCTTACCTTCCCGAGCAGTTTCCATACGTTTTTCTCTAAATTTTAATCTTTCATTATCAGGTAAGTACAATCTTTCGTGCCCCCAAAAACTTGGTCCCATATTTGTTTCGTGAGGTATCCACGTGTTTGGATCAATTATTCTGCCTCCCCAACCATTTTCAATAAAAAATCCTGAAGGAGTGTGTGCATAAAATGAAGTCATATAATCGTTGGTATGTCTTCCTAAAGTATAGGCAATTGAGCCTTCTTTATATTGAAGCAAGTCATATCCTTGACCAACATCATCTAAATTTTGATATTCAACCATAAAATGATGAAATCCTTGTTGACCAGTGCCTATCAGTGCGAAACTGTGATGCCTTCCATTTACATGAAAAAAGCATAATGAAATAGGGTCGTGACTGTAATCACTTATTTTAAAATCAAGAGTATCTCTGTAAAAAGGAATTAAATCATTAACATTAGATACATGTAATACAGCATGCCCAAGTCCACATATATCTGTTTTAAAACCTGAGATTGGCCTACCTGAAACGAAAGTGTCTTTATCAAGATGCGGTTTATAAACAAGTTCTATTCGATTACCCGCTGGATCATCAAAGTATAGTAATTCTTCTACAAACCTCATATCTGTAAGATTTCTGTTTCCTAATTGAACAGGAACACCAATAACGTCTAATCGTTTTGCGTACATTTGTAGGTCAGATTTTTTCTCAACTTCCCAACCAAGAAATGCAAGTTTATCACCAGGCTCTCCTGATATAGCAAATCTTTGTTTTTGATCATCCATTCTAAAACATAAAGACTTAGTACCATGATTAATGGATTGCATTCCTAGATATTTAGTAGCAAAATTTTGCCAGTCTTCTAACTTATCCGAATTAACACCTATATAACTTAATGCGTTTATGGACATGTAAAACTCCTACATAAATTATACTTGATTATGCATTATTATGATAATTTAACAACAAATAATTACTAAAATTATCAAAATACAAGAAAATATGAAATTATTTACAAAATAAAATTTGATTTATTATAATATGTAGTTAATGATTTAGTAATAAATAAATTTATCTTATTTTATAATTATTTAAATGGAGGAATATTAATGAATAAAGTTATTGGCTTTTTAGCTACAACAATAATCAGTGCTGGTTTATCATTACCAGCATTAGCTGATAAAGTTACTTTGAAATTTCATACAATGGTTCCAATGCCAGCAAACTCAAATGCTAAATTTGTTAAACCTTGGGCCGATAAAGTCAAAGCAGAAAGTAATGGAGAAATAATTACTGAGATGTATCCTTCAATGCAACTTGGAGGAAAACCACCACAACTAGTTGATCAAGCTCGTGAAGGAGTTGTTGATATAGTTTGGACAGTAGCTGGATACACTCCTGGAAGATTTCCAAGATTATCAGTTTTTGAATTACCATTTATGCCAACGAGTGCAAAAATAACAGCGCAAGCAGTGCAAGAGTTTGTAGAAACTGCAGGAGCAGAAGATCTTAAAGATTATAAAATTCTTGCAGTACATGTTCATGCTCCAGGTATGATACATACAAAAAAAACATTAATTAAATCAGTTAGTGATTTTAAAGGCCTTAAGTTAAGAGGACCAACACGTTCAGCAACTAGTTTATTAAAAAAATTAGGTGCAACACCAGTTGGTATGCCTATTCCTAAAGTTGCACCATCCTTATCAAAAGGCGTTATTACCGGAATGGTTGTTCCTTGGGAAATCATGCCATCTTTTAAGCTTCAGGAACTAACTAAATCCCATACAAATGTTGCTGGGAAGAGAGGACTTTATACTACTCCTTTTCTGTTTGTTATGAACAAAGCAAAATATGATTCATTATCTCCAGCACACAAAAAAGTAATAGATAATAATTCTGGAATGTCATTAGCAAAACAAGCTGGTGTTTTATGGGATGGATTTGAAGGTCCAGCGCGTGCTTTAGCAGTTAAAGCTGGAGGTGAATTTCATACTTTACAGGGAGCACCTTTGGCAGAAATAAAGAAAGCTGCCGATGAAGTAATTCAAGATTGGATTAAAAATGCTAATAGTAAAGGTCTAGACGGACAAAAACTTTATGATACTGCTAAATCTTTAATTTCAAAATATGAAAAAACATTATAAAACTTTTTAATGAGTTTTATAAAAAAATTATTAACTTTAAAAATAAAGCCAGATAATAATTTTGGTCGTATTTTAAATAAAACCTCTAGATACTTTGCTATATTTGGAGGTTTTATTCTTTTAACTGCTGCCTTGATCAGTATATTCTCTATTTTTGGCCGAGTTGTATTTTCATCACCAATTTTGGGTGACTTTGAATTAGTTGAAATTGCGTGTGCAGTTGCTATTGGTTCATTTCTACCTTTATGTCATCTTAAAAACGGAAATGTCATTGTAGACTTTATAACAGCTAAGTTACCTAAAAATAAAATCTATTTCTTAGATGCTTTTAGCTCTCTATTATTCGGATTTGTAGCCCTTTTCTTTAGCTCAAGGATGATTTTAGGAGCAAAAGATATGTATGTTTACCAAGAAGAAACTATGCTTTTAGCATTTCCTATATGGGTACCATTTTTACCTGTTATCGCATCTTTCTTTCTTCTAACTATTTGTTGCTTTTATACTTTTATTTTAAAAGTCTATGACATATTAGGAAATTAGTTTTAATGGATAAATTTACACTTGGTATACTAGCTTTCCCAGTATTATTTTCTATGCTAGCTCTACGCATACCTATTGGCCTATCTATGTTAATAGTTGGTTGTACTGGAACCATCTTAATTGCTGGTTGGCTCCCAATTTTGTCTCAAGTTAAAACAAGTGCATGGCATTTATTTTCAAATTACTCTTTATCTGTCATACCTCTTTTTTTACTAATGGGAAACTTTGCTGGAAAAGCTGGTATGAGCGAAGCACTATTTAAATTTACAGGCGCTTGCTTAGGTCATCGAAAAGGCGGTGTTGCAATGGCTGCAATAGGTGCATGTGCAGGTTTTGGTGCAATTTGTGGATCTTCTTTAGCTACTGCTGCAACAATGGGTAAAGTAGCTCTTCCTGAACTAAGAAGACTAGGATATTCTGGAGCTCTTAGCACAGGTACATTAGCCGCTGGCGGAACTTTAGGTATATTGATACCTCCATCAGTGATTTTAATAATATATTCTATTTTGACTGAACAAAACATTGCTAAAATGTTTCTAGCAGCTTTTATTCCGGGTATTTTAGCTGCGTTAGGATATATTTTAGCAATTGCATTATACGTAAGGTTTGTGAAAAACTCCGGGCCTACAAAAGATAGAGTTGGTTGGAAAGAAAGATTTTTATTATTTAAAAATATCTGGCAAATCATTTTAATTTTTGTGACTATGATTGGAGGAATATATTTAGGCTGGTTTACCCCAACAGAAGGAGGAGCAATAGGAGCAGGTGGAGCAGGTTTAATTGCCATTTTAAATAAAAACTTTAAGCTTAAAGACTTGGTAGAAGTAATTGAAAGTACAGCAATTACATCAGCTATGATATTTTTAGTGTTATTAGGTGCTGAGTTTTTTAATTCTTTCATAGCTTTAACTCAACTACCAAACCAACTTGGTAAAATAGCATTAGAAAATAATCTTTCTCCTTTTTTAATTGTAGCCTGTATTCTCGTTCTATATCTTTTTTTAGGCTGTTTAATGGATAGTTTAGCCATGATACTTTTAACTATTCCTGTGTTTTTCCCTTTAATTATGACACTTGAATTTGGAATGACACCTGAAGAAACAGCAATATGGTTTGGAATATTAACCCTTATAGTTGTTGAAGTTGGTTTGATAACACCACCTGTTGGATTAAATGTTTTTATAATAAATAAAATGGCTGGCGACGTAAGTATTTCAGAGACCTTTAAGGGCGTTTTACCATTTCTAGTAAGTGATATTTTTAGGGTTATTCTTTTATTCTCATTTCCTGGAATTACTTTATTTCTTTTGAAAATTTTTTGAAATGAATAACCAAAATAAAAAATATTTGTGGAAAATAATTCAGTCAACTGGGGATTATTTGATTAATAAATTACCTGATCACCCTCATTATCCAAGTGGAAGAAATCCATATGCTCATGTGGCATTAAAAGTAAAAAACAATTTTGGATCAAGTTACAAAGATTTACCTGATGAAATGCTTAATGATATAATAGAATATCTTAATTTAATTAAAAGGAATGAAGGTTAAGATAATTGAAAATTAGAGAAAAGATTTAACTTTCAACAATAATTCTTCATTAATAGAACGATATTGATCTCCTAGTCTATTTTTATGCCTTCGTGATCCAGGAAGCCTAACACCATCAATTGATAATAATTTTTGAAAAAAATCATCGCAATGTTTTTCCCAATAAGAATCAGCAATAATTTCTGGATTTAAAGCCATTATAAACTCTCCTCCACTTGGAGGACCTCCATCATTATTGTCTTTTTCTTGGGCTTCATATGAAAAAACATCCCCCGTTAGACCAGCTGCAAATAATTCAACCATCATAGAAATTGCAGAGCCTTTATAACCTCCAAAAGGAAGTAAAACACCCTTTAAAATATCTTTAGGATCATTTGAGGGTTCCCCATTCTCTCCAAGACCTACTCCGTCAGGTAAATTATGGCCGTCCCTTGCTGCAATCATTACCTCCCCTTTTGCCATTGTTGCCGTTGCCATATCAAAGACAACTGGTTCATTGTTACTTCTTGGCCAAGCCATTGAAATAGGATTTGTTCCAAAAAAAGCTTCTTTAGCTCCAGCAGGAGCAACCGATGGCTTAAAGGCAGTACATGCAAAACCAACTAAATTTTGTCTAGCCAAATATTCTGTTTCTGGCCATAAAGCAGCAAAATGATAGCACCCCTTTATACTTAAAACTGATATTCCATTTTTTTTTGCAGCATCCGCTAAGAGAGGTAAAGACGATTCGTGAGCCGTAGAGGCAAAGCCATTATCAGCGTCACATTTTAATATTACAGGGGAGACTTGTTTAATCTTTGGGGAAGCATGACCATTAACTTTACCTGATTGCAAAGAAGCAACATATCCCGGAACTCTAAATAAACCATGAGAACTAGATCCATCCACTTCTGCTTTTGTAATTGTGTTTGCCAAAGCACTAGCGTTTTCTTTATTACATCCTTGTTTGAGAAAAACATTAGTTACTAATATTTTAATTTCTTCTAATGTGATTTTACTAACATTACTCATTATTCTTCCTTATTTTAATTTAATTGATGCCCTAAGATCAATCATTACAGGTGCATTTTGTGGTAATCTTAAAACTGCAAAAACTGACCTCGGATGCTTTCCTTTTTCTCCTAATTTTTCTATAAAAACTTCTGAAGCTTTATCGGCTAATTTTGAGATACCTTCAAAACTCTTATCGCATGACACATAAACCTTAAGATCCAAAATAGAATCTATTTCACTGTCATTATTTTTAGCTGCAATTTGCAACCATCTAAAAGCATGTTGAGAACAAATCTTTATTTGTCTTGAGGCCTCAAGTTCACTGATTTCTTTTAAAACTTGTCCTGTTTTTCTCACAGAACCACTTTCTTTTGCCAATTGACCAGCTAGATATACTACACCATTATGAACCTTAAAAGGTAAATAGTTATAATCAGGTTTACCTGGTTCCATTTATTTTACTTTAATATTTAATTTATTTAAAAAAGTTAACATGTTCTTAATTTAATTTGATATAAAACTTTTATATTATAACTATAATCTATAAGCTATCATCAAATATATTATTTCGGAGGAATGAATGAAGAAATCACTACCATTATTATCTCTGTTGTCGTTAGGTTTAATTTTTGGAGGACCAGTCGACAGCGTAAATAAGCAAGCTTTAGCAGCCAGTCATGGAAAAAATGTGAATTGGAACTTATCAACATGGGGTAAAAGAAGAGCTTTTACCGAAGGTATTGAGGCTGTGTCTAAATATGTGGCTGATAAGTCAGGTGGACATTTTACAATTAAAATTAACTATGGCGGAACTTTATCAAAACCTAGAGAAAATCTTGATGGTATATCTCTTGGAGCATTTGAGGCAGCAACATTTTGTGCTTCATACCATGCTGATAAAAATAAAGCAGTTACAGTTTTAGAATTACCATTTTTACCTATTACTAATGGAGACGCGCAAAAAGCTGCTGACTTAGCCGTTTACAGTCACCCTGCTACTATAAAAGAAATGAAAAAATGGAATGCAAAACTTCTTATGTCTGCTGCTCTTCCTCAATATGAGTTTATGGGTAGAGGTAAAGAGCCAAGAACAATTGCAGACTTTAAAGGTATGAGAGTTAGAGCTCTTGGTGGAATAGGTAAAGCAATGAAAGTTATTGGTGCAGTTCCAACTACAGTTACAGCTCCTGAAACATATAGAGCTATTGAAACAGGAACAGTTGATGCTGCCGCTTTTGCATTTTACTCACACTTTTCATATAAAATTAATGAAGTTTCTACATGGAGAACAACAAATCTGTCACCTGGTTCTGTGAATTGTCCTTTAGTAGTTAACATTGACGCTTATAATAGCTTGTCTGATAAAAATAAGAAAATATTAACAGATGCTGTTGATGCAGGTTATGCAGCACTTGATAAAGCTTATTCAGCTTCAATTGATAAGTACACTCCTGTTGCAGAAAAACAAGGGATTAAAAAGATTACATATTCTGAGTCTGATTTAAATGCTTTTAGAAAAGCTGCTGCTCAGCCAGTATGGGATCAGTGGATTAAGGAAGCGAATGCTGTAGGTTTGCCAGCACAAGAACTGCTTGATCTTGTTCTTAAAACTGCAAAAGAAGCAAGTAAGTAAATAATAATTAAAGAAGGATGAAAGTTTTCATCCTTCTTTAGTAATGGTTGGATATGATAAATACTTTCGACAAATTTCTTGAGAAAATAGAAGATTTTTTAACTAGCTTTGCAGCGCTAGCAATTTTCATATTAATGATCACAGCAACGGTGCAAATAGTTAGTAGAAAAATTTTAAATATGCCAATTCCTGGTTATATTGACTTTGCAGAACAATCAATTGCAATATTTGCGTTTATTGGAATAGCGTACTGTCAAAGACTAGGTGGACATGTTCGTATGGAAATTTTTCTATCTATGTTAAATGGCCGTTCAAAGTGGATAGCAGAAGCCATACAAACTGCAGCAACTATATTAATTATAAGTATTTTGACTTATTACTCGTTTAAACATTTTCAAAGAGCTTGGACCATTGGCGATAGTACGATTGATATACAATTGCCAACATGGCCATCAAAGTTAATGATACCAATTGCTTTTGCAGCATTAACTTTACGGCTTATTGTACAATTTTCTGGGTATATAAGATTGATTATAGATCCAAAGCTTCAACCTATTGGAGTGCCCTTAATATTAGATGTAGAAAACCAAGCAAAACAAGAAGCATCTCAAATAGAAACTTCAAAATAGGTAAGGAACTAAATATTGGATCCTCTTCAAATTGGCATAACAGTTACATCAATAATGATGTTTATGATTTTTTTTGGAATGCGCGTAGCTTTTGCTAGTGCATTAGCAGGCACCGCTGGTTTAGTATGGATATTGTCAACAAAACTAGGTCTTGAAAAAGCAATGTTTGCAGGTCTTGGGATGGCAGGAACTATTCCACATTCAAAAGCTGTTACTTATGCTTTGTCAATCTTGCCAATGTTTATTTTAATTGGCTTTTTGGCCTTTCACGCAGGATTAACAAAATCCTTATTTGAAGCTGCCAAAAGATGGCTAGGAAGACTTCCTGGGGGATTAGCAGTAGCTACAGTATTTGCAACTGCTGGCTTTGCAGCTGTTTCGGGTGCAAGCACAGCTACAGCAGCAGTTTTTGCTCGGGTTGCAATACCTGAGATGTTGCGTGAAGGCTACAATAGAAAACTTGCTGCTGGAGTTGTAGCCGCTGGCGGAACTTTGGCAACTTTGATACCACCTAGTGCTATATTAGTTATATATGCTATAATTGTTGAGGAATCAGTAGGACAGCTTTTGCTTGCTGGTTTCTTACCTGGGATAGTTTCAGCAATAATTTATGGATTGATAATTGTTAGCATTGTCTCGTTTAAACCTGATATGGGTCCTAAAACTAGAATATATTCATTTAAAGAAAAAATCGTTTCATTACCCTCAACAATTCCAATATTTTCAGTTATTATTATTATTTTTGGTTCCATGTATTTTGGTTGGGCTACGCCTACAGAAGCTGGGGCTCTAGGAGCCTTTGTTGTCTTTATCATCGCTATTCTAAAGGGAATGAAAGCTAGCGCACTCAAGGCTGCACTCTATGAAACTGCTAAGCTAACAGTAATGATTTTTTCCATAATTTGGGGTGTTCTAGTATATGTCAGATTTTTAGGATTTGCTGGATTGCCAAATGCTTTCAGTAATTGGATAACTTCATTGGATTATCCACCTTTAGCTATTTTACTTTGTATTTTATTAGTTTATGCGATCTTAGGTATGTTTATGGATGCCATTGGAATGTTGCTACTCACTTTACCAGTAGTTCAACCAGCAGTAATTGCACTAGGATATGATCCTATTTGGTTTGGTATTATAGTTGTAAAAATGGCAGAGCTTTGCCTTATAACTCCACCAATCGGTTTAAATTGTTTCGTTGTGAGTGGAGTCCGCCCAGACATTCCTGTACAAGATGTTTTTAGAGGCTGTGCGCCATTTTTTGTTGCAGATGTTATTACAGTAGGCGTTTTAATTGCATTTCCAAGCATTGTCTTATTTTTACCTAACGCTATGCAATTAAGTTAATCAAATTTACAAGCCTCACTTTCATTGATTCCATAAAAGATATTGGACAAACTATTGTATATTTTAAAAATTTTTCATTACATAAAACAAAACAATTAATTTTATTTATAGAAGTTCTAGTTACTTCTCCTTTTTTAAAAGAATCAATATCAAAAACCACAAGCTTTTCAAACAATGATTTAGAATGTTGACCACTTAAATTAAAGCATACCCACCCACCTGTTTGATCAGTAATAGATGCAATCGAATTAAAAGAAGAAATTATGCTTTTAGCCTCAACATCACCCAAGATGAAGTAACTGTTGTTCCTTGTCCAAAAAACAAATACTTTATTATTTTGCTTAAAATTAGAGATAGAAGGAGGCGCGTATGAAAAGTAATTTTTAAAAGTCGAATTAAATTTTTTTGATTGATAAAAATTATGACTTAAAGAAAATATTTTTTTTGTGTTATCTAACTTTAATTGTAAATCCTTTTTAACAACTATATTTTCAGAAGAATATATTGTTGAGTAAAGCGTTAAGTCTTTATGCACGTAATTTTTCTCCATTGGTATCAACAAAAATAGGGTTACATACCTCAGCAAAATCTTCTTTTCCTAATATCGGATTGCTAATTTTTATTTTATCTCCATGGCGGTTACATCCATTCTTTAGAAATCCCAGCGCAATGTAGCTTTTCAAAGTTGGTGAATAACAAGAAGAGGTTATATAACCAAGGTCATTTCTAGGAGTAATTGTATCACTTGAATTAAACAAATGTGAGCCAGAAATTAATTGATTATTAGCTTTAAGAGGCTTCAAACCAACTAACCTTAATCCGTCTAAAGTATTCAAGCCTTCTCTTTTTGACAGAACCATACCAATACTATCTTTTTTGTTGGATACCATTTTACCCATATTTAAATTTAATGCAGAAATTGTCCCATTTAATTCTGCTCCAGCAGCATGTCCTTTTTCAATTCTCATTACCCCAAGCGCTTCTGTACCATAAGGAATTATATTTTCATCTTTTCCTATTTCCATAAGATAGGAAGCTAATGATGATGCATATTGAGTTGGAATAGATAATTCATAAGCTAGTTCACCCGAGAAAGAAATTCGAAAAAGCCTTGCTAAAACACCTCCACAAATTGTTATTTCCTTACAAGCCATAAAAGGGAAATTTTTGTCAGAAACATCAAATTGCTTATCAACTATTTTAGAAATTATTTTTCTAGAATTTGGACCTGCAATTGCTATTTGTGCCCAAGCGTCTGTTGTTGAAATTAAATGGACGTCCATCTCTGGCCACAGACATTGATGACAAAATTCTAGGTGTCTATATACACTTTCTGCATTGACAGTTGTAGTTGTCATGATGAAATGATTTTCACTCATTCTAGCTGTTGTTCCATCATCCATGACAATACCGTCTTCTCTAAGCATTAAACCATATCTAACCTTGCCAACTGGTAATTTTGTAAATCCATTACAGTAGACTTTATTTACAAATTCTAGGGCATCCTTCCCTTGAATATCAATTTTTCCTAAGGTTGAAACATCACAAAATCCAACTGAATTTCTGACAGAATTAACCTCTCGATCAACACTCATTCTCCAGTGATATTCATTTTTTTGAGAATAATATTCAGCTCTTAGCCATAATCCTGTTTCTGTAAAACTAGCGCCATTATCTCTAGCCCAATTATGAGTTGGAGTTAATCTTGTTGGCTTAAAATTTTTACCAATTGACGAACCAACTAAAGCCTCTATGGATAATGGAATGTAAGGGGGTCTAAATACCGTAGTTCCTACATCTGGTATAGACTTATTTGATAATGAGGCTAAAATAGCTAACCCGGTAACATTAGAAGTTTTACCTTGATCTGTCCCCATTCCTAAAGTTGTGTATCTCTTTAAATGCTCTACTGATCTAAAGTTTTCAGCATAAGCCATTTCAATATCTTTTACAGTCACGTCATTTTGTAAATCTACCCATTTTCTTTGAGAACCAATCTTTACAAACCAAAAAGGATCTATTTCAAAAGATTGCTCTTTAATTTTTGGGAGGCTATATTTTTTGGGTTTCATTTCTAAATCTGAAAGTATTTCTAATACTTGTTTTTCAGCGTCAAGGATACACTCATTTAATGAAAACTTTCCATTTGCAGAACCTGCAGCTTTTAAATGTGTTGAGACATTCTTTTTACCAGCAACAAACGCATATATCTTTTCATTCCATTCAGGTCTTACCCCGGTGTGACAACTTAAATGAATATTTGGGTTCCAACCTCCTGAAATACCAAGATAGTCACATTTTAAATGTGTAAGTTCTCCTTCTTTATTAACTATATCAACACCTTTAAGATATAACTTACCTGTAGCATTGACTACTTGAGAACTTTTAAAAACTTTAATTTTAGTATCAAAAATTCTAGGATTATCTCTTGTATCAACAACACCAATTAAATTTATTCCATTCGAAATTAAGTCCAAGGCCGTTACATAAGTATCGTCATTATTTGTAAATAATAAAACTTTATCAAAATTACTTACGCCCCATCTATTTAAATAACTACGAATAGAACCTGACAACATAATTCCTGGTAAATCATTATTTTGAAAAGGAATTAGCCTTTCAAGTGAGCCTGAACACAGCAAAGCTTTCTTAGACACTATTTTCCAAAATATTTGTTCTATTTTACTTTCTTTTAATTTTTGGATTGCTCCAAAGACACCATGATCAAACATCCCTATAACAGAGGTATTTTCTATACATCTAACATTTGATAGTTTTCTAATTTCCTTTAAAATAGACTTAACCCAGGCTTGTGGTGACATATTAGAAATTTTGAAAATTTCATTGTTAAGACTACCACCAAAGACATAATCTTCTTCAACTATTATAACTTTAATTCCCGACAAACCTGCAATAAAAGCAGAAATTAGTCCTGAGGGACCTGAGCCAATAATCAGAAGATCGCAATATAAAAAACCTTTTTCTGAATTTGTATTATTTTTATTTTTTGATAACTTTCCTATGCCAGCAGCTTTTCTAATGACTGGTTCATAGACCTTCTCCCAAAAAAAAGACGGCCACATGAAAGTTTTATAATAGAATCCAGCACCAATAAATTTTGAAAATTTATCATTTATTGACATCAGATCGTATTTTAAGGAAGGCCAGCAATTTTGACTTTTAGCCACTAATCCTTCATATAATTCTACTGTCGTAGCTTTGCTATTGGGTTCATTATAATCATCATGTATGATTTCAACTAAGGCATTTGGTTCATGAGAACCCGATGTAAAAATTCCCCTTGGTCTGTGATACTTAAATGATCTAGCAATTAGTTTAACATCATTAGCTAATAGAGCTGATGCTAGGGTATCTCCTTGAAAACCTTCGTATTTTTTCCCATTAAATACAAAACTTAATTTTTTATTTGTATTGATCAGACTAGATTTAGTTCTTGTTGGTCTAGTCATTAGACTTTCCCATATTTTTTTTTAATTCAGTAGCTAATTCAACTTTAAAAATTTCGTGAGTTACAGTATTTCTTGAAATCACAAGCCAACTTCTGTCTCCTTGTTGATGAAACCAAAGTTCTTTATGCATTCCGGCAACATTTTCTCTGAGATATAGGTATTTGTAAAAATTATCTTCTGATTTTTCTTCATCCCAGTTAGGTCTGTTCAATAGTGACGCATCACCCAAATAGATGAATTCACTAGCATCCCTTGGACCTAATAATGGATGATCAATAATCATTAGTTTCTACTTTAATGTAAATTTGGTTGGGCTCCTTGACCTTTTTCGTCAATCATATAGCCATTTTTAAATCTATCTAATTGAAAGTTTTCAGATAATGAATGAGAATCATCTTTTGCAAGTAAATGAGCAAAACACCAGCCAGAAGCTGGGGTTGCTTTAAAGCCCCCATAACACCAACCCGCATTCAAATATAGTCCTTTAATGTGAGTTTTATCTATAATTGGAGAACCATCCATACTCATATCCATAATACCTCCCCACATTCTTAAAAGTCTTGCCTTACCTATGGTAGGCATTAATGCTAAACCACCCTCACAAACATCTTCTAACATATCCATGCCTCCTCTTTGTGCATAAGAATTATATCCGTCAATATCTCCCCCAAAAACTAAGCCACCTTTATCAGATTGTGATATATAAAAGTGCCCTGCTCCAAAAGTAATGACCCCTGGAATAAGAGGCTTTAAACTTTCACTTACGAATGCTTGTAAAACGTGGCTTTCTAATGGAAGGTTCATATTAGCTTTGGACATTAATACACTTGACGATCCAGCTACAGCACAACCAATTTTATTAGCTAAAATATCACCCTTATTGGTCTCTACGCCAATGCAGGTTCCAGATTTGATTTTGAACCCTGTAACTTCACAATTTTGTATGATATCAACACCTAATTCGTCAGCAGCATGAGCATAACCCCATGCAACTGCGTCATGGCGGACCGAACCACCTCTTTTTTGAAAAAGACCTCCCTTAATTGGAAACCTCGCGTTGTCATAATCTAAAAAAGGATAAATTGATTTTATTTTATCAACATCAAACAGCTCTGCATCTGCTCCATTAATTATCATAGAGTTACCTCGTCTTACAAAAGAATCCCTTTGCGCATCAGAATGAAAAACATTCAAAACTCCTCTTTGACTAACCATTGCATTATAGTTAATTTTATTTTCAAGTGTTTCCCATAATTTTAAGGAAAATTCGTAAAAGGCTTCATTTTCATTTAGTAGATAGTTTGATCGAATTATGGTCGTGTTGCGTCCAACGTTGCCTCCACCAATCCAATTTTTTTCAAGCACTGCTATGTTTTTAATTTTGAATTCTTTAGCTAAGTAAAAAGCTGTTGCCAGTCCGTGTCCACCACCACCTATAATAATCACATCATATTTTTTCTTTATCTCGGGGTTTTGCCATGTTTTTTTCCATCCTTTATTATCATTTAAACCCTCTTTTAATATTTTAAGAACGTTGTAGTACATATGGAAAGCATCTTTTCTTTTTGGTAAATCTATAATTAACCTACTAAAGGTTATTTTGCATAACAACTTAAAATTTGATTCGCTTAATAATATTATTTCTTTATAAAATTAAATGTCATTATAAAACAAAAGGGGAAACTTTATGAAAAAAATTCTAATTTCGTTAATGCTATCAATTTTCCTTATTTTTCCAGCATTTGCAAAAAATGTGAAAATTGGAATTATTTTAGGATTTACAGGTCCTATTGAATCTTTAGCACCTGTGATGGCGAAAAGTGCTGAATTAGCTATTGAAGAAGTAAATAATTCAGGTAATTTTATGCATGGTAAAATTGAAGGTGTTAGAGCAGACTCTACATGTGTTGACGCAGCGGCGGCACAAGCTGCAGCAGAAAGATTAATAACTTCTGATAAAGTCAGTG
Organism: uncultured SAR116 cluster alpha proteobacterium; assembly: GCA_902528415.1. Lineage (GTDB taxonomy): Bacteria > Pseudomonadota > Alphaproteobacteria > Puniceispirillales > Marisalimonadaceae > Marisalimonas. The sequence goes on along the minus strand of CABZSR010000004.1, from coordinate 64,982 downwards.
CCATAATGGGCGCTGATTGCTCTGGAGTTACTACAGCAGTTTTAAAAAATGTAGCAATGCCTAATGGTATAGTTATGATATCTCCTTCAGCAACTTCACCTGCATTGTCCACTGAACCTGATAACGGACTTTTCTTTAGAACCGCACCATCTGATGCTAGACAAGGCGAAGTAATAGCTGATTTATTAATAGAAAAAGGTTTTAAATCTGCTGCTTTGTCACATACTAACAACGACTATGGAAAAGGCTTGGCAGCAAGTATTCAAAAAAACTTTATTTCAAGAGGTGGTAAAATTACTGTAACAACAGCTCATGAAGATGGTAAAGCTGACTACAGTGCAGAGGTTGCTGCATTAGCACAAGCAGGGGGTGACATCCTAATTGTAGCAGGTTATTTAGATCAAGGTGGAAAAGGAATAATTCAAACATCTTTAGATAATGGTGCTTTTGATAAATTTTTCTTACCAGATGGTATGATTGGTGATTCATTACCAAAAGCGATCGGTCCAGACCTTAATGGATCAATTGGATCAGTTCCTGGAACAGACAGCCCTGGTGCTGCAAAGTATTCGGAGTTAGCAAAAAAAGCAGGCTTTGAATCAGGACCTTATGGACCAGAATCATACGATTCTGCAGCCTTAATTATGTTAGCGATGGAGAAGTCTAAATCTACCGTAAGTAATACTTTTAAAAAGAGTGTTATGGATATTGCTAATGCACCCGGAGAAAAAATATATCCTGGTGAGCTTGGAAAAGCTTTAAAATTGATTAAAGCAGGTAAGGACATCGACTATGTTGGGGCAACCGCACTAGAGCTTGTTGGTTCAGGCGAGTCATCTGGAAGCTTTGCTGAAATCCTTATTGACAATGAGAAAACTAACAAAGTTAGTTATAGATAAAGTTAAAAAGGCTTAAGATATTATCTTAGGCCTTTTTTCTGGCTATATATATGCTTTCGATAAATAATCTTTACAAAAGTTTTGGTGGTATACAGGCTATAAACAATGTTTCATTAAACATTGAAAAATCCTCAGTTACAGCACTTATTGGACCGAATGGAGCAGGAAAAACAACTTTATTTAATATTATTAATGGTTCTATTAAACCTGATTCAGGAAGTATAAAACTTGGAAATACAGATATTACCAGTTATGAACCTCATCAACTTTTTAACCTTGGTATACTTAGAACCTTTCAGATAGCTCATGAATTTGCCTCTCTAACAGTTAGAGATAATTTGATGATGGTACCACCTAATCAAATAGGTGAATCAATAATAAATACATGGTTCAGAAAAAATAAAATAAAACAAGAAGAACAAAAGATTTTGGAAAAAACAAATGATGTTTTAGATTTTTTACAATTAAAACATATTGCAAATGAATATGCTGGTAATCTTTCTGGGGGACAAAAAAAATTATTAGAGTTAGGAAGAACAATGATGGTAAGACCAAAAATAGTTCTCCTTGATGAAGTAGGTGCCGGCGTAAATCGGACTTTGTTAAACACAATTGGCGATGCCATATTAAGACTTAACAAGGAGTTAAATTATACTTTTTGCATGATTGAACATGATATAGATTTTATAAGTAGATTATGTGACCCAGTTATTGTAATGGCTGAAGGATCCATCTTAATGACAGATGAAATATCAAAAATAAGAAAAAATGAAAAGGTTATAGAAGTTTATCTAGGTAAAAATTAAATGAGTAATAATTAAGCTATGTACTTACTATTTGGGGAAAATATAACTTGTGGGTATGGATCGATTGATATTCTTTTTAATTGCGATGTCGGCGTTAATGAAGGAGAGATATCGTCAATAGTCGGTCCTAATGGTGCAGGAAAATCAACAGCTATGAAAGCACTATTTGGACTATTACCTGTAAAACAAGGAAAAATTATTTTAGACGGTGAAGACATAACTAATATACCGCCTCAGCAACGAGTTCTAAAAGGAATGGGTTTTGTTCCACAAACTAACAATATATTTCCTTCATTAACAGTTGAAGAAAACTTGGAAATGGGTGCATTTGTTGAACAGCATGATTGTACAAAAATGCTAGAATATATTTATGAACTCTTTCCTGTTTTAAAAGATAAACAATATCAGTTGGCCGGTGAATTATCTGGTGGTCAGAGACAACAAGTTGCAGTAGGAAGAGCTTTAATGACCAAACCTAAAGTGTTAATGTTAGATGAACCCTCTGCTGGGATTTCTCCAATTATTATGGAAGGTTTATTTAACAAAATTACCGAAATAGCTAATCAAGGAACTGCAGTTTTAATGGTTGAACAAAATGCAAAACAAGCCCTAAAAATTTCTAATTTGGGTTTTGTTCTAAACCAAGGAAAAAACCTTTTTACAGATACTGGAAATTCACTTTTAGAAAACAAAAAAGTTCGACAAGCTTTTTTAGGAGGTTAGATTTCGATGGATTTTCTAAATGGAATTACATTAATATCGAACTATATACTAATACCAGGTCTAACTTATGGTAGTCAACTAGCGCTCGGTGCCTTAGGCATAACAATAGTTTATAGTGTTCTCAGATTTTCTAATTTTGCACATGGTGAATTCATGTCATTTGGTGCTATGAGTTCAATTCTTTTATGCTGGCTATTTCTAAGTCTTGAAATAAATTTAAATCCCTTGCCAACAGCGATTATAGTTTTGCCATTTGCAATTATAATTACAATTTTTTATTGCATATTGGTGGATAAAATAATTTTTAAATTTTACAGGCTACAAAACTCAAAGAGTGTAATTAATTTAATTGTTTCTATTGGTGTAATGTTTTTTACAGGTGGATTAATTAGGTTCATAATAGGACCCGGTGATAAAAATTTCTTTGATGGCGAAAGATTTATTTTAAAGGCAAAAACCTTTAAAAACTATACGGGATTAAGAGAAGGATTAGCATTAAAAACAACACAAGGTATAACTATAGTTTTAAGCATAATTTTAGTTATTTTACTTTTTTGGTTTTTAAATAAAACAAAAACTGGGAAATCTATGAGAGCTTATTCAGATAATAAGGAATTAGCTTTATTATCTGGAATTAATCCAGAAAAGGTTGTTTTAATCACTTGGATAATAACTGGTACCTTAGCTTGTGTGGCAGGCACTCTTTATGGTCTTGATAAAAGCTATAAACCTTTTACATATCTACATTTAGTTCTGCCAATTTTTTCTGCAGCCATCGTGGGTGGAGTTGGTAATCCTGTAGGTGCAATTATAGGTGGATTCGTGATAGCATTTTCTGAATTAATAGTAACATTTGCATACAAAAAAATATTTTTTTATTTTCTTCCTAATTATTTAGTTCCAGATGGATTGTTACAAATACTCTCAACCGATTACAAAATAGCTATTTCTTTTATAATATTAGTATTAGTTTTATTAATAAGACCAACAGGAATTTATAAAGGTAAAATAATTTAAAATTTTAGATATGAAAAATAGATCACGGATACAAATTTTATATTTTTTAATGGCAATCATTTTATTTGCAGTTGGGATATTTCAAAGTTGGAATGTAGCATTAACGATATTTAATTTATGCCTTATATCTTCAATAATGACTCTTGGCATTAATGTTCAGTGGGGCAACGCAGGAATTGTCAACTTTGGTGTGATGGGCTTTGCTGCATTAGGTGGCCTTGCTAACATAATAATTTCAATGCCTCCAACCAGCAATGCATGGGAAACAGGAGGAAACTCTATAGTAATTGGTTTGATGATATTGGTTTTATCAATTATTTTTTCAGTATTTATGTTCAAAAGGGTTAATTTTAACAAAAGAATAAAATACCTAATTTCTTTTTTAATAATATTTGTAGGTTACTTTATAATGAGGCTCATGGTTGACTCTCCAATAGAACAAATAGAAGCCATAGAACCTGCAAAGACGGGTTACTTAGGTGGATTTAATCTTCCTGTAATCATATCTTGGCCTGTAGGAGGCTTGTTAGCAGCGTTTGCAGCTTTTATAATTGGTAAAATATCTCTTGGGTTGAGATCAGATTATCTAGCAATAGCAACTCTTGGTATCTCAGAGATTATTATTTATATTTTAAAAAATGAAGATTGGTTATCAAGAGGTGTTAAAAATGTTAACGGATTGCCAAGACCTGTTCCATACGAGATTGAATTACAATCAAGAGAATGGCTGTTAGAAACTGCAAATATATTAAAGATTCCACTTCCAGAAGTTTCTTCAATAATAGTTAAATTATCATACTCTGTGTTATTCCTTTTAGTGTTATTAGTAATTTTATACTTGCTTCAAATAGCTGTTAAGTCCCCATGGGGTAGAATGATGAGAGCCATAAGGGATAATGAGGTTTCAGCTAATGCTATGGGAAAAGATATTAAGAAAAGGCATTTGCAAGTTTTTATAATTGGATCTGCTATAGTTGGAATTGCAGGTGCAATGTTAACAACACTCGACGGACAGTTTACACCTGTTTCTTATCAACCTTTAAGGTATACTTTTTTAATTTGGATCATGGTAATTGTTGGTGGATCTGGCAATAACTTTGGATCCATAATAGGAGCATTTTTAATTTGGTTTTTTTGGATACAGTCTGAACCACTGGGTTTATGGCTTTTATCATTTATAACTTCCCACATATCTGATACAAATCTTATTAAGAGCCATCTTCTAGAAAATGCAGCTCACATACGACTAATGTTTATGGGCATAATATTACTAGTAACTCTAAGATTTGCACCTAAAGGACTTATCCCTGAAGTAAAAAGATGAATAATAAAATAGAAATAGAAAATCTAAAGAATACTTTGATTAAAACTTTATTTTTTTTATTTTTTTTAAAAATAAATCCTTGTATTGCAAAAGAAACACTAACTTTAGATTATAATGATATAAAGGTGTTTCTTGAAGGTAATTTTATTCAAGGCGGATTAGTTAAAGGTAAAATTGACAGTAATTTAAGTGTTAGATTTAAAGAACGATTACTCAGAAAAACATCAAAAGGTTTTTTTGTAATTGGCTTTGGAAGAGATCATCCTAAAATCGCCGATCTATCAATAAAAATTAACCAAAATTGGATTTCTAAAACTCTTAATATAAAAAAAAGAATTTATAAAACTCAAATGATAAATGGCCTTGAAAAAAAAATGGTTACTCCTCCAAAATCTTTTTATGATAGGATCATCAGAGAAAATAAAGCTATTAAAAACATTCGAAATTTGGATAGTAATATAGATTTTATTTTTGAAGAGTTCAATTGGCCTGCAAAAGGAATAATTTCAGGTGTGTTTGGAAGCCAACGAATACTAAATGGAAAACCTAAACGTCCTCACTATGGTATTGATATAGCAGCAAAAAAAGGTACTTCTGTATTGGCACCAATAGAATCAATAGTAAGAATGGCAGAAAAAGATTTGTATTACACCGGTGGAACTATAATGTTAGACCATGGTCATGGAGTTACATCTGTATACTCACATCTATCATTGATAAATGTAAATGTTGGAGACAAAGTTAAAAAAGGTCAAAAAATTGGTGAAATTGGATCTACCGGGAGATCTACTGGTCCACATTTAGATTGGCGTATTAACTGGTTTTTAGAACGTTTAGACCCCGCTTTGTTAGTACCGTAAAATTACCTTTACTTATAGCATCTTAACTATTTACTATTAATCTAAAAGCTTGACAGATTGTTGTTTCGAGCTATATTCCGTTAACAATTCATAATTAAATTTAATAATTATTAACTTATTATATATATAAAAAAATTTTAATAATCGGAATAATTAAATGTATGCAGTAGTTAAAACCGGTGGAAAACAATATCGCGTTGAAAAAGAAGATATGGTTTTAGTTGAAAAATTAAACGCAAATGACGGAGATCAAGTAGTTCTTGTTAACGTGCTAATGATTGGCGAAGGTAAAAAAGTTACATTAGGTCACCCTATCATAAATGACGCTGCAGTTATGGCCCAAGTTGTTAGACAAACTCGTGGACCAAAAATAACTATGATTTATAAAAGAAGAAGAAAAAATAGTCGTAGAAAACAAGGACACAAACAAGATCTAACTCTTCTTAAGATTATTGACATTGCTGAAAAAGGCGGATCTAAGCTTACTCCAAAAAAAGCTGTCACTAAGTCAACAGATTCAAAAGTTAAAACTCAAACTAAAGCTAAACCAGCAGTTAATAAGCCGAAGGTAACAGAGCCTAAAGTTAAAACTGAAATTAAAGCTAAAACAGTAACAGCCAAGTCAAAGGAAAAAAAAGTCGCAGGTCAAGCTAAAACTAAAGCTGAACCGAAAATCAAAAAATCAACTACTAAAGATAATTAAAGGATTTATAGATGGCACATAAAAAAGCAGGTGGAAGTTCTAGAAATGGTAGAGATTCTGCCGGTAGAAGATTAGGAGTTAAAAAATTTGGCAGTGAAGCTGTTGTTCCTGGTAATATTATAATAAGGCAAAGAGGTACAAAATTTCATCCAGGATTAAATGTAGGTATGGGCAAAGATCATACGATTTTTTCTTTGATAGATGGACATGTAAAATTTAAAGAACATAAGGGTAAAAAGATGTTCGTATCAGTTGAGCCTGTCAAACAAGCTGCTGAATAATTTATATTTTATTTTTCTTTCAGGAATAGCTTGAAAAACTATTCCTCTTTTTGTTTTTTAAAACCTTCCCATCTATAATAGTATATATTAAGATCTTGTCATGAAATTTTTAGACCAAGCTAAGATATATATAGCTAGTGGACATGGTGGATCTGGGGCAATCTCTTTTAGAAGAGAAGCACATGTTCCTTTTGGTGGTCCAGACGGTGGTAATGGTGGACGAGGTGGAGATGTAATAGCCTTATGTTCAGATGGATTAAATACCCTAATTGACTTTCGTTATCAACAACACTTTAAAGCAAGGCCCGGAGAAGGGGGTAAGGGAAGAGATCGAAGCGGTTTTAGCGGTAAAGACGTAATTCTTAAATTACCATTGGGAACACAGATTTTGGACGAGACAAATAATTTCATCCTAGCTGACATGACCAAAATTGGACAAAAAGTAATTCTTGCTAAGGGTGGAGAAGGTGGCAAAGGTAATGCTTTTTTTAAAACTTCTACTAATCAATCCCCAAGGAAATCACAACCAGGTGGAGAATTAGAAGAAAAATGGATTTGGCTTAGATTAAAGTTAATTGCAGATATAGGTTTGATAGGTCTACCAAATGCTGGTAAAAGTACATTTCTCTCTAGAGTTACTGCAGCAAAACCTAAAATAGCTGATTATCCTTTTACTACCTTGTACCCAAACCTTGGTGTTGTCCACCAAGATAACAAGGAGTTTGTAATTGCCGATATACCTGGGCTTATTGAAGGAGCACATGAAGGTTCAGGTTTAGGACATAGATTTTTAGGACATGTAGAACGTTGTAAAGGGTTACTTCATCTTATAGATGTAACAAGTAATAATATTAAGCGTGATTACTTAACAATAATTAGAGAACTTGAAGCTTACGACACTAGTCTATCTGATAAAAAACAGATTATAGTTCTAACAAAATGTGATGCTGTAAAAGAACAGAAATTAAACTTCGCCAAAGAACAACTAAAAAAATTAAATGTTCAAAAGGTTTTTGGCATATCGTCTGTTTCAGGAGAAAATATAACAAAACTGGTAAGGCAACTTCAGGATCTTATAACTTCAATGAACAAAATAGAGGATAATGAAGATGGGTTAGAAAAAGTCTCATCTTGGTCCCCTTAAAGAAGAATAAAAAAATGAATAAAAATGATTTAATTCAAAATTCCAAAAGAGTTGTAATAAAGATAGGTTCTGCACTTTTAATTGACAAGGAAAATGGCAATCTAAATAAGAAGTGGTTAAACTCCCTTGCCCTTGATATTAACAACCTTCTTAAACTAGAAAAAGAAGTTATAATTGTATCTTCTGGCTCTATTGCACTTGGTAAAAAACAATTGAAATTAAGAGATAATTTATCTCTTGATGAAAAACAAGCTGCAGCTGCCACAGGTCAAATAAGCCTTGCTTATGCTTGGAAAGATATTATGGGAAAGTATGGATTAAATATTGCTCAAATTTTATTGGCTCCTGACGATACTGAAACTAGACGAAAACACTTAAATGCAAGAGCTACTTTGCTAAAACTTCTCGAGCTTAATGTAATACCTGTAATTAATGAAAATGATACAGTTTCTACCGAAGAGATAAGATTTGGAGATAATGATAGACTAGCAGCAAGAGTAGCACAAATGTGTAGCGCAGATCTTCTTATTTTACTTTCTGATATTAATGGTCTTTATTCTTCTGACCCAAATATTAATAAAAATTCAGTTTTTATTGATGAAATTATAGAAATTACTAAAGAAATTGAATTTATGGCTGGGCCTACTCACACTAGCTTTTCTTCAGGGGGTATGGTTACAAAAATAGAAGCTGCTAAAATTGCAACTAAAGCTGGATGTAATATGATTATTTGTGATGGGCGCCCTACAAGTCCATTATTAGAGTTAAATCAGCAAGAAGCTAAATTTAGTTGGTTTAAAGCTAACGAAAAACCTCTAAATTCAAGAAAACAATGGATATCTGGAGCTCTTCATGTAAAAGGAAAAATTACTATAGATCAAGGCGCATCAGAAGCTATTAAAAAAGGTTTTTCTATTTTATCAGCAGGCATTATTAAAACTGAAGGTAATTATGAAAAAGGCGACTTAATTCAAATTATTGATGAAAATGAAACCTTTATTGGAAAAGGTCTAACTCACTTTAATAATTCTGAGGTTGAATTAATTAAAGGTTCGAAGAGTAATAATATTGAAACTATATTAGGTTATAGAGGTAAAGATGAAGTCGTTCATAGAGATGATCTAGTATTTGAAAAAAAATAAGAGTTAAGTATGAGTAATAACATTTTTGAATATGTAAAAGTTATAAACCAAAAGTCTAAAAACGCTTTTGATAAAATTTCAAGAAGTAGTTCTAAAGATCGAAATTTAGCTATTTTAAATACCTCTTTAATTATAAAACAAAAACAAGAAGAAATTCTAAAAGCAAATAAAATTGATATAGGAAACGCAAAGCAAAAAAATCTTACTGATGCATTTGTAGATAGATTATTTTTAAACGATAAAAGAATAAACGATATTATTACCGGCTTAAAAAAAATTGCTGAAATGGATGATCCTATTGGAATTGAATTGTCAAGGTGGAAACAACAAAATGGTCTTGATATTTCCAGGATTTCAGTTCCACTTGGTATAATTGGCATTATATATGAGTCGAGACCAAATGTAACTATTGATGCAGGAAGCCTATGTATAAAATCTGGTAACACAGTAATACTTAGAGGAGGCTCAGATTCAATCAACTCTTCAAAAATCTTAACTTCATGTCTCCAAGAGGGATTAGTGAGTGCTAATTTACCTCCTGACGCAGTTCAAATGATAGATAATACAGATAGAGAAGCTGTTACAGCAATGCTCAGATCTACAGGTCAAATTGATGTTATTATTCCTCGAGGTGGCAAGTCTCTTGTTAATAAGGTTCAACAAGAGGCTAAAGTACCAGTCTTTGCTCATTTAGAAGGTATTTGTCATTTGTATATTGATAAGGATGCAGACGTAGAAAAAGCAATTAAGATTGTAATTAATTCAAAAATGAGAAGAACTGGTATTTGCGGAGCTTTAGAAACATTACTTATTGACAAAGAAATTAGCAATAAAGTTGTTCCTATTTTAGTTAAAAAATTAATGGAAACTGGATGTCATATTAAGGGTGACTATGAAACCAAAGCTATAGCCGATGAGATTGAATTAGCATCAGAAATTGATTGGGAAACAGAATATCTTGAAGCAATTTTATCTATTAAAATTGTTAATGGAGTATCAGGAGCTATTAATCACATTAATAATTATTCTTCAAATCACACAGAATCAATAGTTACAGAAAATAAAATTACTGCCGAAAGTTTTTTATCTTCAGTAGATAGTGCGATTGTAATGCATAATGCTTCAACTCAATTTGCTGATGGTGGCGAATTTGGCATGGGAGCTGAAATAGGAATTTCAACTGGTAGAATACATGCTAGAGGGCCTGTAGGGGCTTCTCAATTAACTAGCTTTAAATATATTGTAAGAGGAAAAGATCAAATTCGTGATTGAAAATGTAAAAGTTAGTTTCAAGAATAATACACCTAAGTGCTTTTCTTATAAAAGAAAAAGAAAAATTGGAATTTTAGGCGGATCATTCAATCCAGCTCACAAGGGTCATATCCATATTAGTAACATTGCAAGAATAGCTCTTGGCATTGATGAAATTTGGTGGATAGTTGCACCTCAAAATAGATTGAAATCTAGCATAGAGATGGAGAGTTTTGACAAAAGACTAAGTTATGCTAGGTTATTTACAAATAAAATATCCTATATTAAAGTTTTAGATATAGAGGAAAAAAATAAGCTCTATGCTTCTTATATGACTATTAATTTTTTAAATATTAAATCCCAAAGAGTTAAATTTATCTGGTTAATGGGTAGTGATATTCTAGATAATTTTAATAAATGGCTTTATCCTACTTCAATTGCAAAAAATATGTATGTTGCGGTAATCTCTCGACCAAATTTTTCCAGCTCTTTTCTCAATACTAGACAAACAACCAAGCTCGGTAAGAGACTAAAAACTTCAAAAAGTAAAACTATCTTTCTTAAAAATAAACCAGTCTGGGTCTTTTTAAAGAACAGACTATTATCAATATCATCTTCTGAAATCAGAAGATCACTAAATTTTAATAAAACGGAATTACATACATGAAAAAAATGATACCCATATCTTCTAAACAATTACTGAAGGTTACATTAGAATCATTAGATAAAGATAAGGGAATTGAAATTGTCAGTATTGATTTAATTGGAAGAAGTAGTATTGCTGATTACATGGTTGTGGTTAGTGGTAATACTGTTAGGCAAGTAACAGCGATGGCAAATAATTTAATAAAAAAATATAAAGAAATGGGACTTCGTCTTCCATCTCCTGAAGGGATGTCAAATGGTGATTGGGTATTAATTGATGCTAAAGATATACTTATTCATATTTTTCGTCCTGAAGTTAGAGATTTTTATAGTTTAGAAAAAATGTGGATAAAAAAACAAGAAGAAGTCTCACCAGATGCATTAGAAAAATAATAATGCAGTACATTATTTCAACTATTGGTAAAGCTAAAAATAGTGATGAAGATATAATTACTCACAAATATCTTAAAAGAATTAAAAACGTTGAATTGAAACAATTTGAAGTCAAAAATAATAGCCCAGAAAAAAAAAGAAATGAGGAAGCTTTAAAGTTAATTAATGCAACACCTAAGAATGGTAAATTAATATTATTAGACGAAAAAGGTGAAAATTTATCTAGTAATGATCTCGCTAAAATAATATTAAAATGGAGAGATAATAATATAACCAATATAAATTTTGCTATTGGTGGAGCCTTTGGAAATGGTGAAAAAATTAAAAAAACTGCTGATATAATAATTGCTTTTGGCCAACTTACTTGGCCACATCAAATGGTAAAAATGATGATTGCGGAACAAATCTATAGAATAGAAACTATAATTCAAGGACACCCTTATCATAAATAATTTTTAAAAGTGAATTTAATTAATGAATGATAATAAAAATAGACCTGTTGTATTATGTATAATGGATGGATGGGGAATTGATGAAGATTCTGATTTTAATGCTGTAACACTAGCTAAAACACCTAACGTGAATTATTTATCAAAAAAATATCCATATTCTACTCTTGAGGCATCTGGAGAACATGTTGGACTACCTCCTGGGCAAGTTGGAAATTCTGAGGTTGGCCATATGAATTTAGGTTCTGGAAGAGTTGTTTTACAGACTCTCCCAAGGATTAACAAAGCTTTTGCTAATAATGAAATAAGCGACAATAAAAATTTTCAAAATTTTTTATCAAAACATAAAAAAAACAAAACAGTTCATCTTTTAGGTTTGTGCAGTGATGGTGGAGTTCACTCTCACTCAAATCATATTATTGCTATGTCCAAATTATTGCATGAAAATAATATTAGAACTGTAATTCATATATTTTCAGACGGAAGAGATTCTTCTCCTAAACAATTAGGCCAGCTAATTAAAAAAATTGAGTCATCTCTACCCGATAATATTCAGATCGTTACCCTTATTGGAAGATATTACGCAATGGATAGAGATAATAGATGGGATAGAGTAAAAAAATCTTTTGATCTTATTGCTTATGCCAAACATAAAAGAAAAGCAGCTAATATTTTAATGGCAATTAAAAAGGCTTATAAAAATAACGAAACTGATGAATTTATTTCACCTACACTAATTGCTGATTATAAAGGGATACAAGAGGGTGATAGTCTCCTTATGATTAATTTTAGAGCTGACCGGGTAAGAGAATTATTAATAGCATTCTTAGACCCTAATTTTAACAAATTTAAAAAGGATGCCAAAACTCCTAAATTATTAAACTGTCTTGGAATGTCAGAGTATTCAAAAGAAATTTCAAACTACATGAACAGTATTTTTATAAAAGAAAAGATTGTAGACACACTTGGTGAAGTTATTGCAAAAGCGAATTTAAAACAACTTAGGTTAGCGGAAACAGAAAAATATCCTCATGTAACGTTTTTTTTTAATGGTGGAAATGAGACTATAAATAAAGGTGAAACAAGAATCATGATACCATCACCCAAAGTATCTACTTATGATTTAAAGCCAGAGATGTCTGCAAAAAAAGTTGAAAATGAATTAACAAACGCAATTCAAAAAAAAATCTATGATCTAATAATTATTAATTTTGCTAATCCTGATATGGTTGGCCATACCGGTGATTTGAATGCAGCAATCAAAGCTGTTGAAACAGTAGATTATGCAGTAGGTAAAATAAAAAATGCTTTAGATAAAACTAATGGGGTTATGCTGTTAACAGCTGATCATGGTAATTGTGAAATAATGAAAAATTTTGAAACAAAATTACCACACACCTCCCATACTTGTAATAAAGTCCCCTTAATACTTATCTGTAATGATAACAATTTTAAATTAAAAAATGGGAAGCTTGCTGACATTGCTCCTACAATTTTAGATATAATGTCCCTTCCTACTCCAAAAACTATGAATGGCTCATCTTTATTAGTTAAATAAACACTTCTTAAATAAAATTTCTATAGTAGCTACTTTAAATATATTCTATATTGAATTTTAAGAAAATTCATTCAACACAAAGGTAAAGTAAAAATGATTGCAAAAATCTCTTCTAGTAATATGAATTTATTTTTTCTATTGTTTTTATTTCTAAACTTGTGCTCTCTTCCATTGCATGTGGCTAAAGCAGAAAATCGACAAGAAACTTATAAGCAACTTAATCTTTTTGGGGATGTTTTTCAAAGAGTTCAAGAGCAATATGTTGAAGAAGTTACTGATAAAAAGCTAATCGAGTCTGCTATCTCAGGAATGTTGCAATCACTTGACCCACATTCATCATATTTAAGTCCTGAATCTTATAAAGATATGCAAGTAAAAACCAAGGGTACTTTTGGTGGTTTGGGAATAGAAATTACTATGGAAGATGGTGTTGTTAAAGTTGTGTCACCCATAGACGATACTCCTGCAGCAAACGCGGGCATGAAATCTGGTGATTTAATAATTGGTATTAATGGTGAATCAATTAGAGGACTATCCATAAATGAAGCTGTGTCTCAACTTCGTGGACCAATTGGGAGCAAAGTTATAATAACGGTCGTTCGTGATAAAAAAGATCCTTTTGAAATTGAAATAGTAAGAGACGTTATTAAGATTAGATCTGTCAGACATAACATTATTAAAAACATAGCATATGTCCGTTTAACTACTTTTTCAGATACAACTACTTCTGGTATGGAAAAGTCTATAAGTGAGATAAAAAAAGAAACTGGAGACAAATTTCAAGGTCTTATACTGGACTTAAGAAATAATCCCGGAGGGCTGCTAAATCAATCTATATCAGTCACTGACTCTTTTCTTAATCAAGGAGAAATAGTCTCCACACAAGGTAGAAAGGACGATGATACTTCAAGGATATTTGCAAAAAAAGGAGATGTTATAGATGGTAAACCGCTGATAGTCTTAATAAATAGTGGTTCTGCTTCTGCAAGTGAAATTGTAGCAGGAGCTCTTAAAGACCATTCAAGGGCTATTATAGTAGGAACAAGAAGTTTTGGTAAAGGGTCCGTTCAATCTATAATACCACTCGCAGGAAATGGCGCTATGAGACTTACAACTGCAAGATATTATACGCCTAGCGGTATTTCCATTCAAGCTAAAGGTATTGAGCCCGATATTATTGTTGAAGCAGGAATAACCGAATCAACAAACAAAAGTTTAGAAAACAGACGAGAAGAAAATTTAAGAGGCGCATTAGATAAAAAAGATAAGTCCGATGAAAAGAAAAAGAAAAATGTAACAGAACTAAGTCCTATAGAAAAACTTCTTCAAGACAACCAGATTTCTAGAGCAGTTGATCTTATAAGAGGTATTAATCTTTTTAGTAACAATGTTAAAAACACTTCAACAGCTACAATAAACAAAAAATCAATTTTAAATAAAGTGAGTAATGCTAAAAATTGAACATAAATAAAAATAATATCCCGCTATTAGAACGACCTTATCGATCATGTGTTGGGCTTATGGTTTTCAATAAAGACGGAAATGTTTTTTGTGGTCAGCGTCTTGATAATAAAGCCGAGGCATGGCAGTTGCCTCAGGGGGGAATAGATGAGGGCGAACTGCCAATAGAAGCCGGCTATAGAGAATTAAGAGAAGAAACTAGTATAAGCAATGTAGAATTTGTTAGTGAATATCCAGAATGGTTAAATTACGACATTCCCTTACCGTTAGCAGATAATTTATGGGAAGGTAAATATAGAGGACAAACACAAAGATGGCTTTTGTTTTATTTTTCTGGAAAAGATGATGAAATAGATATTAATACTAACCATCCAGAATTTAAAAATTGGCTTTGGCTTAATCCAAAACTTTTACCTGAGAAGGCTATTTTTTTTAAGAAAGATGTATATCAAAAAATTAATAAAATATTTATTCCAATGTTAAGTAATTTTATTTCTACAGGATTATAATGAAAAAAAAACAATTTAATCCTGAAATACTTCTTGATAATGTTTTTTCAATTTTAACTAAAATACAAAGTAATCCAGAAAAATTTGAAAATATTTTTACTGAACTTTTCGAAGAAGATTTTCAGTTACAATTAAATGATATAAATCAGCTTAAAAATGGTTTGTTAAAAGGTTTAATTATATCTGTTAAAGACCTAATTAATGTCAAAGGATACAAAACGAGGGGAGGATCAAAATTTCTTAATCCTGAAATATGTCTTAAGGATGCTGAATGTATCTCACTAATTAGGACGGCCGGTGGCTTGCTTATTGGTCATACCAACATGACAGAATTAGCTTACTCTGGTTTAGGTATAAATCCACATTATGGAACTCCTCTAAACCCAATATATAAGGGAGCTATACCCGGAGGATCAACATCTGGAGGAGCTGTATCAATATCCCTTGATATATCAGATATTACAATTGGTACGGATACAGGTGGATCGACAAGAATACCTGCCGCTTTTACAGGAATAACTGGGTTCAAACCAACTCAAGACGTAATTTCAAGGAAGGGTGTTCTCGTTCTTTCATCTAGCTTAGATAGTGTTGGATTAATGGCAAAAAATGTTGAGCTTTGTAGGCTTGGTTATGAAGTAATGAAAAACAAGACCAATATCAAAAAGACAAATTTATATGACAAAGAAGCAGATCTTATTATTCCTAAAAATTTTGGATTTGAAGATATAGAAACTCAAATAAAGTCTTCTTTTGATACTGCAAAACAGAAATTAGCTGAAAATGGTTTTAATGTAGTTGAAATAAATGTGCCAACCCTAGACTTATACAAAAAGGTACCTTTATGGCAATTTGCAGCCGTAGAATCTCAAACTGAATATTTTGAGGCATACAACGACAAAAAACATTTGATGGATCCTAATATTCTTAGACGTATGGATAGAGCAAATGATGTGTTGGCAGTTGAGTATAATTTATTACTTAATATAAGAAAAAAATTAATTAAAGAATTTAATAATTTTTTGAAAAATAATTTTTTACTTTTACCAACAGTAACCATATATCCACCTTTACTTGAAGATTGCAAAAATGAACCATTTTATGATGAAGTTAATTTAATTTCATTAAGAAATACAACCTTAGCCAACTACATGAATGGTTGTAGTATTTCAATACCATATTCAAAAGATGATAAACCTATCGGCATTATGTTGAATGGTACTACAAAAAATGACGAAAAACTTTTGGGTATTAGTGCTAAGGTAGAGACTGTGTTATCAAAATAAACTAGCCAATATTTTCTAATACAGCCTTAATGAACGAAGAATTTTTATTAGCTAGATCTGAGACACTCTTATCTTCATGATTTTCTTGAGATTTAAAAGCAAGAAGACGTTCTTCGAGCATTTGTTTATTTGCTTTATCAATTTTTTCAGCTCTTTCAGCAAGTATAACAACTGATGTTTCATTGATTTCAGCAATACCTCCATCAATCATAATTCGTGATGTAACTTTACTATCATTATAAATATCAATAACGCCCCTTTCAAGAGTGGACATTATTTTAGAATGTCTTGGAAGTGCACCTATCTCACCATCAGATCCTGGTATGACAACCATATCAACTGGTTCAGAAACAAGTACCATTGATGGAGTTACTATTTCTAAATTAGTTGTGTCTGACATTATAACCTCATCTCAAATAATTAAAATGGACTAAGCAGCGTCTTTAGCTAACTTTTTAACTTTTTCCATTGCTTCCTCAATAGTACCTACCATATAAAAAGCTGCCTCAGGTAAGTCATCATACTCACCATCAGCAATTCCTTTAAAACCTTTAATGGTATCTTCTAAAGGCACTAATACACCTGGTGAACCGGTAAATACTTCTGCAACATGAAATGGTTGAGATAAGAATCTTTGTATTTTTCTGGCTCTATTTACAACTAATTTATCTTCTTCAGATAATTCATCCATTCCTAAAATAGCAATAATATCTTGTAATGACTTATATTGCTGAAGAACTTCTTGTACTTTTCTTGCAACAGAATAATGCTCATCACCTACAATTCTTGGATCTAACATTCTAGAAGTAGAGTCAAGTGGATCAACTGCAGGATAAATCCCTATTTCAGCAATTTGCCTTGATAAGACTGTTGTAGCATCCAAGTGTGCAAACGATGTAGCTGGTGCTGGATCAGTTAAATCATCTGCTGGAACATAAATAGCTTGTACAGAAGTTATAGATCCTTTTGTTGTCGTTGTAATTCTTTCTTGTAAAGCACCCATATCAGTCGCTAATGTTGGTTGGTATCCAACAGCTGACGGTATTCTGCCTAATAACGCAGAAACTTCTGATCCAGCTTGAGTAAATCTAAAAATATTATCAACAAAGAAAAGAACATCTTGACCCTCTTGGTCTCGAAAATACTCTGCTAAAGTCAATCCTGTTAAAGCTACTCTTGCTCTAGCTCCTGGAGGCTCGTTCATTTGCCCATAAACTAATGCGGCTTTTGATCCAGGAGCATCTGGAACAATAACACCAGATTCTACCATTTCATGAAAAAGGTCGTTACCTTCTCTAGTTCTTTCTCCAACACCTGCAAAAACAGAGTATCCACCGTGAGCCTTAGCTACGTTGTTGATAAGCTCCATAATTAAAACAGTTTTACCAACGCCAGCTCCACCAAAGAGACCAATTTTTCCACCCTTTGCGTATGGTGCTAGAAGGTCGACAACTTTTATTCCCGTAACCAAAATATCTGCAGATGTTGACTGGTCAACATACTCTGGCGCGTCTCTGTGTATTGGTAAAGAAGTTTTTGATTTGACCGGTTTTCCGTCATCTACAGGATCACCTATCACATTAAGAATTCTTCCTAAGGTTTCTGGTCCAACAGGTACTGTTATTGGTGCCCCAGTCTGAATAACTTCCATTCCACGAATCAAACCATCAGTACTATCCATAGCAATAGTCCTGACTTCGTTTTCTCCAAGATGTTGTGCAACTTCCAAAATTAATTTTTGCCCACTATTATCAACTTGTAAAGCATCTAAGATCAAAGGAAGATCAGAATCAAACTCAACGTCTACCACAGCTCCAATAACTTGTGATATTTTACCATTTTGATTGGCAGATGGTTTTTTAGCCATATTTTTTCTCCATTTATTTTGTATTATAAGGCTTCCGCGCCTGATATAATTTCTATTAGTTCTTTAGTAATGACCGCTTGTCTTGTTCTATTGTATTGAAGTGTAAGATTATCTATCATATCACCTGCATTTCTAGTCGCATTGTCCATTGCTGTCATTCTTGCAGCTAATTCGCTTGCTGTACTCTCTATCTGAGAGCTAAGTAACTGGGTAGCTAAGTTGCGTGGTAATAAATCATTTAAAATCTCTTCTTCACCTGGTTCAAAATCGTAAATAGAACTAGAATTATCTTGTTCTATCTCATTTTGTTTAACTTCAACTGGTATAAGAGATTTAAAAGTAACTTCTTGAGTAATGGCTGAAACAAATTTGTTATAAATAACTTTACAAACTCCAAAATGTCCATTGTCAAATAAATCTATGATTTTTTTTGCTAAAACTTCAGCATCAGAGTAATTTGGCTTTGCTGATTTACCATCTATTTTTTCAACAAAGAGTTCCCCAAAATCCCTGTTAAGCGCATCAGCTGATTTTTTACCAACCATAAGTAATTTAACTTTTATTCCGTCATCTTTTAACTTTTTTACCTCAGATCTAACAGTTCTCGTAATTGAGCCGTTGAAACCACCACATAAACCTCTATCTGCAGAAAAGACTACTAACAAATGAGTTTTATTTTCTGGTTTTCCAGCCAAAAGATCTATTGAACTTCCAGAAGCCTTAGATGCAATTTTAGAAACTATATTATCCATAAGAGACGTGTAGGGTCTAGAGGCTAAAGCTTGTTCTTGAGCCTTCCTCAATTTTGCAGCTGCCACCATTTTCATGGCAGATGTTATCTTTTGGGTGGACTTTACGGAACCAATCCTGTTTTTAAGGTCTTTTAAAGAAGGCATTTTAACCTATTCCTTTTGCATTAACACGACAATTAAGAAAAATTCTTTACTAACTGATCTAGAGTATCTTTAAGAAATTTTTCTGTATCATCTGAAATAGCTTTATCTTTTCTAATTGAATCTAAAACCTTAGAATCTTTGGTATTTAATTTTTGCAGAAGTGCTTGTTCGAACTCACCAATCTTTTGAGTGGGAATTTGATCTAAATAACCCTTAACACCCGCAAAAATCACAGCTACTTGCTCTTCAACCTCCATTGGTGAATATTGTGATTGCTTTAATAATTCGGTTAATCTTTCACCTCTAGATAAAAGTTGTCTGGTAGAAGCGTCCATATCAGAAGCAAATTGAGCAAATGCAGCCATTTCTCTGTATTGAGCAAGATCTAACTTAATCGTTCCTGCCACTTGTTTCATAGCTTTTATTTGTGCAGCAGATCCAACTCTTGAAACTGATAAACCTACATTCACAGCCGGTCTAATACCTTTATAAAACAATTCAGTTTCTAAAAATATTTGGCCATCTGTAATTGATATAACATTAGTTGGTATAAAGGCAGAAACATCTCCTCCCTGCGTTTCTATAATTGGGAGTGCAGTTAAACTACCAGACCCATTATCTCCATTTAATTTAGCTGCCCTCTCTAATAAACGAGAATGTAAATAAAATACGTCACCAGGATAAGCTTCTCTTCCTGGAGGTCTCCTTAAAAGAAGTGACATTTGTCTATATGCAACCGCTTGTTTAGATAAATCATCGTATACAACGACTGCATGCATTCCATTATCTCTGAAAAACTCACCCATAGCAGCTGCTGAATAAGGTGCTAGAAATTGCATTGGTGCAGGATCTGAGGCAGTAGCTGCTACCACAATTGAATATTCTAGCGCCCCTCTTTCTTCTAAAGTTTTTACAATTTGAGCTACAGTTGATCTCTTTTGGCCAACAGCTACGTATATACAAAATAATTTTTTAGTATCGTCTTTACCTGCCTTATCATTAGTGCTTTTCTGATTTAAAAAGGTATCTATAGCTATAGCTGTTTTGCCAGTTTGTCTGTCACCAATAATAAGTTCTCTTTGTCCTCTACCAACAGGAATTAATGAATCTATGGCCTTAAGTCCAGTCTGCATTGGTTCACTGACTGATTCTCTTGGCATAATACCAGGGGCTTTTGACTCAACTCTTGTCCTTTTAACATTTTTTAATGTACCTTTTCCATCAATAGGATTACCTAATGCATCAACCACTCTCCCAAGAAGTCCTTTGCCGATAGGAACATCAACGATAGAACCTGTTCGCTTTACAACATCACCTTCTTTAATAGTCTTATCACTTCCAAAGATAACAACACCCACGTTATCTCTTTCTAAGTTCAAAGCCATTCCAGCAATGCCGCCAGGAAACTCCACCATTTCACCTGCTTGAACTTGATCTAGACCATGAACTCTCGCAATTCCGTCACCAACAGATAAAACTTTACCTACCTCTATCACTTCAGCTTCTGCCCCAAAGTTTTCAATTTGGTCTTTTAATATTGTTGATATTTCTGCTGCACGAATATCCATTAATTTGTACCTCTCATGGCTATTTCAAGTCTATTAAGTTTAGTTTTAATCGAGTTATCGATCATTTTTGAGCCAATTTTGACTATAAGTCCTCCAATTAGAGTTTCATCAACTTTTGTTGACAAAACTATTTTTTTGACCCCAGTAGCGTCAGATATCGCCGATTCTACTTTACTTTGTTGTGCTTTATCTAATTCAAAAGATGAAGTAACTTCAGCCTGAACTTCACCATTGATTCTAGATACCTCAGATAAGAAATCATCTATTATTTCATGTATTAAAATCAAACGACCATTATTAGCTAAAGTACCGCAAAATTTAATGGTTAAACTGTCAGCCTTTGCTTTTTTTAAAATTTTAACAATAGAAGATAGTTTATTACCTTTAGTTACAGCAGGTGATTTAATCATATTCTGAAATAAATCATTACTTTTTAGTATTCCTTTTAATGATTCAAAATCTTTAACTATTTTAGATATAATTTTTTTTTCTGTAGCTAACTCATATAAAGCTTTAGCATATCTACCTGATAATCCAGATGATCCGCTCATCTTAATATTTCCTTATATTTAAAATAAAAATATAAGGATAGCTAACACAGCATTGATCTCAATGCAAGCAACAAGGTAGTCATATTAAATTAATTTTACATAAAGGAAAAAGGGTCAATATCTATAGTCAACTTAACATTATGCGGAGTTTTAATTTTATTTGTCCAATTCAAAAGGACATCTTGAATATTAACTGTTTTATCTGATCTAATTAAAAATCTTCGTCTGTATTTTCCCCTTAAAAAATATAAAGGAGCTGGAGCTGGACCAAAAATCTTAACATTTTTAAAGAATGGCGCTACCCTTAATAATTCTGATGCAAAACTGTCTAATTTTCTTTCATATTTAGAAGATAAAATTATGGCTGCCAATCTCCCATAAGGAGGCATATTAGCGTTTTTCCTTGATGAAAGTTCTTTTTCAAAAAAATCATCTCGATTATTTTTGGCGATTGCCCTAATTATTGGATTTTCATTATCGTATGTTTGAAGAAAAACTACACCTTTGTCCTGTTCATCTCTTGAGTGTCTACCAGATCTACCTGATACTTGTTGTAAAAGCTGAAAACTTCGTTCTGACGCCCGTAAATCACCACCAGATAAACCTACATCACTGTCTATAATTCCAACTAATTTTAAATCTGGAAAATCATGCCCTTTGGCAATCATCTGAGTACCTATAATAATATCTACTTTGTTATTTTTTATCTTTTCAAATGTTTTTACTAATGTTTTTTGACTTTTCATAGTATCACTTGAAAGTACTGTTAATTTAGCTTCAGGAAATAATTGATTTATTTCTTCCTCAATGCGCTCAACTCCTGGTCCACATGCTTTTATTTGCCCTTCAGCTCCACATATATCGCAAGTGTTAGAAATTCTTTTTGTATAACCACAATGGTGACAAACCAATTTATTTTGTGATCTATGTTCAACTAACCATGTTTCACAATTAACACATTTAATTTTATTGCCACAAGAGTTGCAAATAGTTAATGGTGCATAACCTCTTCTATTTAAAAATAGTAAACTTTGTTCTCTATTATCTAATTTAGATTTTATTTCATTTGTTAATTCTGAAGATATCCATTTACCTCGCTCAGGAGTGTTAGCCTTTAAATCAATAAGTTTTATATTAGGTAAAGCGGCTCCAGTTGCTCTCTTTGGTAAGGTTAAGTGAATATATTTACCTATTTTCATATTATGGTAAGTTTCTAACGAAGGTGTGGCAGATGCTAAAACTATCGGTACAGAAGATCTGATAGCTTTATAGATTGCCATATCTCTGGCGTTATATCTTACGCCTTCTTCCTGTTTAAACGCTGGGTCATGCTCTTCATCAACAATAATTAAACCTAGATTTAGAATAGGAAGCATTAATGCAGATCTTGCGCCTACAATAACCCCAGCTGAACTATTTAACGCGGATAACCAAATTTGTTTCTTTTTTGTTTTTGTTATTCCAGAATGCCAGACTAAAGGCGCAAAAGAAAAACTTTGGTGAAATTTTTTTTCCCAATCTGGTGTTAAAGATATTTCTGGAAGCAAAATTAAAATTTGCTTACCTTCATCTAAACAAGTTTTAACTGTTTGAAAATAAGTCTCAGTCTTACCAGAACCTGGAACACCATCCAGCAAAAAACAATCTGGTTTCTTTTTCTTTATTGAGACATTAATTTTTTCAACTGCATTTTTTTGTTCTGAGTTCAATAATTTGTTAATTTCAAATTTTATTTTGTTATAATTAGCAACTTTTAAGTTTGAATAGGCTTGCTTTTTTACCAACTCTTCAACGATAAGATTTTTTTTAGTCATATCTTTTAAAATTGATTTAGAGACACCGGTATTGTCTATTAGATCCTCTTGGAATACAGCTTGTTTTGATTTAAATAAAAAATCTAAAATAAGTTTCCTTTTAGATGTGATTTTATATTTGTTAATTTCTTCTATTTCGTCACTATCTTGAAACTTGCTTTTATATACTTTTTTATATTCTGTAGATGTTATTGCCTCGACAGGAGATAAAACCATCTTAAGGACTAATCCTTTATATGCACAATACCAATTTGCTAAAAAATTAATTAACTCTATAGAAGTTTGGGGTATAGGATTTATTTCATATATTTCTTCAATTTTTTTTAACTTTTCCTTAGGTATAGTTCTTGTACCCTCACCAACAATAATTCCAACATTTTTTCTTTTTCCAAAAGGAACTAATACAACTTGCCCTACGCAGACACCATCTTTTTTACTTTCAACTAAATAATCAAATGGCTCATTAAATGGACCACTTACAAGAACAGCAACTTCATTTGATTTTATATTTTTCATTAATCATCTTTATGAAATTATTTTAAAGCTAAATATAGTTATC
This sequence comes from uncultured SAR116 cluster alpha proteobacterium, assembly GCA_902528415.1. Lineage (GTDB taxonomy): Bacteria > Pseudomonadota > Alphaproteobacteria > Puniceispirillales > Marisalimonadaceae > Marisalimonas. The sequence goes on along the minus strand of CABZSR010000004.1, from coordinate 41,276 downwards.
ATTATTTACATAATGTATTATAAAATATGTTTAATGAAATATTAGTTTTTTTTAATTATAAAAACCCATAAAGGATGAAAGATGGAATTATTCATAGATACTGCTGAAATTGACGAAATAAAATCATTAAATGTTACTGGATTAATTGACGGAGTTACAACAAATCCCTCTTTAATAGCTAAATCTGGACGAAATATCATTGAAACCATTAAAGAAATTTGTAATGAGGTGTCAGGACCCGTAAGTGCAGAAGTTACAGCAACCGATTTTGATAACATGCTATTGGAAGGTAAAAAACTATCTGAAATTGCTCAAAATGTTGCCATCAAAGTACCTCTGACTTTTGATGGTCTTAGAGCATGTAAAGCATTTTCAGATGACGGTATTATGGTAAATGTAACCTTATGTTTCAGTTCCGCTCAAGCACTTTTAGCAGCAAAAGCAGGTGCTTCTTTCATATCGCCTTTTATTGGAAGACTAGATGATATAGGTGCAGATGGCATGAACTTAATTTCAGAGATAACTGAAATTTATGATATTCATGGATTTGAAACAAAGGTTCTTGCTGCCTCAATAAGAAGTGTCCAAGATATTATAGACTCAGCAAAATTAGGTGCAGATGTTGCAACCATTCCACCAAAGTTTTTAAAAGCCATGTACAATCATCCACTTACCGATAAGGGTCTAGCAGATTTCTTATCTGACTGGAAAAAAACAGGTCAATCAATTTTATAAGTTGATTTATGGATACGATAAAACAAAATAATATCTTAAACACAAAAAATAATGTTGTTTTACCTTGGATTAAATATTTAGAAAATATTAGAGGGTATGGGGTGCATACTCTTGGTGCCTATAAGAGGGATGTAGTAGAATTTTTAAAATTTTGTACTGAAAGAAATCATGACTTTTTATCTCCAGATAAGTATATTTTAAGAGAATTCTTATCAGTATTGTTTGAACGAGAATTATCAAGACCGACAGTTGCGAGAAAAATATCTAGTTTAAAAAATTTTTTTAAATTCTTATTGAAAGATAAAGTTATTTTATCTCTTGATATATCTATTTTCAAAAGTCCTAAACTTAAAAGAAGTTATCCTAAATCCATTGATTCGGATCTTGTCGCTAAAGCTTTTGTGTCTCTAATGGATAATGAAAATGACCAATGGATTAACCTTCGAGATAGAGCTGTAATGTTATTATTATATGGTTCAGGTCTTAGAATAAGTGAAGCATTATCTCTTAAAAAGAAAGAAGCTCCAAAAAGTGACTGGTTGAGAGTAAAAGGAAAAGGTAACAAGTATAGAGATATACCCTTGTTACCTATAATCTGTGAGGGTGTTAAGCAATATCTTGACCTGTGCCCATATGATGTAAAAGAAGATGAACCACTGTTCCTTGGAAAAAGAGGTGGAGAACTTTCTCCAAGAATTATTCAAAGGAGAGTTGAAAATTTAAGATATGAATTAGGCTTACCATCTCATACTACCCCCCATGCACTTCGACATGCATTTGCAACTCATTTACTGTCTGGTGGAGCAGATCTAAGAGCTATTCAACAACTTTTGGGTCATTCAAGTCTTTCGACAACCCAGAGATATACTGACGTCAATGAAACTGAATTACTTAAGTTACACAAAGCAATACACCCTCGCTCATAAAAAAAGGCGGTTAAAACCGCCTAATTTCATTTTTAGTTAATTATTATTATATCAAATCAAATCTGTCTGAGTTCATAACTTTATTCCAAGCAGATATGAAGTCTCTGATAAATTTATCATGTGAGTCACTACATGCATAAACTTCTGCTATAGCCCTTAATTGAGAATTTGAACCAAATGCTAAATCTACACGTGTAGCAGAACTGATTTTTTCGCCTGTTGATCTATTTACACCTTGATAAGAATTATTGTTAACTGGCTTCCATTCAATACCCATATCAAGAAGTTTTAAGAAGAAATCATTTGACAATTTACCTGTTAACTCTGAAAAAACACCTTGACCGTTAGTAGTAATGCCTAGGGATCTCATGCCACCAATTAGAACTGTCATTTCAGGAGCTGTAAGACCCATGATCTGAGCTCTATCTAAAAGCATCTCCTCAGGGCTAACACCATAATCTTCCTTTTGAAAGTTTCTAAAACCGTCAACTACTGGCTCTAGAACTGCAAAAGAGTCAACATCGGTATTTTCCTGAGTTGCATCACCTCTTCCAGGAATAAACTCAAGACTTTGCCCAGAAGCTTTTTCAATTCCTACATTCCCAGCTAAAACAATTATATCAGCAATAGAAGCACCTGTCTTATCTGAGATATCAGAATAAATATCTAAAATTTTAGATAGCTCATTTGGCTTATTTACTTCCCAACTTTTTTGTGGCTCAAGACGTATGCGCGCTCCATTTGCGCCACCACGCATGTCTGTACCTCTATACGTTGAAGCACTTGCCCAAGCAGTCTCAACCATTTCTTTAGTAGATAATCCGCTTGCTGAAATAAGCGATTTTACAGCCTCAACATCATAATCTTTATTACCGGCAGGAACTGGGTCTTGCCAAATTAACTCCTCTTCAGGAACTTCAGGTCCTAAATAACGAGTTTTTGGTCCCATATCACGATGCAACAATTTAAACCAAGCTCTAGCAAAAGCGTCTTGAAATTGGTCTGGATTCTCATGGAATCTTTTAGAAATCATTTTGTAAGAAGGATCTTCTCTCATCGCCATATCGGCAGTTGTCATCATAGTTGTTACTTTTATAGAACCATCTTGAGCATCTGGCGCTAAGTCTTCTTGTTTAGGATTAATAGGATGCCATTGATAAGCGCCTGCAGGGCTCTTAACTAATTCCCATTCGTAGCCCAAAAGAAGATCAAAATAACCATTGTCCCACTGTGTTGGATTAGCAGTCCACGCACCTTCAATACCACTTGTAATAGTATCTCTTCCAACACCTGAACCAAATGAGTTTTGCCAGCCAAATCCCATTTGCTCTATTGGAGCTCCCTCTGGTTCTGCACCAACATATTTGTCAGGATCAGATGCTCCATGAGCTTTACCAAAAGTATGACCACCTGCTGTAAGAGCAACTGTCTCTTCGTCATTCATAGCCATTCTTGCAAAAGTTTCACGAATATCTCTAGCACTTTTTAATGGGTCAGGATTACCGTCAGGACCTTGAGGATTCACATAAATTAATCCCATTTGAACAGCACCAAGAGGCATTTCTAATTCTCGATCACCTGAATATCGTTTATTTTCTAACCACTCATTTTCTTGGCCCCAATAAATATCTTCAGGTGGAGACCAAATATCGGCACGTCCACCACTAAAACCAAATGTCTTACCGCCCATAGATTCAATTGCGACATTTCCGGTCAAAATAAACAAATCAGCCCAGCTAATTTTATTTCCATATTTTTGTTTAATTGGCCATAATAATCGTCTTGCTTTATCTAAGTTACCATTATCTGGCCAGCTGTTTAGTGGCGCAAAACGCTGATCTCCGGTTCCACCACCGCCACGACCATCACTTGTTCGGTATGTTCCAGCAGCATGCCAAGTCATACGAATAAAAAAGGGACCATAATGACCGTAGTCAGCTGGCCACCATTCTTGTGAGTCAGTCATTAAATCGTTTAAATCTTTTTTCAATGCTTGATAGTCAAGTTTTTTAAACTCTTCTCTGTAATCAAAATCCAAATTCATAGGATTTGATCTTTTATCATTTTGATGAAGTATACTTAGATTTAATTGATTGGGCCACCAATCACGATTTGATGTACTAACACCACTGTTTGTAGTGGCTGAACCATGCATTACTGGGCATTTGCCTATGTCATCCATAAGGAATCCTTTCTCAAGAGATATATTGAATTTATTGGTTAAAAATATGAATTGTGTAGATATATGTCAAGTAGTTTAGAACGGTTTTAAAGTAAAAAATTTAATTATGTCTCTTTAATTTTATTATAACTTCAATACCGTTGTTTAAATATCCTTGAGGGATTTCAGGTAGCTTATGTAAACTGATCTCTTCGTTTTCAATATCTATTAACTCACCAGTCTCTTCGTTTAAAAAATGGTGATGATAATCCGTGTTTGTATCAAATATTGCTGTATCTTTAGAGGTTTCAACTTGTTTTATAAGTCCACAATTTTTAAATTTTTTTAAGCAGTTATATACGGTAGCTATAGACATAGAATTACCAGATGAATTAATTTCATCTTGGAGATTTTCAGCGGTAAAATGTCGATTAAAACCATTTAATAGTATATCAGCGACTATCATCCTTTGTTTAGTAGGTCTAAGTCCTGCATTTCTTAATTTTTCTTTATTATTCATAACTTAAATTATATACTATTTGATAATCATTCTCAATAATCAAATATTATTATATTTAAATAATGTCAAGTTTGTTGTTTCTCACTTTACGAAACTATAATAAAATGTAATCTTCTTTTTGATAGGAAAATAAATGACAAGACCATGTGATCTAAACGCTGCTGAAGCAAGAAAGTTAATCGGTAATAAGCAACTTTCACCCGTTGAATTAACTACAAGTTGTATTGAACAGATAGAAAAACACAATCCTTCAATAAAGGCGGTTGTAGCAATTGACAAAAATGACGTATTAAAACAGGCCAAAAAGGCTGAAGATGACGTTATGTCAGGATCAGAACTTGGGTTGCTACATGGTCTCCCAGTTGGAATTAAAGATTTAAATATAGTAAAGAATTTACGCTCAACTGCTGGATCCAAAATTTATGAAGATAGAATACCTAAAAGCGATGATACTATAGTTGAAGATATTAGAAACGAAGGTGCAATTATATTTTGTAAAACCAACACTCCAGAATTTGGGGCTGGAGGAAACACTACAAATAGAGTTTATGGCGCCACTTCTAATCCATTTGATATTACTAAAACTCCAGCAGGCTCCTCGGGTGGAAGTGCAGCTGCATTAGCAACAAACATGATGCCATTAGCAAATGGAAGTGATTACGGAGGGAGCCTTAGAACTCCAGCAGGTTTTTGTGGTGTTACTGGTTTTAGACCTTCGCCTGGACTTGTCCCAGCAACCGAAGCCTCTGTTGGCTTAAACCCTTTTTCAGTTCAAGGTCCTATGGGAAGAAATGTTTCGGATACTTACCTACTACTTCAAGCTCAAGTTAATTTAAACAGAACAGATCCATTTTCCAGCCTAGATAGTTTGTCGATGCCAGATGAATTATTAGGTGCAGATTTATCGGAGATTAAAATGTCTTTTTCGTCTGATCTTGGATGCGCTCCAGTTGATAACGATATAAAATCAACATTTTTAAAAAAGATTGATACTTTTAAAAATAATTTCTATACCGCCGATCAAGGTGAACCAGATTTTTTAGATATTCACAGTTGCTTTGAGGTTATTAGAGGTTTTAACTATGTTGCTTCTCATAAAGACAAACTTGATAAATATAAAGATTTATTGGGACCAAATGTAATTGATAATGTTGAAAGAGGATTAAAGTATAGTCTTGCTGACGTTTCATCAGCTCATGTCATGCAAACAAAAATATATAAAAACTTTCGAAATTTTTTTAATGATTATGATGTCTTAATCTGCCCTGCTGCGTCAGTATCGCCTTATCCACACAAGCAATTATTTGTAGATAATATTAATGGCGAAAAATTGACAACTTATATGCGCTGGTTATCACTAAGTTATGCATCAACAATGGCAATTCCATGCGTTTGGGCATTACCGTGTGGGTTAGATCATAAAGAAATGCCTTTCGGCATCCAATTAATTGCTCCTGCCGGTAGGGATGTACAATTATCAGAAATTGCGAAAAGCTTAGAAACTATTTTAATGACAAATGAAAAAACTAAAAGACCTATACCATTAATAAAATAATTTAATAAGGTTTAAAGATGAACGAAATAAAAAAAGACGAAAATCTCCATATCAAAGGTTTCTTTGATGATCAAACATCCACGATAAGCTACGTAGTTCATGACAATATAGAAAAAAAATGTGCTGTTATTGATAGTGTCTTAGATTTTGATTATTCGTCTGGTGACATAGATTATGTAAATGCAGATAAGATAATATCTTATGTTGATCATAATAAATTAAATGTAGAATGGCTAATTGAGACTCACGTCCACGCAGATCACTTATCTGCTTCTCCTTATATAAAAAAAAAACTTGGAGGTAAGATAGGGATATCTGAAAAAATTTCAGATATTCAAAATATTTTTGGGAAAACATTTAATGCTGGTACTGAGTTTCAAATAGATGGTAGTCAATTTGATAAACTGTTTAAAGATAATGATGAGTACAAAATTGGAAATATAAATTGTAAAGTCATTAATACACCAGGCCATACCCCTGCGTGTACGGCTCATGTTATTGGAAACTCTATTTTTGTAGGTGACACATTATTTATGCCTGACTTAGGTAGTGCAAGAGCAGACTTTCCAGGTGGAGATGCCCGCCAGCTTTATAGATCAATACAGAAAATATTAAGTTATCCTGATGAAACAAGAATTTTTGTTTGTCACGATTACCCACCTTCTTCAAGAGAAGTTAAATGGTCAACAACAGTTGGTGAACAGAAAGAAAATAATGTTCATGTTAAAACATCAATTTTAGAAGATGAGTTTGTTAAGATCAGAGAAGCTAGAGATAAAACACTAAACATGCCAAAACTTATTATTCCTTCAATTCAAGTGAACATGAGAGCCGGTAACCTACCACCACCAGAAGACAACGGTAGTGTGTATATAAAGGTTCCTATCAATAGTATAAAAAATTTAGTCTAAATCTTTAAGAACAGATTGAACAATTTCAAAAATTTTATCAATGTCATGTTTTTCTGCTATTAACGGCGGTGAAAAAGCTAGAGTATCTCCTGTAACTCTTAACATCAGACCTTTGTGCCAAGCTTTTTTCATAGCTTCATAACCACGAGCACCAACCGCTCCTGGCCTTGGAGCAATCTCTATAGCAGCGACCAATCCTAAATTTCTGATATCAATGACATTTTTATCATTTTTAAGTTGATGAATTACATTTTCCAAATACTTTGCTGTTTTACCTGCTTTATTGAATAAATCTTCGTCTCTATAGATGTCCAAGGTAGCTAGACCTGCTGCTGAGGCAATTGGGTGTCCAGAATACGTATATCCATGAAAAAGCTCTATTGGCATATCGGCTTCATCCATCATAGTATCGTATATTTCTTTGGATACTACAGCAGCTCCCATTGGAATTATACCATTGGTAATTGCCTTAGCACATGATATTATGTCAGGTGTAACTCCAAAATATTCTGAAGCGGTGGCTTTTCCTAAACGACCAAAACCAGTTATTACTTCATCAAAAATTAATAAAATATCATGCTTATCACAAATTTCTCTTAATCTTTTTAAGTAATTTTTAGGTGGTGGAAGAACCCCTGTTGATCCTGCTATTGGCTCAACAATTACTGAAGCAATTGTGGATGCATCGTGAAGAGTTACAATGTTTTCTAAAGTGTCAGCCAAATAATCACCATGTTCAGGAGACCCTTTACAAAATTTATTTTTATCTGGCAGGTGAGTGTGAGATATATGATCAACTCCAGAGAGTAGTGTTCCAAAATATTGTCTATTTCTTGGCATACCTCCAACAGAGATTCCCCCAAAACCTACACCATGATATCCTCTTTCACGACCAATTAATCTTGTCTTTGTCCCTTTTCCTCTAGCCCTATGGTAAGCTAAAGCAATTTTAAGAGTGCTATCTACAGCCTCTGAACCAGAATTTGTAAAAAAGACATGATCTAAACCCTTAGGAAATAAGTCAGCAACACGACTTGCTAATTCAAAAGCTTTTGGATGTCCATATTGAAAACTTGGGGCAAAATCTAAAGTAGCCGCTTGTTGAGAAATTGCAGATGTAATCTCTGGTCTATTATGTCCTGCATTGACACACCATAATCCAGCAGCACTGTCTAAAATATCTTTGCCAGTTTCACTTTTGTAATACATGCCATCAGCTGAAACAACCATCCTAGGGTCTTTTTTAAAATCCCTATTGGCAGTAAATGGCATCCAATAAGATTCTAAATCATTCAATCTTTTCATAATATATCTCCAAAAGCTAAACCAAAAACTGGCTTCTTATCCCATTACTGTGACAACATGAATTGACTAGGTCAAGTTAATGATTATTTTACTAAAAAAATAAATCATTATGAACACCAAGTTTTGGTGCTTTTTCCCCTATTTTACCTTTTCTAAATTGGTTGTCTATAGGAACAGGTAAGGCAGGTATTTCGTGTCCTTCTTCACTTAAAATTTTTCTTGAAAAAATCTCCCTTACTTTAAAATGGTTGTCATTTATAGCTTCTTCCAAAGATTTAACTATAGAACAACAACAATCAGCTTTTTCAAAAACATCAAACCAATGATCTTTATTTTTTAATTTAATTATATCTCTGATTCCCTGAATAACTTTCTTTGGATTATCATTCATATTTATATATATTTTAGGTAAATCTATTGCGTCACAAAACTTATTCCAAAACCTGTCTTCTAAAGGTGCAGCCGCCAAATAACCACCATCTCTAGTCTCATAAATATTATATCTAGGAGATCCCCCAGATAAAGTTGAGTCAGAGTTACCGGGCCAAGTGTTTTGTGAAAAGCCAGAGCCTAACCCCCAAAACATAAAAGGGAATAGATTGTCTGTCATTGAAATATCAATGTACGATCCTTCCTGGTTTATATCTCTCTTTCTAAGAGCCAACAAAATATTTATAACGGCCGGATATGATCCACCTGCTATATCAGCGATTAATCCTGGAGGGACTACTGTCTTGTCACTACTTCCCATACTTAAGCTTAACAAACCTGTGTTTCCAATGTAATTTAGATCATGACCAGCTACCATACTTTTAGGACCTTTCTGTCCATAGCCAGTTATGGAAACATAAATTATTTTCTTATTAATTTCTTTTATAGTTGCATAATCTAATCCAAGCCTTTTCATAACGCCCGGTCTAAATTGTTCAATTATAATATCAGTCTCTCTAATTATTGGCTCCAAAATTTTCAAATTTTTTGAATCTTTAAGATCTAATGATAAACTCTTCTTTCCTCTATTAAGCATTGAAAAAGATACACTTTGATCATTCCATTTAGGCTGAGACAACCTTATCTCATCACCAAACTCAGGTCTTTCAATTTTAATAACTTCTGCACCAGTTTCTGCTAAAAACAAACTTGCAAGTGGTCCCGGTAAGAGAGTAGAAAAGTCAATAACTTTAACACCTGCGAGAGAACCTTTTATTGAGTCATTCATCTTAAAATCCTTAATTATTTATAAAAGGTCTCTTTGACTTAAATTCTTTATCATTGAAGCTATTCCAAAATCCCACTGTGGACAAACTGTGGATAAGTTCACATAATTTATTAATTCTCCCAAATTAGGTTCTGAAATTGTTACTTTGTCTCCTATTTTATGAGTAAAGCCTTCACCAACAACATCTCTATCTTCTGTAGGGGCGAATAAAGTACCCAAAAACAACATAAATCCGTCTGGATATTGATGATGTCTACCTATAGTTTGACTTACAAGATCTTCTGGATCTCTACTTATTTCAGACATAGAGCTTGAACCATTAAGCACATAATCATCTTTACCCTCGACTTTGAGAGATATATGGGCTGATTTCATGTCATTAAGGGTGTAGCTTTCATCAAAAATTCTTATAAATGGTCCTATTGAACAAGAGGCATTATTATCTTTTGCTTTGCCTAAAAGGAGAGCAGAACGCCCTTCTACATCTCTTAAATTAACATCATTACCAAGAGTAGCTCCTTTAATTACTCCTTTACTATTAACTGCTAAAACAATTTCGGGCTCAGGATTATTCCAATTAGAAATTGGATTTAAACCAACTTCTGCTCCAAAACCAACAGATGATAAAGTTTGAGCCTTAGTAAAAACTTCAGCATCTTTACCTATTCCAACCTCTAAATATTGTGACCATAAGCCTTCGCTAATAAGCGCTTTTTTTACTTCATTAGCTTTTTGTGATCCAGGAATGATATTTTGCAAGCTATCGCCAATTAATCCCCCAATATGACTTCTTAGACTTTCTGCTTTCTTGGGATCACCTGCTGCTCTTTCTTCAATAACTCTTTCAACCATAGATTTAGCAAACGTAACACCACACGCTTTAATAGCTTGGAAATCACAGGGAGCGAGCAGAGATATATCTGAGTTTTTTTTCATGCTGGATTGAAATAGAATTTCAGTAGAAACTAGTTTAGTACTCTCACAACGGTCTATATATTCTTTGACATCCTTTAGCTCAAGTAAATCTCTTATAGTGGGAATTTCTTTAGATGTTATGTCATATACATAGTTGTCTTTTATAGTCACTAAACAAGGGCCACCTTGTGCAGTGTTCCAAATTCTTCCAACAAAACATCCTTCTGTATAATTCATTACTCACCTCCTCAAAAACTAATAGGATTAATATAAATGAAAATTTGAATAATTAAATTTAATTATATAATGTTTATGTTTAATTACTTTAATGGAGTGTTGTAATGAGTGCGTTTTTTGAATTAAGAATTTATCAAATTTCTCCAGGAAAAATGGATGAATGGGTATCATATATGGAAAAAACTATCATGCCTTTTCAAGTGGAAAAAGGTATGGTTATTCATGGCAGTTTTGTGATGGATAGTTCCGATCAATTTGCTTTGGAAAATGGCGAACGCGTTATGAATTCTGAAGAAAAAGGCAATACCTATGTTTGGATCAGAAGATTTGAAAATCAGGAGGAAAAAGTAAAGCTTTATAAAGATGTTTATGAAAGCAAAGAGTGGTTAGAAAACATTGCTCCTACAGTCGCAAAACTTGTAGATAGAAATTCTATACTTGTTCAAAACTTAAGCTCCACTCCCCTATCTGTAATGAAATAAAAAGGACAATTTCTTGATACAATTATACGGAAGACGAAACTCTATTAATGTTCAGAAAGTTTCGTGGGCTCTTTGCGAACTAAATATTGAATTTAAGTGGCATGATGAGCATGGAAAGTTTGGAACTGTTAATGTAGAAAACTATGATAAATTAAACCCTCAACTGATTGTTCCTACTTTAGATCATAATGGTACTATAATTAATCAATCGAACAGCATTGTAAGATATCTTTATAGAAAATATACTGATGTTTACGAAATATCAAAAGCAGAAGATATAGCAATTGCTGAGCAGTGGATGGAATTTCAAGCAACTGACTTACAATTGAATATGACGCCAATCTTCTGGGGATTAGTAAGAAACCCTCCTGAAGATCGGGATCAAGAGCTTATTGATAAGAATGTTGTTTTATTGAATAAAAAATTTGAAATCTTTGATAATTTTTTGAACGACCGGGAGTATATCTTAAATAATAGTTTTGGTATGTCAGATATTATTATGGGTGTTGCTTCCTATAGGTATAATTCTTTGCCGATAGAGCGTCCTAATTTGACAAATTTAAAACTTTGGTATGATAAAATAAGTAAACGAGACTGTTTTAATAAAAATATTTTTGGTACTTTTTCCTAAATTAATGAGTACTGCCTCAGGAGATTCTCATGGAAAAAATAGGATTTATTGGCTTAGGTAACATGGGTGCCCCCCTTGCTGAAAGATTGCTTAAAAAGTACCAGCTTTTTGTTCATGATCTTGATGAAAATAATATTAAATACTTTACAGACAAAGGAGCATCGGCTTGTTCTAATCCTGCTGAATTAGCCTCGCAAACTTCACGAATTTTTTTATGTTTACCAACCAGTGCTATTGTAGAAAAAGTTGTAAATGGATATAATGGATTAATAAAATCTGTTAAGAAGGATACGTACATTATTGATATGACAACAGGAGAGCCAGAAATTACCAGAAAAATTTCTAAGGCTCTTAAACAAAAAGATATTAATTTTATAGATGCTCCAGTAAGTGGGGGGCCCAAAGGAGCTAACCAAGGCAATATAGCTATAATGGTAGGTGGAACTGAAGATCAATTTTCTACTATTAAACCTATAATGGACGATATCAGTTCAAATATATTCTATGCAGGAGAGATTGGATCAGGACATTCAATCAAAGCGGGTAACAACTTACTCAATTTAATATGTAGAATGGCTACATTCGAAGTTATCTCCATGCTTGTAAAAGACGGTGTTGAGCCTAAAAAAGCAGTTAATATTATCCAGAAGAGTTCTGGAAGAAACTATGCAACAGAAATCACACTTCCGGACAATATTCTTTCTGGAAAAATGATCCAAGGTTTCAGTACTGGTTTGATGAAAAAGGATGCTGGTGTTGCAGCTAAAATTGCTGACGCTAATCAAGTTGAAATTCCACTAGGACAATTATCTCAAGAGCTTTTAAAAACTACAATAGATGAATTTGGTGAAGAAGCTGATATGAGCAACGTTGCTCTTACGTACGAAAAACTTTCTGGTGTTAAAATTAGACCTTAAGATTTATCAAATTAATTCAGTATACCCTCTTTGATTGCTTTAATTTGTAAAGCTAAAAATTTTGAAAAAATTCTGCATTGAGCTAAACTTCCTGCATGAAACCATAATCCAGGTTGTTTAGTCTGCATCCACATATTTCTTAGTTCTTGTCTATTGTTATCAAACCCCCAAATAGGTCCAATCTTTTCAACAACTGATTTTCCAAAAAACTTTTCAACCACATATTCTTGACCTTTGTAACCGGTTGCGGTGACCATCAAATCAATTTCAAAATTTTCGCCTGATTTCATCTCTATTCCTGAAGGATTAAAATTAGAGATATCTGAAAATTGTATTACTTTAATCTTTCCATTAGCTATTAAATCAGATGCTCCTACATTAAAATAATAACCACCACCTCTGGTTAAATATTTAAATTGCCATCCAGTATTTTCTTCACCGTATTCTAATCTAAATCCAACTTCTTCTAATTTATCCAATAAAGGCTTATCAATCTCTTTTGTTTTTTGTGTGAGAAGTTGATGTGTTTTTTTCAGAACATCAAGAGGAGTTGAAATAGTAATTAAATCACAATCGTCTGTGTTGGGACCTTCTTTATATAATTGATAAGGTAGTTGTGCGCTCGGCTCAACATTAACAACCATAGATGGTGATCTCTGGACTACTTTAACATTTGCACCATGGACATATAAATCTTGTGCAACATCATGGGCACTAGTACCTGTTCCATACACCAATACATTTTTACCTTTATAATCTCTACCGCTACTGTAGTCTGTAGAGTGTATTACCTTACCCTTATATCCTTCCATTCCAGGAATTTTATTGAGATTAGGAACTGAGCTTACACCTACAGCCATTACTATATGCTTAGGCTTCAATATCCTTTCATTACCATCAGATAATCTAAGTATAACCTTCCAATTTTTTTTGGCTTCGTCATATTCTGCACTAATAAAAGTCGTTTTTGTCCAAACATTTAACTCCATACTCTCAGCATAATACTCAAACCATCCTGCTAATTTATCTTTAGGAATATATGTTGGCCAGGTAGGCGGAAATGGCATGTAAGGAAGGTGATTTACATGTGTCTGATTATGCAATTTTAGAGAGTGATACCTATTTCTCCAGTTATCCCCTACCCTTTCATTTTTATCTATAACAAGGGTGTCGATATTTTGTTGCTTTAATCTTGCAGCAATTGATAAGCCAGCTTGTCCACTCCCAACAACTAAAACTTCAGGGTCTCTATCTTTATATAACCTATCTTCTGTTCTGACATCTAACCAATTGGGGCCCTCTAAGGTGTTTTCATATTCATCTTCTTTCTTGTTAAATGAAGAATTGAGGTTACTTAAAGCTGTAAGAAAACTCCATGCTTTAAACATTCTTGGAGCCTCAAGGTCTTCGTATAGTCTTACGACACCCTCACAATGTCCAAATTTTGTTTTAAATTTTAAAATTACTTCTATTACATTTTTACCAGCTCTAATAACTTCCCTAGGTTGAGTTCTTTGAGGGTCGATAGTAAAGTCTCTTGCGGTAACATCTAAAACCTTATCATAAAGTTTAGGAATTATATTCTGTTTGCCGGATATTGTTTGAATCTGCCAAGTCAGCGCCAATATGTCTCTCCAATGGCAATCTTCAAAAAACAATTTATTAAGATTTTCAATAGAATCTTTTTTATTATGTTTATCAGATATAGCTTCGTTAAAACTTAAAAGCCAATTATCTACTTCATTTCGAACGTTAAAGATATGACTGTCTAACAACAAAAACTCCAAAAAAAATAGAAAAGATATATTTATTTTATCAAACAAAACTTTCTAAGAACAGAAATTTTTTATAGGATATTATTATAAAATAAACATTTTTAAATCTTAAGGGGTGCTTTATGGATAGATTAGAACAAATAGCACAATTTATGTTGGATCAACATAACTCAAAACAAACCTTTCAAAACTTACCTGAAACGTTGATGCCGAAAGGTTTTGATGAAGCCTATAAGGTACAACAAGTTTTTCAAAAAAACTCTGATCGAGGAGAATTAGGAGGGTTTAAAATAGCTTTGGCTTCTAGGATCCAACAAGAATTATGCGGCATAGATCATCCTATAGCTGGCGGAATTTTTGCAAATGAAATAAAGAGTAGTCCTTCCACATTTGAACTTAGTAAATTTCACGGGTTAGGATTAGAGTTTGAAATAGCTGTTACTTTATCCGAAGATTTAAAGCCTGAAATGGGTTCATTTGATAAAAATAATATAAGGCAATATATCAAGTCACTTTCGCCTGCATTTGAACTTATAATAGACAGGAATGCCGATTACTCCAATGTAAACGCTTTGACTATGATTACAGACAATGCCTGGTGCTCAGGAATAGTTTTGGGTAAAGAACTTCCAAACTGGGAAAATTTAGATCTTGATATTATTAAATCTCAACTACTTTGGAATGATGAGCCTCCACAAAATGCAATGATTAAAGACGCAAATCCCTTAGAGTCATTATCTTGGGTTGCTAATTTACTACTCTCTCATGGACGGACAATTCCTAAAGGTAGTGTTATAATTACTGGTAGTGTAATTAAAACACGAGCACCACAAAGAGGAGACCATATTATTTATAAAGTGGGCAATTTATCTGAGGTTGAAATTAAAATTATCTAATAAAGCTATTCTAAATAAATACTTCAAATTCCGCGAGAGATTGAATTATCATTTTTAAAGCTGCAATACTAAAAAATATAAGTAATAAGTTTTTAAATGTTTTTGCATTTATTTTATTTCTTAACTTTTCACCAATCTGGAAGCCTATCACAGCTGTTACAGAACCAAGTGCTCCATAAATAAACATATTTGGTTGAAATACACCTGTGGCAATATACCCAACAGAAACAGGAATACATCCAATTGTAATTAAAAAACCACTAACATCTACAAAATGTTTAGGTTTAACATTTTTCATCAAAAGATACATTGTGACTGGAACAGCCCAAATTGACGCTGCCCCTCCAAATATTCCACCTAAGGTTCCTAAGCTACTTTGCCAAAACACATCATGTTTTGGGTTCATTTTAAAGTTAAAACCAAAGAAATTTACACTTACGAACAACAAAACCGCACATGCAAAAATTATTCTTACAACATTATCGCCGATTTGGTTTGCATGAAATGAAGTTATCAAAATGCAAATTACCAGTGTAATTGCAAAGTATTTATAGTTAGCTACTATTTTTTTTGGATTATCCGCCTTACTGAATTGCCAAATATTGGTAACGGTCATAGGTATAAGATTAAGTCCTAAAGCCATTAATGGTGAAATGAAAAACGTCATTATTGTTATAGCAGTAGTAGGAAGACCAATTCCAATTACGCCTTTTACAACCCCAGCTAAAAAAAATGCAATAGCAACTATGATGGAAATTTCATTACCGTTATTTAAAATATCCAAAACTTAAACTTCCATGAAACTTAAAGAATTTATAATCTAACATGTATATTTGATTATATTTAACTATATTTAACTTTTTTGATTTGAGTACTGTTTATCCAACTCTCAGAAATAAAAGACCCAAAAACAAACCTACAATCAAAAATGATTTTATTAAATTGATCTTCTCTTTTAAAAAAAACAAACCTAATAAAATTGCAAATAAAATTGAAGTTTCCCTAATGGAAGATACAACAGCAATGGGTAGAAACAAGCATGCCCAAACTACAATACCATAAGCTGCATATGATGCAGTTCCACCAATAAAAAATGAGCGTTTTCCACTAATGAAGATTCTTTTTATTATGTCTCTATCTTTCCATTTAGCATAAAAGTAAAAAATTAAACCATTAATCAAAGTCATCGTACTATAAAAACCAATTGGATTTTGTGTTACTCTTGCTCCATAACCATCTACAATTGAATAACTAGCAATAAAGCAACCTGTTATAATAGCTAAGCTGAAACCCTTTACACTAGAATCACGGCTTAGGAATTGTTTTAATCCATAAATTATCAAAGAAAGTGAAATAAGAAATATTCCTACCACTTCGTGAGAAGATATATTTTCTTCAAAGAACAACAAACTGATAGTAATAATTAATAGAGGAGACAACCCCCTTGCAATTGGATAAATTTCTGACAATTCACCAAATTTATATGCATTTAGAAGAAATATTTGATAAAAAAAATGGAGTAATGCACTTATTAATATGTAACTTAAACCATTTGAATTAGGAAGACCAAAAACTAAAATTCCAATTAGGGCAAATGGTATATGACCTAGAACGACTGAAGTCATACTTAATAATTTATCTTCAGAACCCCTTAAAATAAAGTTCCAAAGCGCGTGCAAGAATGCAGCAAATAGAACTGCAATTATAATGAAGGTGTCTATAATGTTTTTCCTAAATTATGATTATTAGTTTAAAAAATTATTTATTAATAATACTTAATTTAAACTATCTCATAATTTAAATTGGAAACGTTAGCAAAATTCTTTAATCTTCTCTCGACTTCTTTATCCATAAGAGACTTTGCCTCTGGCTTTATCTTACATATGAGTTTATTTTTTTTAATTTTTAATTTTATTTTTTCTAAGTTTTTTGGGTGTCCACCACAAAAAATATAAATAAATCGTAGACCCAAGCCAACTGCATAAGAAGACACTTTTTGTTCTTCTGTTAGTAAGTTTATAATTGATTTTTCAATTTGTTTTTTCTCTTTCATGCCTCTATCTATGATAAACAACTTTAGCCATCCATACTCTTTCAACATGCGTCAAATCTCTAATAGGTAGTGATAAGATTTTATTTGCTGCAATATATCCCCTCAAGTCAGGTTGTTCATTCCATGAAATATCAGACAAATTAGTACTAATTTTAAATACTCTCTCAAGATCTTTGTCTGCTATTTTTTTGAAAATAGGGTTAAATATTTTTTTAATTTTAGTTTGCATGCCATTAAATCTTTGATTTTTAGCAAGCACTTTATAATAAGCTACTTTATCAGGATTTATTCTATTTTCTTTATTAAGTTTTGCAATCAATCCGTCTCTTATACTAGTTCCACTTATTATTATATTCTGAACTTCAGATTTGATAATTAAGTTAAGGATTATATTAGCTGCAGTAGAAATAGTATCTTTTCTGACAGACGGGACACCTAGCACGTCCTGATTTTCGTCTGTTATTCGATCTAAAAGGATCGTTGCTTTTTCTTTATTAAAATTTAACCCATGCAATAATGTAAGAGGATAGTTGTAATTTTTAATATATGCTGAACCTAAAGCTCTAAAACTTCCACCTGTTCCATATAAAGTTAGATCTTTTGCATTTTTTAACCAGTCAACTTTATGAATCTCACTTCAAATTTCTTCATTAGAAATTTGTGATAGGTGGCCTATATCTAAACTTGTAGAGTGAATATTTTTTCCATTTTGAATAAGAATAAGTTCTAAACTTCCACCACCTAGATCTGCTATAAGCCCATTGTCTACTTTCATATTACTAAGGATACCTAAAGAAGCATAGTGTGCTTCTTGTTTGGAAGATAAAATTTTAATTTTATGATTTAAAATTTTTTCTGCAGGACGAAGAAATTCACCTGCATTTTTAGCATTTCTGACTGCTGCAGTTGCAACAAGTATCTGGTGTTTAACTGACATTGTTTTCACAATGTATGCAAAGCGTTTTATTGCAGACAAAGCTCTCGAAATTGATTGGTTTGAAATTTTTTTGGTTTGCGATAAACCCTCACCAAGTTTACAGTTTAGACTTTCATCAAATACGGGAAAAGGATACTTACCGTTTTGAGGATAAACTACTAATCTAATGGAATTAGATCCAATATCAATTATTGCTAATTTACATTTACTTAATTTCTTATCAAAACTTAATGCTAATTCATTCATTCGTGTATTTTAGCTAAGCTTCCCTGTCCTGATAAACTTGGGTTATTCATAAAATACGTGTGCGCACAAAATGACTTATCCTCGTCCTCATTCTTGGAGTATTCTCCATATTCATTTAATTGCCAAGTATTTTTTATATCGTTTATTAATGCAGGCAATACTTGTGTAAGAACTTGGTTTCTGACTGTCTTGTTTTCTAATGGTATAAAAGCCTCAACTCTATGGTATAAATTCCTGGGCATTATGTCAGCTGAAGATATATAAACTAGATTACTTTCAAATTGGAGTTTTCCTTTATTTGCAAAAACATAAATTCTTCCATGTTCAAGGAACCTTCCAATAATAGCTGAAACTGTAATATTTTCTGACATCCCTTTAACATTAGGGCGAAGACAACAAATGCCTCTAACCATTAAATGAATTTTTACATCTGCATTAGATGCTTCGTATAGTTTCTCAATAATTTTTTGATCGACAATAGCATTGCATTTAATCCAAATTCCACTTTCAAAACCCTTTTTAGTATTATCTATCTCATTATCAATTTTTTCCACTAACCAATCAAATGAGGAGTTAGGTGAGATTATCATCTTATTTAATTGTTTTGGTTGAACATGACTTGTAAGAAAATTGAAAACTGATCTTGCGTCCTCACATATTTTTTTATCCATAGTAAATAATGAAAAATCTGTGTAAATTTTAGCAGTATATGGATGGTAATTACCAGTTCCACAATGAGCATAAGAAACTAATTTTTTTCCTTCTTTTCTTGTTATTAAAGATAATTTTGCGTGTACCTTTAAATCAACTAACCCATAAGCAACTTGAGCACCTGCTCTTTCTAGGATTCTAGCTAGTTGCACATTATTTTCTTCATCAAATCTAGCTTTTAATTCAATTACTGCGACAACAGATTTACCTGCCTCAGCAGCTGCCACCAATGCTTCCACAATAGGAGATTCAGGAGAAGTCCTGTATAACGTTTGTCGTATCGTCAGAACATTTTTATCAGCAGCTGCCTGTTGAAGTAAACTTAAGACAACATCAAAACTTTCATAAGGATGATGAACTATTATTTCTTTATTCTTTATGGCTAAAAAACAATCACCTTTAAAATCCAAAATTCTTTGTGGCATTCTAGGTTTATAAGGTTTGAATAAATCTTGTTTGGGCAAATTATTTATTATTTCTGTAAAGTCACTTATGCCAACAAATCCTTCTGCTACAAATATATGTTTCTCAGGAATATTTAATTCTCTTGTCAATAATTTCTGTGCAGTTTTGGATAAGTCATGGGAAAAAATCAGAGAAACGATTCCACCCCTTTTTCTTGCTCTTATTGCAGACTCAAATTGTCCTATCAGATCGTCTGCCTCGTCATCTATTTCTATTTCAGCATCTCTTACTACTCTGAACATGCCTGATTTTAACAATTTATATTCTGGATAGATTAAATGAACAAACTTTGTGACTAGTGTTTCCAACATTGCATATTTTTGGAGCTCACCTGGTAACCTTATAAATCTATCAATATTATCAGGAAGTAAAACCACGCAGTTAATATTGTTACCTTTGGTATCCTTCATTTCCATTAACACACACTTACCTTTATTTTGAATAAATGGAAAAGGATGTGCGGGGTCTAATGTAGTTGGAGTGAGAAGTGGCAAAATATTTTGTTCATAATATTCCTCAAGCCACTTTAATTCATTTTTATTCCATTGATTTTCAAATAAAATTGAAACATTACAATCTTCTTTTTGATTTAATAAATACTTCAAACATTTTTGTTGTTTATTTTTTAAATCTTTGGAAGCACTTAGTACAGATTTTAATAATTCATCTGCCCTCATTCCAGTTTCTGGAACTATTTTAGAGCCTTGACTTATTAGCTGAAGTAATCCAGCTATTCTAACCATATAGAATTAATCTAAATTTTCTGATGAAATGTTTACAAACCTTAATCTTTCACCAAATGGGATTGCTTTATCATACGCTTTAAGCAAAACCCTTTCATTAAAAGACAACCAACTAATTTCACGATCAAAATATCTATCTTTTTTATGACTAATAATTTTTTTTGTTGTTAGGTTTAAAGACAATTTAGCCTCAAAAATTGGGGTTTTGAGTTTCATTTAGTAAGAATCTACCTTAAATTCATCAATTCTAACTTTATGAATTCTCAAAACTTAGTATTTATAGACTTAAATTATTACAATTTTGTTACGCTGAAATTCTTTAGATCATTACTTCAATTAAGAATGGGCCTTTGTCTTTTAATCCATGCTTAAAATTTTTTACTAAGTCTTCTATATTATCTACTCGAACTGCATCAACTCCCATACCCTTGGATACTGATACCCAGTCTAAAGATGGATCTTTTAAAGATAACATTTCCAAAGCTGATTTGCCTGGATTATCAACCCCAACGTTCGTTAACTCACCTTGTAGAATTTTGTAACTCTGATTTGCGAATATTAATACGACTATGTCTAAATTTTCTCTGGCCATAGTCCACAAAGACTGGACAGTATACATCGCACTACCATCTCCTTCTAAGGAAATAACTTTTTGATCAGGGCATGCAACTGCCGCACCTATGGCAACTGGCATTCCAAAACCAATTGATCCTCCACAATTGTTAAGCCATGTATGTGGATGAGAACCAGCTGTTTGATAAAAAAATTCTCTTCCAGTAGTTACAGATTCATCTACAACTATTGCATTTTCTGGAATAAGCGCACCCAAAACCATGCCAAGAGAAGTTGGATTGATGGGGCCACTTGGAATATCAGGAATTTTGAGTTCTGAGACTGTGCTTGGTTTATTATCACTAATTCCCACTTTATCTGATAACTCATTAATGACACTAGTTATGTCATCTGAAAGTGAAGCTACTTCAATAAACTTTGTACTTTCTTGTGTTAGCACACCTGGCTTATTTGGATATGCAAAAAAAGCAACAGGTCGCCTTGCTCCTATAATTATAATGCTGTCAAAGTCTTTTAGAACTTCAACAGCTTTATCAACCACATAAGGTATTCTAACTGAGTTTATTCTTCCTGCACCTTTATCTAATCGAGCATTAAACCAATCTGTTTTCATTGGACAACCTATTTTATCAGCTACTTTTGCTAGCTTTATTAGATTTTTTTCTTCTAACGCTGAACCACCTACAAGTATTAGGGGATTTTTAGCTTCACGAAGAGCTATTACAGTTTCATCAATTAAATTTGAGGAAACGGTACTATATTTATTTTTTAACTTAATAGATTGAATTGCGTTTCCTTCATTCCATGCAGTGTCACCAGGTAATATCAAAGTAGCAATTTGGCCTGGATTAATATTTGCCATTTCAATCGCCTCAGCTCCATCAACTGCAATATCTTTTGATGATTTACTGGTTTTAACCCAATGAGAAACAGGTCTTGCTATTCCTTCAATATCCGAAGTCAATGGAGCATTGAGTTTTATATGATCAAGGGCGTGCTCTCCAACAATATTTACTATTCCTGAACTAGCCTTCTTTGCATTATGAAGATTTGCAAGACCATTAGCCAAACCAGGACCCAAATGTAGTAAAGTAGAGGCCGGAGTTCTTTTCATCCTGAAGTAACCGTCAGCTGCTCCTGTAGCACAACCCTCAAATAGACATAAAATACTTCTCATTTTATCGTATTTATCTAAAGCTGCTACAAAATGCATTTCAGATGTTCCTGGATTAGTAAAACAGACGTCTACATTTCCTTCTAATAGAGTGCCAACTAAACTTTCTGCTCCGTTCATCTAATCCTCCAGACCTATAATTATTTATTAACATATCAAATAAAAAATCTAATTGGTAATAAATTAATAATATGCCAATCTTTACAAAATATATTTCGAGATTTGTATGTTTAAATCATTAATTGAAAAAAATGAAAGACGAAGCCAACTTTCAATTATGGCGCAGTACCTTAATACATGTTTTATGATAAGCACTGTTGATGATGAATATTTAATTAGTATTGAAAAAGGCAATGTAACAAATGTCGAAGAAGGACCGTTTGTAATGCCAAGCTATATTTTTAAATTAACAGCCTCAAAAAATGAGTGGTTGAAATTTTTGCAATCAACTCCTCAACCAGGATCGCATGACATTATCGCAATGCTTAGAAGAAAGGTTTTAAAATTTGAAGGAGATCTGCATCCCTTAATGTCACACCTACTATACTTTAAATTGCTACTTGCCTCTCTAAGACCAACGGAGAGTAATAATGAAAATTGAAAAAGAACCAATTACTGGTTATTACGGTAAGTTTGAAATTGACGGAGTTAAACACAGAATTTACTGGGAAGAGGCTGGTGAGGGTATTCCTTTAGTTTGTCTTCATACTGCAGGCTCTGATGGAAGACAATATAGAGCTCTTCTAAACGATAAAAAAATATTGAAAAAATTTCGTGTTATAGTTTTTGATATGCCATGGCATGGTAAATCGTCACCTCCCGAAAATTCACAAGTTGGGCATTATAAACTTTCAACTGAGTCATATATTTCTCAAATAATGAGCTTTATAGACGGTTTAGAATTAGTTAAGCCGGTTGTTATGGGCTGTTCAATAGGCGGTAGAATCATTCTACATCTAGCTATAAATTTCCCTGAAAAATTTAAAGCCCTAATAGGACTTCAAAGTGCCGGACATTTAGATCCTTATTACGATATTAGTTGGCTTCATAGGCAAGATGTACATGGCGGTGAAGTCTGTGGTGGAATTGCTTATGGTTTAATGGCTCCAACTAGCCCTGAAAATGATAAGTTTGAGACTATGTGGCATTATATGCAAGGTGGACCAGGTATTTTTAAAGGGGATTTATTTTTTTATAAATTTGATGGAAATATTGGAACAGAAATTAAAAAAATAGATAATTCAAAATGTCCAATATTTTTACTTACAGGTGAATATGATTATTCCGCAACTCCAGAAGAAACAAAATATCTTGCTGATACTATAGGAATCGAAATGATAAAAATGAAGAATGTTGGTCACTTTCCAATGAGTGAAAACCCAGAAGAGTTTTTAAAATACTTGCATCCAGTTCTTGAAAAAATAAATTAACTACCAATCCTTACCAGCTGTCCAACCACCATCTACAATTAAGTTTGTGCCTGTACAGAAGCTTGCTTCTTCACTAGCTAAATACAAAACGGCACTCGAAATCTCATTAGGTTCTCCCCAACGTTTCATAGCGTGTAAGTTTCTTACTTTTTGAGAAGCTTCTTCATCTTGGAAATATCTTTCTGTTAAAGGTGTCCGAATAACACCTGGCCCCACTGCATTGACTCTAATATCATACTTAGCAAAGTCGATTGCTAGTTGTTTGGTCATTCCAGCTGTAGCATGTTTAGATGAAGTATAAGCACATCTATTAGGTGCTGCGGTTACACTTAAAGTTGATGATGTTATAACTATGTTACCCTTTATTTTTTCTTTTATGCAGTGTTTTGCAAATGTTTGAGCAGTGATAAAAACACCAGTAACATTTATATCGATAACCTTTCTCCATTCCTCGATAGATAACTCTAAAGGAGAAATAATTTCTCTTATACCAGCATTACAAAATGCTACGTCTAAGCCTCCAAAATGGTTGTAGGCATTATTCATTGTTTCAATTGTTTCATTCTGATTTGTTACGTCTAATTTGAAAGGTTCTGCAATACCACCAGCAGATTTTATTTCATTTGCAACTCTTTCAGCCATATCAAAATCTAAATCTGAAACAGCTACATTGGCACCTTCCTTGGCAAAACTTAATCCAGTTTGACGACCTATACCGCCAGCAGCACCTGTAATAAACACAGTTTTATTTGTAAATTTCATTGAAAAGTCCCCCTGTTAATATAAGTTTATTTGAAATAACTCTTTTGACAAACAAAATCTAACTAGGAGTAGTCGATTGGATATAGAACATTTAGTATTTGAAAATGGTCCTAAAAGAGTAGGTCCGTTTAGCCATGTTGTAAAGGCAGGTGACTTTGTTTTTGTTACTGGACAGATGCCAACATTACCGAATAATCCAGACGTACTAGTTAGTAATGACGTAGAAGAACAAACTCATCAAGTTATGAAGAACCTTATGGACGTCTTGAAACAGTCAGGTTCATCTTTGGAAAGGGTAACATTTGTAAGGGTTTATTTAGTAAATTTTCAAGATTTTGATAAAGTAAATAAAATCTATAAATCTTATTTTGACGAAAATAAACTTCCTGCAAGAACATGTGTTGGTGTGACAGGTCTTGCTGTTGGTGCGTCGGTTGAAATAGATCTAATAGCAAAACAATAATTTAGAAAAAAATAAGTTTATGAAGAAAAATTATAGTCCCTTTAAAAAAGGTATTTTAACCGGTTTTGGTTTTCCTGGAATAGGGATGAGTGCAGCTATGTTTGGCTTTGGTGTTTTTGCTGGTGAAGCTGGTCTTGATCTTTATCTGACCGTTGGTTCATTGATTGTACTTTGGAGTATGCCAGGAATGGTTATATTTGTATCACTATATACTGCTGGAACACCAATTTTTTTGCTCTTCACAACAGTCTTGCTGGCGAATATGAGACAGTTTTTTTTAGTTTTGTCTGGTATGACTTTAATGAATATTCATAGTCACAAAATACCATTCATTTCAAAATTATTGTGGGCACACCTCATAAGTCCAACTGGCTGGGCTGAATTAATAAAAATTAAAAATGAGTTTCAAGAGAAAGATCTTTTAAGTTTTTTTAGGGGTCTAAGTTTGGCTCTAATAACTATTAATACATTCACAACAATTATTGGTTTTAAATTATACGATATTCTGCCGACTGATATTGTCTCTATTCCTGTTTTCATAATGCCCTTATATATAACAATTTTAATGTTAAGAGCTGTAGAATTTTATTATAGGGTTGCTGTTGTAAGCGGAGGCATAATAGGACCCATTCTCTATCCATATATAGGTGATTGGAGTATAATTATTGGCGGATTGGTCGGCGGAACGTTAGGACTTTTAATTAATTATCTTCTGAAAAAAGGTAAATCTTATGCATGATCTTTCATTCATTAGCCCGGAGTTGATGCCTTGGTTTATGTTGTTAATAGCAGGGTTAGGTATTTTCATTTGGAGAATTCTTGGTGTTACATTATCTAGCAAAATCGATAAAGATAGTCTTTTTGCAAAATGGATAAATGCTGTTGCCTTTGCGATGACTACAGGATTGATGGTTAGAATTATTTTCTTCCCTACTGGCGCCTTAGCTCAAACTAATATGCTTGAAAGATTAATACCATTCGTGATTGGGGTAATCGTATTTTTATGCATGCCCAAAAAACCAATTATGGGATTACTAGTTGGGGTAAGCGCTTTTAGTACAACAATTTTTTATAATCAGTACTTTTAATTATCTGAAACTAATTGCTTGGCAATAATAAGTTTTTGTAATTCGTTAGTACCCTCACCTATGGCTAATAGAGGTGCGTCCCTATAATATCTCTCAATATTATATTCTGGGGAATATCCAAATCCACCATGAATTCTCATTGCTTCCGTTGAATTAAACAATGCCGTTTCAGTAGCAAAAAGTTTAGCCATTCCTGCCTGCAAATCAGACCTGTTTCCTGAGTCATAAGCTTTTGCGGCTTGCTCTGTTAATAACCTTGCCGCCTCAAGCTTAGTCGCCATTTCTGCTAATTTAATTTGAATTGATTGATGTTCACTTATAGGCTTGCCAAAAGTTTTCCTAGTTTTAGCATACTCTATAGAATCGTCTAGAGATGCTCTAGCAACTCCAACACCCCTTGCAGCTACATTTATTCTACCTAACTCAAGGCCAGCTAAAATTTGCTGTAAACCCTTACCTTCTATTTCACCAATAAGGTTAGACTTAGGCACCTTTACATTTTCAAGTTGCACTTCTCCTGTATCTATGCCTCTATATCCAAGTTTTTTCAATTTTCTAGCTACAAATCCGTGCTTTTTTTCTACAAGTATTAAACTCATTCCCTTATGGGCAGGTTTAATATTTGTGTCAGTCTTGACTAAAACTGCTAAAATTGAACCCTGAACTGAATTTGTTATCCAAGTTTTAGTCCCATTTATGATGTAGTCATCGCCTACTTTTTCTGCTTTTGTTTTAATTGATTGGAGGTCAGTTCCACAGTCTGGTTCAGTTAATGCAATACCACCTCTTATTTCGCCGGATGCAAACTTTGGAAGATAATACTGTTTCATCTCTTCGGAACCAAACCTCTCAACAGCCGCACACATTATTAAATGAGAATTAAAAATACCTGATACAGACATCCACACTGCAGAGACATTTTCCACAATTTTGGAATAAGTAACTGCCGATAAACCCAAGCCTCCATATTCTGGGGATATCGTTGCTCCAAAAAGACCTAAATCTGCCATTTTATCAGCAATTAATTGAGGGTATTTATCTTCTGATTCAAACTCCTTAACAAATGGCTTTACATCTCTTTCAAGAAACTTATTTACTGTGTCTATAATAAGATTATCTTCTTCTGAAACAGGACTTTTTTGCTCGACTTCTAGAACTCTTTGATCATTCATAAACTTACTCCTTAATAAATCTAAATATCAATCTGACTATATTCAAAAATTGAATTTACATTGTTAGCTTGATCAATTTTAAGCATTAAATCTGTCAATTGATCGACTCTTTGTTTTGATAGATATGGCTCAGTTAATCCCTTAAATTTTGATATAAATTCTACGTCCTCCATAAAGTTTTCTGGTTCTCCTTTAGGAATTTTTACGAATTTTTCGTATTTTTCTCCTTTTACCACAACTTTTACTTTGGCACTCATATATTCAGGACAACATTTTTCTGCATCCTCGTCAGGGCTTACCTTTATTTTATTACATAATGAGAGTGTATCTTTGTTATTTAGATGATTTTTATAATCATCCCATTGCAATCCACCACTTTTAACTGTAACTGCAGCACAGAATGGCATCGAAAACTGACCATCAACAACACTTTTAGGGTGTTGCTTGTCAGTTAATGGATAACCAATTATGTTCAAAGCAGTTTCTGACAAGCCGATATCAATATCATCTAAATCATCAGATGAAAATTTTAATTCTTTTTTCAACTCTATTAATCCATCTATTGCAGCATGACTATATCTACATGACGGATAGGGTTTAACACCAAGATTGAGAGTTTCAAACTCTTCTCCAAGACCGTTTGTTGCTTTTTTGACATCACCACCTGAAGCATAAGAGTGTAAATAACCCCATTGTCCTTCGAAGGCTTGTGAAGGACCTTTGAAACCTTCACCAGCCATAATTGCACAACTTAAACCATTTTGAGCAGCCTGCCCAACATGAGATCTTTTAGTCCACGCACCGTCCGTTAAAAATTGCATAGACCCTGCAGATTGACTTAAAGCAATACCAAAGGCAGATATATACTGCTCCTTAGTTAATCCCATCAAGTATCCTGCTGCAGCTGCCGCACCAAAAATACCGCATGTTGCAGAAGGGTGAAATCCTTTTTTATAATGCGCTGAAGATCCTCCAGCCAAACCTAGTCTTATCTGAACTTCGTAACCAACAACACATGCTGTAATTAATTCTTGGCCAGATGATTTATTCATCTGCGCAGCTGCCAGCGCGGCTGATAAAATAGGCGCACTTGAATGAAGTGAGGCTTCAGCATGTGTGTCGTCAAAATCAAGAGAGTGCGCTAAAGTTCCATTTAAGAGTGCTGCAGCGCTTGGTGAATATGTTTTTTTATCCGAAAACACTTGGCAGCTACCATTGCTCATTTCTAATTTATCAATTGCAGAAACTAAGCTAGATGTTGATTCTGCGTCATGTCTGGCCCTGATAATAATACCTACAGTATCCAAGATAAGTAATTTTGTTCTTTTAATAACTTCTGGAGAAAGATCTTCATATTTCAACTGCTCACAAAATTCAGCAAATTTTTCAGTCATATTTTCCATCTATTCCTCCTTATTCATATTAAATATTAAACTATAATTTAATTTTACAAAACCAAAAAATAATCAGTAGTATATACAATCTTAAAATTATTTAGTGAAAACAAATGACAAAACCTTTCGAATTAACGGCAAGTGAAGCAATTAACCTTATAAGAAATAAAAATCTTTCCATACATGAATGGGTATTAAGTTGCTTTGAAAGAATCAAAGAAAAAGAAGATATTGTGAAAGCGTGGATATATTTAGATGAAGAAAATGCACTAAAAAAATCAAAACAATTAGATGAACAAAATAACAACATTGCACTTGGTATACCATTTGGAATAAAAGATATTATAGATGCTAGTAATGTGCCTACAGGTTTTGGCACACCTTTTTACAAAAATAATATTCCAGCAAGAGATGCTGCATCGGTTGCTGTCTCAAAGCAAGCCGGTTGTGTGTTTATGGGCAAAACCGTATCTACAGAATTAGGACATAGGGCGCCAGGCCTCACAACAAATCCACATAATAAAGACTTTACTCCAGGTGGCTCTAGTTCTGGATCAGCAGCGGCTGTTGCTTCCATGATGGCACCAGTTTGTTTTGGAACTCAGACGACTGGTTCGGTTATTAGACCAGCAGCCTATTGTGGTGTCATTGGTTATAAACCAACATATGGGGACTTTGATAAATCTGGAATTCTTCCAAACTCTCCTTCAATTGACACATTGGGCCTAATGACAAGGTCAGTAGAAGATTTATCTCTTTTTCGATCAATTTTATTAGAAGAAAAAATTGTAAAACCACAAAATCTAGACTTGAGGAAATTGAAAATTGGTTTTGTTAAAACTCCTCACTGGAATAATACAGATTTATCTACCCAGACTAACCTAGAGACATTTGTAGATATTCTTAGAACAGATAAATTAAATATTATTGACCTTAATATTGATGCATTAATATCTAAGGCAGACGAATTACATTTAGATATAAGTGGTTATGAGTTTAAAAGATCTATATCTTTTGAAAGATTTAATCATTATGACGAATTAAGTGATCAGTTGAGAAACGGAAGATTAAATGATGGATATCAAGTAACCAATGAACACTATAAAATTGCCCTTAAAAAACTAAGTATTTTAAAACATGAGACAGATTTAATTTTTAACGATATTGACATGATTATCACCCCAAGCGCTCCTGGTGAAGCTCTTGCAGGTCTCGGGTATACAGGCTCACCTATGTTTAATACTACATGGTCCTTGAATGGTAACCCTTGTGTTACCTTACCTTTATTTAAGGGAGATAAAGAACTGCCAATTGGCTGCCAGCTAGTCACAAAATTTGGAAATGATAACCAACTTTTAGATTATGCTAATACTATTATGAATACCTACTTAAAGTGAGATACCACTAAAAGCTCTGGCAGGGTTAAAGCTAATGCAGGAAATAAAAGTACAATAATTAAAACGCACGTATCAGAGATACAAAAGGGGAATGAACCTTTTATAACTGTAGTTACTGGTAAACCAGTGACACCACTTACAGCAAACAAATTTAAACCAACTGGAGGGATTACACTACCAATCTCTATACAAAGAGCAGTTAGTATTCCGAGATGGATCGGGTCTACACCAAGTGCTAATGCTACAGGAAAGTAAATAGGAACAGTTAATACCAAAATAGCTACGCCCGTTAAAAACATTGATAAAAACAACAAAGATCCCATCAAAGCAAATAAAAAGCCTAAACGAGTTAATCCTAGTTCGCCGGCCCATTCTGCAATCATTTGCGGCCAACCCATATTGGCAAGATAAAATTGGAAAATACCCACACAACCTAATAAAAAGAAAACTACTGCTGTTAAGTTCATTGTTCTAAGAGTTGTGGGCATTAACTCTTTAACGAATGTTTTGCGTTTAAAAATTAATCCATAAAAGAGAGCATAACTAGCTGCCGCTGCTCCCGCTTCTGTAGGAGTAAACAAACCGCCATATAAGCCTCCAAGAATAATCACTGGCATTAGTAAAGCAGGAACAGCATCCCTAAATGAACGCCATACCTCACATAAATCAAATTTACCTCTTGGTAATTTTATAAACAGGGAAACACTTACTATAATTACAGCGTCACTAATAGCGAGCATTATACCAGGAATAATCCCAGCAAAAAACAAGTCAACTATAGACATTTCTGTAATTACTCCAAATAAAATAAGAGTAATACTTGGAGGTATTAAAAGAGCAATGCCACCAGCCGAAGCTATTACACCTGCTGCCATCCATTTAGGATAGCCTCTTTTGATCAATTCAGGGTATGCAATAACACTCATTGCAGCAGCCATAGCAGTTGAAGAACCTGAGATAGCTCCAAATAAAACGGCTGCAAGTAAAGTGGCATAGGCAAATCCACCAGGAACCCATCCTACAACGGAATCAGCAAATCTAAACAGACCAGCTACTAGTCCTGTTTTTTCCATTAAAAACCCAGCAAAAATAAAAAATGGTATTGCTACTAATGTATATTTTGTAAGAAAACTAAAAAAAGCTTCAAATAGTGTGCTGTATGTTAAGAAATCATCGAATAAAACTAAAAGTGCTGTAGCGCCAGCAAGGGCAATTCCAATTGGAGCACCTGCAAATAAAAGGGTAAATAAAGATCCACCAAGAGCCCACATTATAAATTTCCTAAATTAATTATGTTATACATCGGTTGCCGCTTCAACTGTAGCCGTAAAATGATCACCTTTGATGTAACTATGCACATCTTCAATAAATTGCAAAAAAGCAACCAGAGACATCAAGCCCATGCCAATAGCTAGTACAAAGTAGAATGGCCACATATAAAAAAACAAACTCTCAGTTCTTTCTCCAATTTGAATAGAGTACTCAATTGTTGAATAAGCTGTATAAGTTAAAGATCCGGTAAAAACTGATACAAACATGGAGATAAAAATCTTACAGAAACCCACTGTTCGATGGAACCCTTTAGCATTTAATAATTGTAAAACAGCAGTCATAACTAAATGGCTCCTGTTAATTTGGGTAACGCATATATAAAATGCAACCGAAGAAACCATCATATAAATTACAGCATCTTGGCCCCATTCAAAAACAACTCCAAAAATGTATCTTCTAATAATTTCAGCTAATGCAAATAGTGTAACAGCTATCATTAAAATTGCTGAACATCTTCCCAAAATAGAAGTTATCAAATCCTGTATTTTATGAGAAATGTTATAGAAGCTGTCCATAATGAATTTTCAAATCAAGAAGGTCTGACTTTGTCAGACCTTCTTTGATACATTATTTTCTAGACTTTTTCTTAAACAGAGGAGTTCCCTTTGCAAACTTAGCAAAATCAGAAGCAAACGCTGAACAGTCAGTCTTTTCTAAGTCACTTGAACCCATAGGATTGGCTGCAACTAAGGCCTTAGCTTCAGCAGTAAATTGGTCAACCATTTTATCACCGGTATCGTCAACTTTAGTTTTGATCCAGTCGTTTGTAGCACCACCTTCTTTTTTCTGTAATACGCCAGCTTCAGCAGGACTCATAACATAAATACCAGGTGCACTTTTGTCAGTAACCTTAAACTTATCAACTAATCTCTTATCATTACAAAAATTAATCGCTTTTTGATATGGTATGAAATCATTCATTATGATATCAGCTAGGGCTGCTTGTTGCTTTTTATCAAGTGTGGACCACCATTTGTTAGATGCTCCCATCCAGTAGTAGTCACCTACAATTCCGTTGATACCTGCAACTGTAAAGTAAGGGGCTTGCTCCTTGGTGGCATTAAACCCACCTAAACTAGTTAGCAATCCATCAATAACTCCGGTCTGCAGAGCAGGTGGAACATCACCGAAAGCCATTGTGGTTGGATTAGCACCTAATGCGCCTAACAAAGCATTTTCAGCCGGACCCATACTTCTTACTTTTTTTCCAGCAAAGTCACCAGGAACTAACATTCTACTTTTTACAGCACCAGCACCCATATACATACTTAGGTGTCCTGAACCAAAAATTGTTATTCCATGCTTGTCATTAAAAACCTTTTTAAGTTGTGCAAAAGTTTTTGTACCGTCTAGACCATTAATTGCACCAGGAGTAGTTAACTTTCCAGCGCCAACAATTGTGTTAGCATATGGCTCAACACTAGATGTCTTTCCAAACTGGCCTGTCATCATCTCTAGGTTACCTTTGGTTAAGGCCTGTGTTCCCTTAGGAACATTATATAAAGACTTAGCCCAATAAATTTGAACTTTACTTCCAGGAATTTTTTTCTCAACCTGCTCAGCAAAGAACATCTCCGCAATCGCAGCAGGATGGGGGGGGGCCAGAGTGGTCTGAAGCCCAACGCATTTTAATAGGTTTAACTGAATGTCCGTCTGCAATAGCTAGGTTAGTTCCAGCTGCAAACGTAAGAGCCACAGCACTAACTGCGCCCAAAAGTGATAGTTTAGTAAATTTCATTAAAATTTCCTCCAAATATTTAGAATCACAAACTATAACTTTAAATGAATGAGGTAAACCCTTAATTGCAATGAAATAGAAGAAATTGATTAATATGTTATGTAATTTAAACTATATTATGCCTTTATTTTTAAAATTACTTATTTGTTCTTTATTATAACCAATTTCCTCAAGTACGTCATGCGTATCGTCGCCAAGTTCTGGAGCAGTTTTATCACGAAAATTGGTGTCTGATAAATGAACTGGGGTTTTCAATAAACTTATATCTTCGCCACGTTTAGTTTTTAGATGTTGTATATTTTTTCTATCTTGTAAAAATGGATTTTCAAGAGATTCTTTTAAATCTAAGATTGGCGCTGCTGGCACTATTCCACCAAATTCTTTCAACCAATCTGATGTGTTTTTTTTCATTAATTCATTATCTAGAATTTTAGTAATTTCGTCTCGGTTTTCTTGTCTACAAGCAAAGTTTTCAAATCTTTGGTCTTTACTTAAATCTTCTCTACCAATTTTTTTACACAATATTGGCCAAAAGCTCTCCTTATTACACATCAAAAAAATCCAGCCATCTTTTGTTTTATATAATTGACATGGAACTAAAATGGGATGAGCCGATCTATCTAATCTTTCACTTTTAAACTCTGTATTCAATGTCCATGCAGCCATATAGCTTTGATTAAACATAGCTGTGTCAAACAAGTTTACATCTACGTCTCTTCCCAAACCATGAGATCTTGCTGACAAAACAGCGCTCACTAGACCAAAGGACATTGTAAGTCCTGACATATAATCTACAATTGAAAGTCCAAATCTTGTTGGTGGTCCACTTGGCTCACCTGTTAATGAAAAATAGCCTGCCTCAGCCTGCATCAAATAATCATATCCAGGCCAATTTTTTCTAGGACCTTCTCTTCCATATGCTGAACAATGAGCAGCAACAATAGCTTTATTAAATGGTTTAAGTTGTTCATAAGTTATTCCAAGTTTTTCTGGAACATCACCTCTTAAATTGTTACAAACAGCATCAGCATTTTCCACTAATTTCTGGAGTATAATTTTACCTTCCTTGGTTAATATATCCAAGGTTATGCTTCTTTTGTTTCTGTTAAGTGCCTGAAAAAAGATACTAGATGCAGAATTCTTATTGTCTCCATCTATAAAATAAGGGCCAATATCTCTCAAATAATCTCCGCTAGTTCCTGCTGGCTCTACTTTAATAACGTCTGCACCCATATCCGCTAAATATTGTGTTCCAAATGGACCTGCACCGTACTGTTCAAAGGCAATTACTTTAACGCCAGATAAAGGTAAACTCATTAATATTGCTCTTTAATTAGCGGTTTCTTCTATAATTTTGTCAACAACACTATGCCCTCGTTTAGCCACAAGGAAAGACCTAACCATATCCATCACGACAACTTTATCCTGATTTTTCCCAATATGTCTAACCTTAACAATACCTTGAGTTGGTCTGGATTTTGATTCTCTTTTGTCTAAGACTTCTGTTTCAGAATATAAAGTATCTCCAACAAATACAGGTGCTGGGATTTTAATTTCTTCCCATCCCAAATTAGCAATAGCTTTTTGACTTGTACCGCTAACACACATTCCAGTTACTAGAGCCAATGTGAACGCAGAGTTTACTAAATATTTTCCAAATTCTGACTTAGATGCATAATTTGCATCAAAATGTATTGGG
Source organism: uncultured SAR116 cluster alpha proteobacterium (assembly GCA_902528415.1). Taxonomy (GTDB): domain Bacteria; phylum Pseudomonadota; class Alphaproteobacteria; order Puniceispirillales; family Marisalimonadaceae; genus Marisalimonas. The sequence goes on along the minus strand of CABZSR010000004.1, from coordinate 6,714 downwards.
TGTGTATTCATTGTTAGGTTGGTAAACCATATATTGTCAGCTTCACTTACTGTTCTACCTGGCCAATGTTCGTAAACATCACCAACTTGAAAATCTTCAAAATATCTGCCTGGATCTTCTCTATACCTTTGTGGCCCTATTTTTCTAATTCCGTATGTGTTGTCATCCATCTAATCCTCCCTTGACATAATCTGTCTAGCTACTGCTAATACTGGTGCGTCAACCATTTTGCCCTGATATTTGAAGGCTCCAGTACCTGCAGTTTTAGCTTCTTCTAAAACACCCTTTGCCCATTCTAATTCTTGACTTGTCGGTCTGTAAGCATCATGAATCGGTTTAATTTGATCTGGATGAATTGCAAACCGCCCTTTAAATCCCATAGTTTTGACATATTGGGTTTCTTCTCTACAACCATCAGGATCTCTAAAATCTAACCATACACCATCAAGGGCATCGGCATTGTATAAAGCAGCAGCGTTAATAATTTTACCTCTACCGTAAGCTAAACTAGCTTTACCCATGTCTCCACCTGTAGATGCGCAATAATCTGCTGAACCAAATCCTATTCCAGAAAATTCTATATTTGAACAATTCCAACTCTCAACTGTTGCGATACCCCGTGGAGTTTCTATTTGTGGTAATATTAAAATATTAGTTCCAAGGTCTTTTAAAAAAGTTCTACACTCATCGGCAGACTCTATTTTGGGGATGGCTATAGAATAAGGAAGAGTTGATAGAGATTTTAACATCTTTATATCATCTTGATATTCGTCAGTGTCCAAGGCGTTAATTCGTAATAAAAACTTGTCCGGTTGACCATCAAAGTTTCTATTTGCTAAATCAGCAAAATTAGATCTACCAAGGGCTTTTTTATCGTGAGCCAGACCATCTTCTAAGTCAAAAATAACTTTGTCCGCTCCAGATCCTAGAGCTTTAGGTAATCTCTCAATTTTGTCTGTTGGTAAAAATAAAATGCTTCTCAAAGTAAACTCCTATTTTTTATAATTTTATATAGAACTAAATTCACTTCTAATCATTTTGCCATGCTCATCTAATTCAGGCATTTTGTTTACATCTGGTATAAAATTATCATGTATAGCACCAGGGCCTAAAACTTTTACCTTTCCATTTTTTGTATCAATTTCTAGAAAGTTATTTTGTGGATGGTTTTTTAATTGTTCCATATCAGAAATTCTTCCATAAGCAACACTAGCTTCTTCAAGTTTTCCAATTAATTCTTCTCGTTCAAATTTCATAAATTTATCTTGAATAATTTTCTCTGTTAGCTCTCTATTAGCCACTCGATCGGAATTAGTTTTAAAACGATTATCATTTGCCATAAATTCATCATCCAAAACTATTTTACACAAATTGGCCCATTCTCGGTCATTTTGGATTGCTATCAATAAAGTTAGCTTGTCCTTACAAGCATACGCTCCATATGGGACAATTATTGGGTGTGTCATACCATTTCTTTTGGGAACTTTTTGATTATAAACATAACCTAAATAAAAAGGGTTCATCCAATCAGCGAGTGAATTAAACATTGATACTGAAATGTGTCTTCCTTTTCCAGTTATACTTCTTTTAATTATTGCTTGCAAAATTGCTTGATATGCGGTCATACCTGCAGAAATATCACAAACTGATGGACCAACTTTTGCTCTTCCATCAAATCCCTCTTTATCTGGTAGACCAGTAATATCAATAACTCCAGTTTCAGCTTGTATTAACATGTCATAGGCTTTTTGATTTTTATAAGGGCCTTCATCTCCAAAACCAGAAATAGAACATGTAATTAAAGATGGATATTTTAATCTTAATTCTATTAAATCTAAACCAAGGCGTTCAAATGCACCTGGGGCTAAGTTTTGAATTAAAATATCTGATTTAGAAATAATATTTTCAAAAACCGCCATATCTTCTTTATTTTTAAGATCTAAGGCAATTGATTCTTTGCCCCTATTTAACCAAACAAAATAGGCACTATTGCCAAGTGCGTTACTATCATAATTCCTGGCAAAATCTCCCTCTGGTCTTTCAACTTTAATTACTCTAGCACCTGCGTCAGCTAGTCTACATGATGTGTACGGAGCAGCAACGGCTTGTTCAACTGTTACTACCAACAAACCCTCTAAATCTTTAGATGAATTTTGTGCAATCATTAGCTAACCAAACAATCAACTAGAGCATCTACTTTATTTTCATTAGGAGCGTTTAATATTTTAGAAATTTGATTTGATTTGGTCTCTGAAAGTAAAGAAACTGACTTATTTACTATTTTAGTTTTTAGAATATTATTCTCAATTTTATCTGACAAGTCGTGTTTGTTTTTGACATTTCTAGAACCATCCTTAATTGAAATTAAAGATTGAGTGTTGCTTAAATTATCATTGGGTATCACTCTTACTTTATCTCTAATATTATTTAAATTATCATCAAAACAAATTTCATCGCTATATGTATCTAAATTAGAAGTATCTTTGCCATAAATAGACATGGCTGCAGTTAATTTATAAGAAAATTTTGATTCCAAGCCTGTTTTTGGCTCTTCAATATTACAAACTTTCAACCATGAAGGGTTAGTCTCAATTGCGATTTCCTCTATTGTCTCAGGGTTAAAATTATTTTCTAACTTCATCTCATCCAGCGCCTCTAAGAAAGAGTGTAGACCGTGACAACATGCATGGAACTTGTATTTGATTTCAGGAAATAAAAAATCTGTTCCTAAATTTTCTATAGCTCTAGGAGGAAATTTTTTATCCCAACCGTGTGTTAAGAAAAAACCCTGCTCACATTCAATACCATCTTCTTTTGATACAAATCCAAGCTTTGACAATTTAGCAGCTTCAATACCATTTGAAGCAGCCATTCCGGCATGAAATGGTTTACCCATAGTTCCAAATTGAGATTTTATTCCTGAAGCTCTTGTGGATACTAATCCAAGAGCATTTATTGTTTGATCTTCATTCAAATCTAATAGTTTTGACGCAACAATTGTTGCACCAAACGAACCACTGGTGGCGGTTTGGTGAAAGCCCGCATTATAATGAGAGTATCCTAAAATATGTCCTATTCTCGTTGAAACCTCCACTCCTGCCATATAGGCAAGTAATATATCTTCAATAGAAGAGCCTAATTCTTCACCTAATGCCAAAGCAACTGGTAATGCACAGGAAGTCGGATGGCCTACAAAAAGAAAATGCGTGTCATCATAATCTAATGCATGCCCTGTTGCTCCATTAGCAAGGGCTGCTCCTCTGGAGGAAACTTTATGACCAGTAGAAATTACCCTTGCTTGGTTAACACCATTTTCTTCTTTAACCATATCAGAAACGATTTTAGAAACCGGTTCTTTTTTTGCAGCATAGGCAACACCACACCAGTCTAATATAGACATTCTTGCAAAAAATCTCATTTCATCATTAAAGCTGTCTAATTTACAATTACAACCATAACTACCAAATAATTTTGTTATCGACACCATGTTTTCCTCCTATAATTTTATTCAAAATGAGCTTCAGCTTGCATGGTCATGCCCGAGCCTTCGACTGCTCCCCAACAAGTAACACTTCCGTCTGTATTGTCTTTAGCGCCGATTATATAATCGCTATTCGCAAAAACAGGAGCCATGACTTTGTGATTAAAAGAAGTTACAGGTTTACCCTTAAGTTTTTCTGCAGCCCTAAGTAAGAATGTTGCTTGTAGAGGACCATGCACTATTAAATCAGGATAATTTTCTTCATTTTTAGTATATGGATAATCATAATGAATTCTGTGCCCAACAAAACCAATTGCCGAATAACGAAATAAAATAGTTGGATGCATAAAAATTGTTTCAGTGAAATCTGCATCTTTTGGTATAACATCCGATACTCCAGACCCTCCCCCAGCCTTAGTTACATCACGATAAACAATATTATGTGATTCATGTAAACGAACGTCGTCATCAACTAAATATTCATATTCTGCAGTTACAAAACATAACTTACCTGTTCGACCTTCTTTTAATTTGATATCAGCTACTTTAGATTTTTTTATTACCTTATCACCTACTCTTAGAGGGGATTTAACTTTAATTTGGCTTCCTGCCCACATTCTTCTTGGCAGTGGGACTGGTGGCAGAAAGTCACCACGTGCGGGATGAGAATCAACACCAAGTTCATCATTCTTTTTTAAATTCCAACCTAACATCCAATGTAACCCAGTAGTCGCAGTGTCACCAATTGCAGGGTCACCTGGATCAATGTTTAGAGTGGCCCTATACCTTTGTTCAACAATTGGTGTAAGATAATCTGTAACCATTTCTATATTGCCAAGCCATTTATTTAAATGATTGATATCTAATTCTTCATTATTCATTTGCTGAACCTCAAATTTTTTTAAAGTAATATTATTAAAAACTATTTAATATAAAAGATATATTATTATCAATTAATAAAATATCAAAATAAGTGGAATTTCAATATGCCTTCTTTAATTTTACATATCGATAAAAGCTTAGATTATAATTTTAAAAAGTCAGAAATTAAATTTATTGAAAAACAAATAACAGACATAATTATAAGTGAACTCGATGCTGAAGAAGATAATTGTCAAATTATTTGGGTTAAAAGCAAAACCTTTACTTCAAATTATAAACTATATGGCGAAATGAAATTTAGAGAGAAAAAAAGTAGAACTATAAATAGTAGGGAAAAATGTCTAAAAAAAATGGGTGATATTTTAAAAAATGAATTTAATGTTTTTGTAAGACTTAGGGCGTTTTCTATAAAAGAATCTTGCATAACCGCTCTAGACTTAAAACAATAGGTTAATTGTTGAATTTATTTAGAAGGATGAAAAATGAGTGAGGGTGTTGTTTTAACAAGTATAGATAGCAGAGGTATAGCCGAAGTTATCTTAAATCGTCCTGAAAGAAACAATGCTTATAATGGAACTATGATTGACGAGTTAATTAAAAGTTTTACATCTTTATATAATAATGATGATGTTAGAGTAGTTCTTATAAGAGGTAATGGAAAGCACTTTCAAGGTGGTGCAGATTTAGAGTGGCTAAAAGAGATTGGTAAATTAAATAAAGAAGAAAATATAGAGGTATCTAGAAAAACAGCTTCTGCAATAAAGGGACTTACAGAATTCCCAAAACCTACTATAGCTATGATCCATGGAGGCTGCTTTGGAGGGGGTACTGGTATTGCAGCTGCAGCTGATATTGTAGTTGCTAGCGAAGATGCTATTTTTTCTATTGCCGAAGCAAGATGGGGTGTAATGGCAGGAATCATTATTCCTCATCTAAATGCTAGTATAGGTGTCAGGAACGTTAGAAGATACGCGTTAACTTGCGAACGTTTTGATGCTCATGAAGCCAAGAATATTGGACTAGTCCACCAGATTTGTGAAACAGGTGAGCTGAATGATGTTGTGAAGTCTATTATTGAAAGTTTGTTAATGTGTGCTCCTAGTGCGCTGGAAATGACAAAAAAGAGAGTACTAATTGAAAGTGGTTTAATATTATCAGACAATAAATTTGAAGATTTAATACTAGAGCATTCTCAAAAGAGAATGACTAGCGAAGCAACTGAGGGATTGAATAGTTTTCTTGAGAAAAGAGTTGCCTCTTGGTATCAAAAAAAATGATAGGGAAATAAATAATGCCAGCCTTAGTTACTAATTCAAAAATATGGGGTGAAATGTTTGGAACAAGTGAAATGCATTATTTGTTTTCAGATGAAAAAACCACTCAATTATATTTAGATGTCGAAGCCGCTTTAGCAAGATCACAGTCTAAACTAGGTATTATACCGAGTGAAGCTGGACAAAAAATAAGTGACGCAGCCAAAATAGATATAATTGATTGGGAAAAACTACAAAAGAGGACATCAATTGTTGGCTACCCTATTTTACCTGTAGTAGAGCAATTAAGCGATAATGTAAGTGATGGTTATGGACAATACTGTCACTGGGGCGCTACTACCCAAGATATTATGGATACTACTGATGTAATACAAATAAGGGAAGGATTTAAACTACTATCTTCAGATTTAGATTCTATTTCAAATGCATTAGTTAAAATTATCAATGAGCACATAAAAACCCCAATGGCAGGAAGAACACACTTACAACACGCCTTACCAGTATCTTTTGGCTATAAGGCATCAACTTGGTTGTCTAGTATTGATAGACATATAAAAAGACTAGAAGAAATTAAAGCTCGTGTGTTTAATCTTTCATTCTTCGGTGCTGCGGGAACTCTTGCTTCGCTGGGTGAAATTGATGGATTAAAAACTCAATCAGTATTAGCAGACGAATTAAATTTGAATGTGCCTGATGTAAGTTGGCACTCAATTAGAGATAACTTTTGTGAAGTAACTGGTTGGCTTGCTTTGGTAGGAGCTTCGCTAGGTAAAATAGCCTATGATGTAATGTTAATGATGCAAACTGAAACACAGGAAGTTGCTGAACCTTTCCTTCATGGAAGAGGTTCTTCTTCTACAATGCCCCAGAAAAGAAATCCTATTTCTTCAGAGGTAATGTTAGCTTGTTCAAAACTGCTACGGGAACATCATTCGTCAATGCTTGATGCTATGGTTCTTGACCATGAAAGAGCAACTGGTCAATGGCATGTTGAATGGTATGCATTACCCAACTCCTTTATTATTGCTTCTTCATCTTTTAGTGCCGCTAAATTTCTTTTAGAAGGACTTGAAATTT
>CABZSR010000003.1 GCA_902528415.1 uncultured SAR116 cluster alpha proteobacterium | reverse complement strand
AATAAAGACGATGTTAAAAGATTAAAAGGGATCCAAAAAGAATTACATAATCAGTTTATTACATTTGTTAAGTCAAGACGAGGTAGTAAAATTACAAATGAAAATAAAGAAATTTTTACTGGAGCTTTTTGGTCAGGCGAAAAAAGTTTAGAACTTGGGCTAATAGATTCTTTTGGTGAAATGAAAGCGGTTTTAAAAGATAGGTTCGGAGAAAATATAAAAATTAAAGAGTTTGCACCAAAGAAAAAGCTTTTTGGTTTTGGAAGTTTATTGTCTGGAGCTTTAGATATGTTGATTAATAAAGTTGAAGAAAGAAGCGCTTTTAATAAGTTTGGATTGTAAAATGATGCTTTCTGTAGGTAAAATTTTTTGGCTATTAATTATTCTTGTTTCAGTATGGTATATTTTTAAAATAATAGAAAAAAGAAAACTTAACTTTAGAAATAAAAATGAAAATAAATCAGATGCCAATAAAAAAGGTATTGACGCATTTAAATGTGATAAGTGTGGTTTATGGAGCACAGGTGACCGGTGTAACAATAAAGAATGTTCAAAAGTTTAATTTTGATATCATCTGAGTTATTTATGAGTATTCAAATATAGAATAAAATTATTATAATTAGGTCAAAAGCTTTTCAATGGATAAAAATAAATCATTTCAAAATATTATTATAAAGCTGCAGAATTACTGGATGGACCAAGGTTGTGTTTTACTGCAACCTTATGACACTGAAGTTGGTGCAGGTACATTTCATCCTGCTACAGTTTTGAGAGTTCTGGGTCCAGATCCTATTTGGAAAGCAGCTTATCTTCAACCATGTCGTAGACCAACTGATGGAAGGTATGGAGAAAATCCTAATAGACTTCAACATTATTATCAATTTCAAGTTATTATTCAACCATCTCCAGATGATGTACAAAACCTTTACTTGGAAAGTTTAAATGCTGTTGGTTTAAATTCTAAAAATCATGATATCAGATTTGTTGAAGATGACTGGGAAAGCCCAACATTAGGTGCTTCAGGGTTGGGTTGGGAAATTTGGTGCAATGGTATGGAAATAACTCAATTTACATATTTTCAACAAGTTGGAGGAATAGAAGTAAAACCCGTTGCAAGCGAAATTACATATGGTTTAGAAAGGTTAGCAATGTTTATTCAAAAAGTTGAAAATGTCTATAATTTAGACTGGGATGGATTAGATAAAGACAAAGGTGGAAAAACTTATGGAGATATTTTTTTACAACAAGAAAAGGAATTTTCAATTTATAATTTTGAAAAGTCAAATTCATCTGTTTTAATACAACATTTCAACGATGCTGAAAAAGAATGTTCATTTTTACTAGATGATAAAATTAATCCTTTACCTCTTCCTGCTTATGACCAGTGTATTAAAGCAAGTCATATTTTTAATTTATTGGACGCAAGAGGTGTCATCTCTGTTTCAGAAAGGCAAGCTTATATTTTGAGGGTAAGAAATATGTCAAGATCATGTTGTTTAGCATGGATGGACAAATCAAATGTCTAAGAATAAAGGTGAAAAAGGTAACCTGCTCTTAGAACTTTTCTCTGAAGAAATACCAGCTAGAATGCAAATTGGCTCTGAAAAACAGTTAACAAATCTATTTGAAAAGTCACTTATGAATAGGGATATAGGTTATGGACCAATTTCAACCTTTTGCAGTCCAAGACATTTATCAGTAATTATAAAAAATGTAGATTTGAAACAAAAAAACCAAATAATTGAAAAAAGAGGCCCTAGATTTGGATCAAACGAAAATGCTATTCATGGTTTTTTAAAATCAAATAATATTCAAGAAAATGATATTATTATTAAAGATACAAAAAATGGAAAATTTTATTTTTATCTTAACCAAATTAATGGAATAAATACTTCTGAAGTTTTGCCAGAGATTATTAACGAAATTATAAATAATTTCGTTTGGCCTAAAAGTCAAAGATGGGCTTATTCTGAATTGAGGTGGGCTAGACCACTCAGAAATATTTTGTTGTTATTCAACAATCAACCAATAGAAGGAAAGGTTGCAATAGATAAAAATAAATTTTTAAATTTTTCTACTTATACTTTTGGACATAGAAATGAAAATAAAAAAATAGAAGTGGAAAATATTGATGAATACCAAAGATTGTTAGAAAATAATTATATTATATTAGATAGAAAAAAAAGAAAAAACAAAATAATTAAAGACACAAAATTATTATTAAAAGACAAACATATAAAATTATTAGATGATGACTACTTGTTAGACGAAGTTTTAGGATTAGTAGAATTTCCTAATGTCTTAATTGGAACTATCGATAAACAATTTATGAACTTGCCCAAAGAAGTCTTAACTACTGCAATGAAAGTTCATCAAAAATATTTTTCAATTATTGATGATAAAAACAATTTAGTACCTAAATTCTTATTTGTTTCAAATACGATCCCTAAAAAAGAAATAGATAAAAGTATAATTGAGGGTAATGAAAGGGTATTAAAAGCTAGATTGTCTGACGCAGATTTCTTCTGGAAAACAGATACTTCTACTAAAATTGAAAATTTCAATGAGAAATTAAAAAAAGTTTTATTTTACGAAGGATTAGGTTCTTTACATGATAAAACAATTAGATTATCAGCAGTTTCTAAATATTTTTCTAGTTTGTTTAAAGTAGATGTTTCTTTAGCTAGAGAGGCTTGTATTTTATCAAAATTTGATCTGGTCTCAGAAATGGTAGGAGAGTTCCCAGAGTTACAAGGAATTATGGGAGGATATTACACTAAATTAAATGGAAAACCAAATGAGATTTCAAATGCCATCTTTGATCAATACAAACCAAAGGGTATTTCAAATGATATACCTAAAACTAAACTTGGTTGCATGCTTTCTATGGTTGATAACATTGATAATTTAACAGGTTTTTTCATAATAAATAAAAAGCCGAGTGGCTCAAAAGATCCATTTGCTCTTAGAAGGGCAGGTTATTCCATAGTTCAAATTTTAATGAAATTAAAATTAAATATTTCAATAAACGATCTTTTTAATGAAACACTCAAGTCTTATGAAAACTCATCAAAAACAATCAAACTAGATTTGATTGATTTTATAATCGATAAAGTAAAATTTATTTTAAAAAAACAAAATTTCAGAGATGATATCATTGAGTCAGTCATCAGTTTAAAAGAGTCTAAAAATTATTTATTTCCGATTTTGTATGAAAGAGTTAAATGCCTTAACGACGTTAAAGATACTAATGATTTCAAAACATTTTTAGTCAATTTCAAAAGATTAAACAATATAATTAAATCTAATAAACTCTTAGATATATCGAACGTTAAACTTAATATTCATCTATTTGAAAGTTCTGAGGAACAAGAAATTTATGATAAATTCAAGAATTTAGATATTAATTTAAAAAAATATTTAACAGATCAAGAACATCAAGGAATTATTTTGAATGAAGTTGTCAATTTACATTATGTTATACATTCATTTTTTGAAAAAATAATTGTAAATCATGAAGATAATAAAATAAAAGTTAACCGTATTAAACTATTAACGGAGTTAACAGAAAGACTATTAAAATTTAGTAATTTTCATTATATAGAGAATTAGTCGGTTTTAATTCCGAGGCCTGAAAAGCGTTTATTAAAACGAGCAACTTGACCACCGGAATCTAATATTCTGTGCTGTCCTGTCCAAGCAGGATGAGATTTTGGATCTATATCAAGTTTTAGGGTATCTCCAGCTTTTCCCATAGTGGATTTAGTTTTATACTCAGTTCCATCAGTCATAATAATAGTAATTTCGTGATAATCAGGATGAATATTTTTTTTCATATTAAACTCTTGAGCTAGTTAGTAGGTAATTATCTACAACTAAATTTTAATAAATACAAGTCATTTGAATTATTTTATAATTCTAAGCCGTTGAAGAAACTTTTTCTCAAATTTCCAGAAATAATCAAACTCCCCAAAAAGTGAGGCTATTATAATTAATATAAATTGATAAATGGGAATAATTAAAATTATTCTTACAAAAATATATAAGGGATAAAATGTAATTAATTTATCTAAACCAAGTGCAATTAAAATTGGAGAGGATATAAATAAAGAACCTGATCCACTTATGGCGAATATAATAAAAATTATAAATAAATGCCTTATTGAATTTGCTTTAAATTTATTAACTAGTTTTTCTAACATTTTTTTCTTATTGATTAGTTTTTATGCTCTGTGTTATTTTCATTTCAATCCTTCTATTTTTTGCTCTTGCAATATTTGTATTTTGTTTATCAATTGGCTGAAAACTTCCATAGCCTGAGGCAGACAACCTGTCAGGTTTAATACCTTGCTTTATTAAAAATCTTAGAACTGATAAAGCTCTTTTTGTCGATAGCTCCCAATTATCTATATAATTCTGACCTTTCTTTACTGGTAAATTATCTGTGTGTCCATCGATTTGGAGTATCCAATCAATATCAGTAGGTAATGATTTTTCTATATCCATTAAAGTTATTGCAAGCTTAGCCATTTCTTCTTTTCCTTTAATGCCTAATTCTTCTGAACCAACTTTAAAGAGAACTTCTGATTGAAAAACAAATCTATCCCCTACTATTCTTATCTCTTTACGTCCTTTGATAAGTTCTCTTACTCTACCAAAAAAATCTGATTTGAATTTCTGAAGCTCTTCCACTCTTTTAGCAAGAGCAGAATTCATTTCTTTTCCTATGTTAATTGTTTTAACTTTTTCTTTTTTATCTTTTGCCTTGTAGGCTGATAAAAGAGTTTGTAATTGAGACAATTTATTTCGTAATTTAAGAGACGCAGATATTAATTCATTTATTTCTTTTTTGTTTGCATTAATAGTTTCATTCTTTTCATTTATGTCTGTATCTTTTTTATTTATTCTTTTCTCTAACTCTGAAAGATTATTCTTTAAAAGAACTGAATCTTGTATCTTTATTTTTAGTTTTTCTTTTAAGTCTTCAATTTCACTCTGACTTAGGCTTAGAATGTTGCTTTGACCAGCTAGTTCTTCTCTAAATTGAGTTACAAGTTCTTTTTCATCTTTTAAATTTTTTTTAACTTCTACTATCTTAGTTTCTAACAAAGATAGTTGTGTTGTTAATTCTGTTGTTGTTTGCCTTTCTAGAGAAAGCATTTCACCTAACTCTACTAAATTGTTCCTTAACTCAACTAGGGCTTCATCTTGACCAGTCATTTTTTGTGAAAGAAAAAATTGTGACAAAACAAATATCATTAAGACAAAAATAATTACCATCAATAAACTAGCCAATGCGTCTACAAATCCTGGCCATGTATAATCTACTTGTCTTCTTCTAACTTTATTTAACATTACAAATTAATTCTTCAGATCTAAAAATATTTTCATTTATTATTCAGCTTGTTATATGATTTTTCCATTTCTGATAATTGTTTTGAAATGGCTCTTAACTCTAGAGTTAAATTAGATTGAAATTCTGAAATACTATTAGTATTTTGTTCACTTAAATTTTTAAGAATTGATGAAATAGTAATTAAATGATCTTTTACATTTCTATCTTCATCAAGTTTTTCAACAAGTCGATTTAAAACAATTGTTAATTCGTTTATATTTTCAGTTATCCTTACTCTTTCATTCTCATTTTGGTTAGCGCGCTTGGATACAATTGCTAAATTTTCTACAGCCGCCTCACTTAAACCCGTGCTTCCTCCTTCACTTGCGGTAAAAATAGCCATTTGAGACAACCAATCCTCTAGTTCATTAAAGAAACGATTGCTTGCCTGACCAACTTGAAGATCTAAAAATCCCAAAATAAGTGAGCCAGCAAGACCAAATAAGGACGAAGAAAATGCTGTAGACATTCCATTAAGAGGAGCACTCAACCCTTTTTGAATATCCATAAATAAGGAGTTACCATCGTTAGGATTATTACCAATATTAAAATCAATTGTATTTATAACTCCAGAAACAGATGAAATTGTTTGTAGCAGTCCCCAAAATGTTCCTAGCAGACCTAGGAAGACAAGAAGTCCAATCATATATCTTAAAATTTCTCTACTTTCATCTAATCTTGATGAAACACCGTCAAGAATAGTCCCCAATGAATTTGCAGATAATGAGGGGTTATCTTTTCTATTTTCACTAAGGACAGCCGCTACTGGCGCAAGAAGAATTGGCTTTATTTTAAGAGCAACATTAGCAGGAAGTAAACTATCTTTTCTTTTAATAAATTTAAGCCATTTAGCCTCTTTGCTTAAACGAAATGTTTGCCGGAATGAAAAGATAGTACCTAAAATAAAAGTACTAATAATCACACTATTAAGTGCAGTGTTGCCTTCAAAAGCATGCTTTAAAGGAACAAATAAAAATGAAATTAAAATAATTACAACAACTAACAAAAGCAGCATTCTAAAAGCATATTTATTCGGATCTGTCATTTTTATCCCCATTTATTCTAGATAAAATCATTAAAACATGACTTTTGTATGACACAAAATTATTAATTGCATTTGCTAAAATTTAAAATTTATTATTAATCTTTTTAAGTAGCTCTTTATGTAAGGTTGGGTTTGCACCAATTAATAAATCGCCGGAAGTTTTGTAAGCATTAATATATTTTAAGTTGGTTAAGTATCCTCCAGATTCTTTTATTAAAAGTTCTCCACACGCAACTTGATTCTTGTTTAAATTATTAGTAAATAAACAATCAATCTTTCCAGAAGCTAACCATGCAAAGTTTAGAGCCGAGGATCCAAATTCTCGTGTAACTGACGAGTATTTAGATGCTAGGTCATATATAGGTTCAAAGATATTATTAGTAATTTTGTTGTTTGTTGTTTGACTATCGTCATATATTGAAAACACGCATGAGCCTATTGAATTTCTTCGAGAAACTCGTATTCTCCTATCATTTAGATAGGATCCCTTACCTTTTTCTGCAAAAAATAATTCGTCTCTTAATGGATCTAGAATAACAGTAGATAGAATTTCATTATTGAATTCTACTGAAATTGAAATAGAAAAATACGGCAATGCATGAGAAAAGTTAAATCGACCGTTTAACGTATCGACTATCCAATAATATTTATCTTCAATACTTTCTTCAATAGAATTTAATTTCATTCCCCACATTGGCCTAGATTTAGTTAAATCCTCCAGTAGTGTAGAATAAATTTTGTTTTCAGTTCTTGATACAAAGTTGTCAATAGATTTTGGAGAAACTTGCAAATTTTCAATTTCTCCAAAATCTCTAAGAACATTCCTTGTTACTTTATTTAAAGATTGGAAAATAATATTTAAAAGTGGTGACTTATTACTCATTCTCACTCCAAATTAGATATTTGATATATGTATTATTGCTAAGTTTTAGCTTTTTCTACGTAAGTACCGTCTGAAGGTCTAACTACTATTTTAGTTCCAACTTCAATATGACCAGGCACCATTACTTTGACCCCATTCTTTAAAATTGCTGGTTTAAAAGATGAGGAAACTGTTTGCCCTTTTATAACAGCATCAGCTTCAATTATTTCTTCAACACAATTATCAGGCATGATAATGGACACGGGATTTTCATTATATAAATTTATAATAACATTCATTCCATCTTGTAAAAAAGCTGCTTGGTCTCCTATCATATCAATATTTACTGTAATTTGCTCAAATGTTTGACTGTTCATAAATATTAGATTATTATTTTCTTGGTATAAAAATACATGCGGTGTCTCGTCTAAGATAACCTTTTCTACATTTTCAGAGGACCTAAAGCGTTCATTAAGTTTTGATCCATCCTTCAAGTTTCTTAGCTCAATTTGTGCAAATGCTCCGCCTTTACCGGGCTTTACATGGCTTGTTTTAGTTGCTACCCACAATACATTTTTATGTTCTATTACATTACCTGGTTTTATTGTGTTTCCATTAACTTTCAATTACTTTCCTCTGTAAATATTTGTAATTTGGTTTAATAAATCTAAAGCTTCATCATATGGCCGTTGAAAAGAATTTCTACCAATTATTGATCCGCTTGCTCCACCTAAATATAGTTCCTTAACCTCTTTCAAAAGACTATCATTATCCCTCGAGTTTCCACCTGAAAAAACGACTAACCTTCTACCATGAAAGCATGATTGCACAACATGTTTTATACGGTCAGTTAAAGTATCAATTGGGATATTCTCCGACATATAAACTTTTTTGGCTTCACTTAGTTCAATAAAAGATGTGGGAGGTTTTACTTTAATTATATGAGCCCCTACTAATGCGGCCATGTGAGCAGCATAAGAAACAATATCTATTGCTGTTTCTCCCTCTTTACTTATATCTCCCCCTCGTGGATAGCTCCATACTACCACAGCAAGACCTGCATCCTTGGCTTCGAGTGCAATTTCTTGAATTTCTGTTATCATTTCCAAAGCCGCGTCAGATCCTGGATAAATAGTAAATCCCACAGCGGAACATCCAAGCCTAATTGCTTCGCTAACTGAACCTGTTATAGCTTGGGTAGGAGCTCCTTTCTCTCTTGATAAGGAATTAGAACTATTTACTTTCATAATTATAGGAATTTGACCCGCAAAAGTGTCAGCACCGGCTTCTAACATTCCTAAAGGAGCTGCAAAAGCAGACAAACCTGCATTTATTGCTAACTTAAAATGATAATGAGGGTCATAACCTACAGAGTTTTTTGCAAAAGATCTAGCTGGGCCATGTTCGAAACCTTGATCAACTGGAAGGATAACTAATTTACCAGTACCGGCTAATTTACCAGACATTAAAATATTTGCCAAATTTGCTTTAACGCCTGGATTATCACTTTCATAATTGTTTAATATTTTTTTTATAATTCCAGTCATTTTCATTTTTGAAACCCTTTAGAAGTTAGTGATAGTTTTTTTTATTAATTTTAACTACCTATAAATTTAAACATTATTAAATTCAATAAAATTAATCCATTAAAAATTTGAACTGTTAAATAATTTATCTAATATATTGAAATAACAATTTTAAAGTGATTTAACTTATGACAAATAATGATATAAAGACGATTAAACTTGAAGAATTAAAAACTATTCAAAAAAATTTTGAAGAAAGTATAAAAGTTTTAGAAAAAAACATTGCTGAAAATGTTTCAAACAAACTTAAACTTGAAGAAATAAAAAAAGACTTAAGAGAAGCAAATAAGAAATTTACTGATGCAGAAAGGTGCTTGGATGACCTTCAAATTGAATTAGATAACAATCAACATGCATTAGATGCTAAAGATTTATAAGGCGATAAATGTCAAACAAAGTAACTGTTAATGTAGATATCAATGGTATAAAATATCCCGTATCATGTATATCTGGAGAAGAGGTCAGACTTATTGAGTCTTCTCAGGAGGTAAATAAGGTTATTGAAGATCTATCCAAGGTTTCTGGGGTTGTTGGTGAAACAAGATTATTAGCAATGACCTCTCTAATATTAGCTGACAAAATTATAAATAAAGAAACTAGTTCTAATATAGATCTAAATTTAACTGAAATTGAAGATTTCATTGATTGGTTAGCTAAAGCCTCTGATAGAATGATTAAAGTTGCAAAGTTACTTGAAAATAAATAAAATAAATGTAGAAAGCTGAATTTTTTGTTAGGAATTTTAATCCTTGGGGCCATAAGTATCTTTAGGGAGCCGTCTCTTCTTTAACCCTGGTTTCAGAATATGGCGCCCACCTGTTAAACAGGCAACATAGGATAACTTATCCAACGACTATTTGGCTTTCGTATTTTCGGCTGAGCATGGAAATGAAAAAAAACCTTAGAATTTTAGCTAAAAATAAAAGATCCAAAATCAAATTAGATTTTGTATCTAAAACAAACTTAGCCAAACAAATAAAATATTGTTTAGATGATATATTTTTTTATAATCATAAAATCAAAACAGCATGTTTATATTACCCTATAAATAATGAGATAGAACCTTTTGAGTTTGTAAAACATTTTGAGGACAAACATATAGCTATGAGTTTGCCAGTTGTAGATCTGGTAAAAAAATCTATGCTATTTAGGAAATGGTCCCCTGAAGATAAATTAAAAATTGGTTCTTTAGGAAATCCAGAACCCACTTATGAAAAAGATATCATTCTTCCTCAAATGATGATTGTCCCAATATTAATGTTTGACAGAAAATTTTTTAGACTTGGATATGGAGGGGGGTATTACGACAAATCTATAACTAAATTAAAAAAACACTTTCAAAATGAAAAAAAGTTTTTTATTACAATTGGACTTTCTTATAGTGGTCAAGAAATTGATAAAATACCTTATGAGAATCATGATATGAATTTAGACTACATAGTTACAGAAAAAGAATTTTTATCTAGAAAATCTTCACCGGTTTGTTAAAAGAAGGAAACAATGAAAGTTTTATTTTTAGGTGATATTGTAGGAAGAAATGCAAGAAATTTAGCACAAAAAAAAATACCTGAATTCAAAACACAATTAAAACTTGATGCTATTATTATAAATGTAGAAAACGCTGCTGGTGGATTTGGAGTAACGCCTTCAATTTGCGATGACTTTTTTAATGCAGGCGCTGACGTTTTGACGACTGGAAACCATATTTGGGATAAAAGAGAGATAATTTCATATATATCTAAATCTGACAGATTACTTCGGCCGATGAATATGATCGAAGGAACACCCGGTTTAGGTATGACAATTGTTAAATTAAAGGCAGGTACTATAGGTGTTGCTAATGTTATGACAAATTTATTTATGTCTAGATCAGATCCTGTTTTTGATAAAGTACCATTAATAATTGAGCATTTCAAATTAACATCAAATGTCGATTTTTCTCTTGTAGATGTTCATGGTGAAGCATCTTCTGAAAAAATGGCTATTGGGATTGCGCTTGATGGGAAAGTTTCTGCGGTTGTTGGTACTCATACGCATGTGCCTACTGCAGATCATCAAATTTTAGAAAATGGAACTGCTTACATAACGGATGTTGGAATGAGTGGTGATTATAACTCTATTATTGGTATGAATAAAAATGACGCCCTTAAAAGATTTATGTATCCCAACGAAAAAAAATCTAGACTTGAAGTCTCATCTGGAGAACCAACTCTTTGTGGTGTTATTATAGAAACTTATACAAATGGTTTGAGTAAATCAATAATTCCTCTAAGGTTAGGGGGCAAATTGGAACAAACTATTTTAGTGTGATTATTTTAAAGGATAGACTAGGTACTTTCAAATGGCTGGGCATTCAAAATTTAAAAATATTATGCATAGAAAGGGAGCTCAAGATGCCAGAAGAGCAAAAAAATTTGCAAGACTTACAAAAGAATTACAAGTAGCGGTTCGAGGTGGAACGGATCCATCAAGTAACCCTAGATTAAGATCTGCACTATCAGCTTGTCGGGCTGTAAACATGCCAAAAGACAATATCCAAAGAGTTATTAAAAAAGCCGAAGATGGAGAAAATTCTAACTTAGAGGAGATAAGATATGAAGGATATGCTGCAGGTGGGGTGGCTTTAATTGTAGATGCATTAACAGATAATCGAAATAGAACTGCTGCTGAGGTAAGATCTTCTTTTACAAAATATGGAGGTAACTTAGGTGAAACTGGTTCAGTATCTTTTATGTTTAATAATGTTGGTCAAATTGTATATAAGCAAAATATAATGAGTGAAGACGAAATTTTTGATATTGCCATAGAAGTTGGAGCCGACGATGTCAAAGCTGACGAAAATAATTATGAAATAATTACTAGTGTTAATGAGTTTAACAATGTTCGTGAAAAACTCGAAATTATTTTTGGGGTTCCTGATCAGGCGCAATTAATATGGTATCCTGAAAATAATGTTCAAATTGATGATGAAAGAAAAGCCACTTCGATTTTAAAGCTTTTAGATACACTCGACAATTGTGAAGATGTTCAAGGAGTTTATGGTAATTTTGAAATTAATGACGAAATTATAAAAAAAATTGATCTATAAAAAAGGTTATAACTTTGCGCATAATTGGAATTGATCCAGGATTAAGAAATACAGGTTGGGGCATAATTGAATTTAAAAATAATAGATTAATTCATATTGATAATGGAAGGATATCTCCACCATCTATTTCCTCAGTTGGAGAAAGACTTCTTTTTTTAGAGAATAAATTATCAGTAATAGTTAAAAAATATAACCCAAATTTATCTGCTATAGAACAGATATTTGTTGGGCCCGGAACTGGCTCAAGTTTGAAGCTGGGCATGGCAAGAGGAGTTTCAATATTAGTTTTAACCCAAGCAGGGCTTCAAATCAAAGAGCTACCACCGAAACTAGTAAAAAAAACAATCACAGGTTATGGCTCAGCTTCAAAAGATCAAATTAAATCAATGATAATAAAATTATTAAACATTATCCCTAAAAACGAAGATAGCTCAGATGCATTAGCAATAGCTATTTCTGCTCAACATATAGGTTATGATAAAACAAACTCTAAATTATCTGACAATCACAATGGTTTAAATTCAGCAATCGCTAAAGCTTTATTGAAAGAAAAAAATGTATAATGTATTCTTAGTCAAATTTTTAGGTTTGAAATGATAGCCTCTTTGAGTGGTAAATTAACCCTAATAGGTAAATCTGAGATTATCTTGGAAGTTAATGGAGTTGGATATCTTTTGAACGTGTCATCAAAATTAATAACCTCTTTAGATGAAATTGGATCAAAATTGACATTATTTACTGATTTACAAATTAGAGATGATAAAATTGTTATATATGGTTTTGCATCGTCAAAGGATCAAAATATTTTTAAATTGCTACAAACTGTTCAAGGAGTTGGCCCAAGGGCAGCCCTTTCTATTCTTTCAACATTAAATGTCGAAGAATTAATTTTAGCAATTTCCTCAGGAGATAAAGCTATGATTTCAAGGGCAGATGGTGTTGGACCCAAAGTCGCAGGGAGGATAACTTCAGAATTGGTTGAAAAAGTATCAAGTTTAAATAATAATATATCTAACAATTCTATTAGTAAAAAAATTCCTATATCACTTCAAAAAAAGTTTAATAATAACACAAATAGTGATTTAAGTGATTTGTCACTTGAAGTTGAAGACATTATTTCAGCACTAGTAAATTTGGGGTATTCTAGGAGTGATGTTTTCTCAGTTGTAATGAGGATTAAAAAAGATTTTAGTCTAAATAATAAAAATAAAAATTTCACTGTCAGTCAAATAGTACCAATTGCTCTCAAGGAATTATCAGGAGGATCATAATGACGGATGAAAAAAAAGGGGATCATAGGTTAGTTCACCTTGAAGCTTTAAAGCAAAAAGAAAATCATGATTTCAGCTTAAGGCCAAACCAACTGAAAGAATTCATTGGTCAACCTCAAGTTCAAAAAAATTTATCTACCTTTATTTCTGCAGCTAGTTCAAGACAGGAACCTATGGATCATGCGTTATTATTTGGTCCTCCTGGCCTTGGTAAGACAACATTAGCACAAATAATATCATTTGAGTTAGGGGTTGGGTTTAGGTCTACATCAGGTCCTATTATAAATAAAGCTGGTGATCTAGCGGCTTTATTGACAAATTTAAGACCCAAAGATGTCTTATTTATAGATGAAATTCATCGTTTATCTCCAAATATTGAAGAAATCTTATATCCAGCTATGGAAGATCTTCAGTTAGATTT
This sequence comes from uncultured SAR116 cluster alpha proteobacterium, assembly GCA_902528415.1. Lineage (GTDB taxonomy): Bacteria > Pseudomonadota > Alphaproteobacteria > Puniceispirillales > Marisalimonadaceae > Marisalimonas. The sequence continues at coordinate 94,918 of CABZSR010000003.1, read as the reverse complement.
GATTATTGGTGAAGGCCCTTCGGCAAGAACTATTAAAATTGATTTACCTCCCTTTACTCTTGTCGGTGCAACTACTCGGTCTGGTTTATTAACTACACCATTGAGAGATAGGTTTGGTATTCAAATAAGAATGGAGTTTTATAATTCGCAAGATTTAGTAAAAATACTTTTAAAATTAGCCGAAAAATTACAATTAAATCTTGAAGAAAGTGGTGCTTACGAAATTGCAAAACGTTCAAGAGGTACTCCAAGAGTAGCAGGAAGATTGCTAAGGAGAGTTAGAGATATTTTTTCTATATCAAAAAGTAAGACAATAGATAAAAATTTTGCGGATAATGCTCTCACTCAGTTGGATGTAGATAGATCTGGTTTGGATGCAATTGATAGAAAATATTTAAATGTTATTATTGAAAAATACCAAGGTGGTCCAGTAGGATTAGATACTTTGTCAGCAATTTTGTCAGAACAAAAAGATATGATTGAAGAAGTAATAGAGCCTTATTTGTTGCAACGTGGATTAATTCAAAGATCTTCAAGGGGTAGATTTGTCTCTGCTTCAGGTTGGAGACATTTAGGCTTAACTCCCCCCCAAAATGCAGAAGAACAATCTGATATGATGAATTCGAATGAGAAATAAATTTAGGATTTTTTTGCTAAATGGAAATAAATTTTCAAAATCTAGATGGTATTATAAAAAATAATATACATCATTATGTTGTTAAAGTTTTTTTTGAAGACACCGATGCAGGTCAGATTGTTTATCATACAAACTATTTAAAATATTTTGAAAGGGCGCGCACTTCTCTCCTAAATTTATTAAAAATAGATCAAATAAACTTAAAAAAAAATCATGATATTATTTTAGTTGTAAGAAAGGCTGACATTAAATGGTTCAAACCAGCTATTCTTAATGATATATTACTGGTAGAAACATGCCTTAAATATGCCAAAAACTCTAGTATAACTATACAGCAGTTAGCATACAGGTACTGTGATATGAACAAATCAAAAGAGTTGTTAGTCAGCGGAATTATTCAAATAGTAGCTATGAGTAGTAGCTTTAAAGTAAGGCGTATTAATAAGGTTTTAAAAAATTCTTTTTTTCAAAATAATTCACAGTAACTTTAAAGGTTAAAATATGAATTCAGATGTAAAGACAGAGGTTATTTCAAGCGGGCCTGATTTGACTATATTAGGTCTTTTTTTTCAAGCAGACCCTTTTGTTAAAGGAGTAATGTTTCTTCTTATTTTTGCTTCTATATGGTGTTGGACTATTATTATCAATAAGTCCAATACTATAAGAAAGGAAAAAAAATTTTCTATGGAATTTGAGGATGTTTTTTGGTCTGGTGTTAATTTAGACAATTTGTATCAAGAATATTCTGAAAATATTAACAGTGCTCAAGTAAGAGTTTTTATAACTGGCATGAGAGAGTTTAATAGAGTAAATACAAAGCATTCTTTATCTACAAATAAACTTAATGAAATATTTCAAAGAATTAATAACTCTATGCACATCTCTATAAGTAAAGAGATTGAAAAATTAGAAAAAGGTATGAGCTTCCTTGGTTCAATAGGGTCTGTAGCACCTTTTATAGGTTTGCTCGGGACAGTTTGGGGTATAGTTAATGCGTTTCAATCAATAGCTATTAGTAACAACACGAGTCTTGCGGTTGTTGCACCAGGCATAGCTGAGGCTTTATTTGCAACTGCACTAGGTTTGTTAGCTGCTATTCCTGCAGTTGCTGCATATAACAAGTTTTCTAATGATTTAGAAAAATTGTCAAACAATCTTGAATATTTCTCAATAGAATTTTCATCAGTTTTGCAACGACAGGTTGAAGAAAACTAAATGTATAATCGGATCCTAATTAAAAATAAAAATAATAAATATAAAACAATAAGCCAGATAAATGTTACCCCCTTTGTTGACGTAATGTTAGTTCTGTTGATTGTTTTCATGATTACTGCCCCTTTATTGACTGTAGGTGTTTCAGTAGATCTTCCAAAAACAAAGGCAGATCAGTTAAACTCAAAAGGTGATCCAATTGTGGTCAGCATAAAACAAAATGGTGATTTATATATACAAGAAAGATCTATTGATGCTCTTAATCTTTTACCGCGTCTAAAGGCTATTTCTGAGGGAAATAAAAACCTTAGAATTTATGTTAGAGGTGACAAAAATGTACCATATGGAATAGTTCTAGATACAATAGCTAAAATAAAAAGATCTGGTTTTAAGAAGGTTGCGTTAGTAGCTAAGTTAAAAGAAAGTTGAGACAATGTTTAAGTCAACTTTTATCTCTATAGGGCTTCATGTCTTTTTTATTATTTTTGCTTATTATGGTTTACCCTCTTTTAAAATTAAAGAGCCTATTGAATCACCTATCGATATTGTTGAAGATACTCCAATTAGTTCCAAAACGTCTCTTAAGTTAGGAGAAACTAGAGTTAAAGAAGTAAAAGAAAATAAAAAAGTAATAAAGAAAGAAAAAGTTAAAAAAACACCGCCGCCGCCAGCACCAAGTAAAAAAATGGTTGAAAAAAAGAATGCAGAGTTAAAAAAGAAAAAAGAAATTAGAGAAATTGCGGAATTAGTTAAAAAAAAACCAAAGCTTAATAAAAAAAAAGTTAAAAAAGATCTACCACCTAAAGTAGAAAAAAAACCAGAAAAAATAAAGAATAAACAAAAAGAAAATTTAGCAAAAGGCATTCTAAACACACTTACAAAGCCTATAAAAAAGATTGAAAATAGTAAAAAAGTGGAAAAAGAACATAATAACACTGAAATATTAAAAAAAATTAAAAAAATCGCGGGTAATTCAAACAGGCAAGTACAACAAACTGAAATAAAATTAAGTGTTACGGACATTAATAAAATTCAAAATCATGTTACAAAATATTGGAATGTTTCTTATGCTGCGAGTGAAGTTAAAATGGTTATAACGCTAAAAATTAGCACTAATGTTGATGGAAGTATTAAAAGTGTTAAAATTTATGACAAAAATTTATATCAAAAAGATAAATTTTATCGCGCAACTGCTGATACTGCTAGGAGAGCAGTGTTGGATAGCTCTCCATTGCCGTTACCAAAAGGGAAAGAAAAGAAATTTGAAAATTTTTTATTCGATTTCGACACATCGTTCATAAATAATTACTAATTAAAATAATTTAACAGTTGCCATAATCCTGCCTCATAAAGTAATTAAAGATTATTAATATTTTTTGGGGTTGATTTGTCTAATTATTTAAATTTATCATTTTTTAAGGTATTAATCTTAATTTATCCTTTTTTTATCTCTAATCTCCTTGCTGATGATGTTAGAATAAAAATTAATTCAGGCCAGGTTGAACCTCTACCAATAGCCATTGCTGACTTTACTGGAGAAGAGGGCAAGGCAAATGAAATTGGCAGACAAATTGCTGAAGTAATATCAAATAATTTAGTTGGATCTGGTCAATTTAAAGCAGTTGAAAGTGCAGCTTTTATAGCCCCTCCGACAAGTCCCTCGGTTAGACCAAACTTCACAGATTGGACACCTTTAGGAATTAAAGCATTAATTACAGGATCAGTTAAAAGTATTAATGAACAACAGATAGAAGTTGAATTTAGATTATGGGATATTATTGCTGAAACTGATCTTATAGGATTAAGATTAAGTGTTGACGCTCAAGCTTGGCGAAGAGTTGCTCATATAATTTCTGATGAAATCTTTGAGAGATTGTCGGGTGATAGTGGTTATTTTGATACAAGAATAGTTTATGTTGCAGAGTCTGGCCCTCAAAATAAACGCTTAAAAAGACTTGCTATAATGGATCAAGATGGTGAAAATCATCAATACTTAACAGATGGCAGTTTTTTAGTTTTAACTCCTAGATTTTCTCCAACAACGCAAGAAATAACATACTTAGCATATTTTAAAAATGAACCAAGAGTATATATTTTTAATTTAGAAACAGGGGAACAAGAATTATTAGGCTCATTCCCTGGTATGACCTTTGCTCCGAGATTTTCTCCATTTGGCGACAAAATAATAATGAGTTTAGCAGAAAAAGGTATTACAGACATCTACACTATGAATTTAAACAATCAAGAAGTAATTAGGCTTACAAACAGTTCTTCTATAGACACATCACCAAGTTTTTCACCAAATGGTAAAAAAATTATTTTTAACTCTGATCGTGGTGGTTCACAACAAATATACATAATGGATGCCAATGGAAGAAATGTTAAAAGAATTTCTTTTGGAAAAGGTAGATATGCAACACCAGTATGGGCACCTAAAGGAGAATTAATTGCATTTACGAAAATGCTTAAGAATAAATTTTACATTGGTGTAATGTCACCAGACGGATCTGGAGAAAGACTTTTAGCTGAAGGCTATTTAGTCGAAGGTCCTACTTGGGCACCTAATGGAAGAGTTTTAATGTATTTTAAACAAGAGGCTCCCATTGATGATGGGAAAAGTTCTAATGTAAATTTATATAAAATTGATATTACTGGTTTTAGAGAAACAAGAGTTATTACGCCCAGTGATGGATCAGACCCTGCTTGGTCTCCACTTATACCGAATTGATTGATATCATATTTAAAATGTTGAATTTTAAATTTATTTAGTTTAATGTTTACAAAATTTTAGAAAGTTATTTGAATTAGCTAGTTTAAGGAGTTTGAAATGAATAAGAAAATTATTGCTTTAATAGGAGCTGTGGCTCTACTTTCAGCTTGTGAAACAGCATCTCAAAAAGTGGTGTCTGGTGGTGCATCATCTCCAAGTGGATCCACTTCATCTTCAACCTCTAGCTCAGTCGATAAAAAGACTAGCTCAGTTGATAAAAAGAAAAGTTTATTTGCGCAAGCCAAGCAGACTGCATCAGATAAATTAATTGCTGTTGGTGATAGAGTTTTATTTGATTACGACTCAGCTAAACTAGATTCAAGTGCTAAAATTCTTCTTGACGCACAGTCAAGGTTTCTAAGAGCAAATACAGATTTAAATTTTATAGTTGAAGGTCATTGTGATGAAAGAGGCACACGTGAATATAACTTAGCTTTAGGTGAACAAAGAGCTACTGCTGTAAGAGATTATTTAGTTATACAAGGTATTGATCCTGACAGGATTAAGGTTATTTCTTATGGAAAAGAAAAGCCTGCAGTTGTTGGTTCGAATGGTATGGCTTGGTCAAAAAATAGACGTGCCGTAACTGTTATTGATTAAAAAAAATACCAAATTAATTTTGTATTCTATATCTGGTATAAGATATAATTACATAGGATAATAATGTTTAAATTAAGATATATACCTATATCAATTCTTTTATTTATTTATATTGTACCGGTTTATTCTCAGACTATAGAAGGATTAAAAGATATTGTATCTTTCCAACAAGAAAAAATATCTAGAATTGAAGATAACCTAAAAAAAGTAGTAGGTTTAATCGAAGAGCAAACTAATTTCAAGAATGATGATGGTGATTTAAAATCGATTGAAAAACAGATAAATGTTTTTAATGATAAATTAAGACTAATTGAAAATAAAATTAAAAATATCACTAACTTGACTTATGATTTAGAATTTGCACTTAAACGGGTTGAACGCCATCTTCAATTATCATCTATAAAAACTGAGCAAGATAGAATAAATGATACAGAGTCTAAAGATCAAAAAGACTTTAAAATTGATAAGAAAGCTGAGGTTAATAAAAAAAGTTTAGATGGTAAAACAAATGGTGTTTTAGGGTTTGTAAAAGAGGATTCTTTAAATGATAATCAGACTAATAAAATATTAACTGATAAAAACTTTAAAGATGATAAAAAAGAAACAATATTACCATCAGGTACAGTCGAAGAGAATTATAATTATGCACTTGATTTAGCAAGTCAACTTGACTTTATTAATGCTGAAAAAGCATTTAAAGAGTTTTTAATTTTACACAAAGAAAGTAAAAAGTCCGCTGACGCGCAATATTGGCTTGGCAGAGTTTATTTCGCACAAAAGAAGTTCGAAGAGGCCGCCATTGCTTTAGCTGAGTTTAATAGTGTGTTTCCTAATGATCCAAGATTTCAAGAGACAACCTTACTTATTGCAGAAGCTGCGGTAAACTTTGCGCCACAAGATCAATTATGCGATATTTTAAACCAATCACTAGAATTCATGATTAATCCTTCAGAAAAATTTATTAAAAGAATTAATTTTTTAAAGAATGAAAAGCAATGCGCCCCTGAATGATTGGAGCTTTTAACAATCATTTTAAACAAATTTGTACTAGTTTAAATCCAATAAAAAAAGTATTTGTTCTTGGTTTGTCTGGTGGAATGGACTCAATGGCGCTTTTATATTTATTGAAAAATTTTTCAGACAATAATAAAAGTTTTGATACAGAAATTTATCCAGTCATAATTGATCATAATTTGAGACAAGAATCTAGTAAAGAAGCTCATGAGGTAGAAAATCTAGCAAAAAAGCTTGGTTTTAAGACATCTATAAAAAAAATTTGTGGCAAAAAACCAACTGGGAATATTCAAAACTGGGCAAGAAAAAAAAGAAGAGATCTTTTGTGTGAAGCCACATATAGATTATCAGCTAATTTACTTTTAGCCCATCATTTTGACGATCAAGCAGAAACTTTATTTATGCGTTTTACAAAAAATTCTGGTCTTGATGGACTTCAAGGAATGCAGTCAGTTAAATTTTGGAAAGGAATTTTAATAATAAGACCACTTCTTATTTTTAAAAAAAAACAATTAAGAACTTTTGTAGATCAAAATAACATTAATTTTTTTGAAGACTCTTCTAATTTGACGCTAAAATTTCAAAGAGTAAAAACAAGATATTTACTTGATAAAATTAGCGAAAAAAAATGGCCTAATATTTCACAAGAATTAAATAAATTTAGCAATACAAACACTATGTTATTTAACAAAATTAAAGTTCCTTTGGCGGATTGGGCTTCTGAAAATATATTGATTGACGAGACAGGAGCTGCAAGAGTTGATTTAGGCAATTTAAAAACAATTTTTGAGAAATCAAGTCTTCTTACTGTGAATATTATTGGTAAAATAATTCAAACTGTTGGAGGAAAGGAATTCCCTCCAAAAAGAAAAAAAACATTAAATTTAATTCGTACTTTATTTTACAGTAATACAGGGAATAAAACCTTAGGTAACGTAAAAATATTTCAAAAAAATAATTATTTATTTTTTGTAAGAGAGCTAAGAAATTTAAATTTTAATATGGAGATTAGAAAAGATAAAAATTATATTTTTGACGGAAGATTTATAATTGTAAGTTCAAAGTCTGGTAATTTAATTTCATCTAATGGAAATGATATAAGTAAATTTAGTAATAAAGATCCTTTTTTAGAATATAGAGATATAATTAATAATACAATTCCTTGCTTACGTACCCTTGAAGGCTCGTGTATTAAACCCCATTTAAATATTATAGAAGTAAATGCAAATATACATGAAAAATCGAATCAAAAATCTTTTAGTCTTTACCTCATGAATAAAGTATTGGTATAATTAAATATTAAAAAAAGGAAAATAATGAATAATTTTGGAAAGAATATAGCTGTTTGGGTAATAATATCTCTTGTACTTGTTGCCATTTTTAATGTTTTTCAAGGTGGTTCTTCAAAAAACACGGGCAATGCAATTGCTTACTCAGACTTTCTTGCAAGGGTTAACGGAGGTGAAGTTCGAGAAGTGAGTATACAAGGCGATAAAATTTTTGGAGCTTCAAGCAGTGGTGTCCCTTTTTATTCATTTATACCTAAAGAAGATGCGTTAGCTAATAAACTTTCAGAAAAAGGAATTAAAGTTACTTCCGAACCAGTTGAAAGTGGTATGCCAGGAATACTTTCTGTACTTATTTCGTGGTTTCCAATGTTACTTTTTATAGGAGTTTGGATTTTTTTTATGAAACAAATGCAAGGTGGCGCTAAAGGTGCTATGGGGTTTGGAAAATCAAAAGCTAAACTTCTTACTGAGCATAGAGATAAAGTCACATTTAGAGATGTTGCAGGTATAGACGAAGCTAAGGCTGAACTTGAAGAAGTTGTAGAATTTTTAAAAGATCCAAGCAGATTTCAAAAACTTGGAGGAAAAATTCCAAAAGGTGTATTACTTGTTGGTCCCCCCGGAACTGGAAAAACTTTATTAGCTAAAGCTGTTGCTGGTGAAGCAGGTGTTCCTTTTTTTACAATATCTGGATCAGATTTTGTTGAAATGTTTGTAGGTGTTGGTGCTTCAAGGGTCAGAGACATGTTTGAACAAGGTAAGAAAAACTCACCATGTATTATATTTATTGATGAAATTGACGCTATGGGAAGACATAGAGGTGCAGGTTTAGGTGGAGGTAATGATGAACGAGAGCAAACTCTAAATCAACTTCTAGTAGAAATGGATGGATTTGAAACTAATGAAGGAGTTATACTTGTTGCCGCAACAAACAGACCAGATGTTCTTGACCCAGCTTTATTAAGACCTGGGAGGTTTGATAGACAAGTTGTTGTACCTAACCCAGATATGATTGGTAGAGAAAAAATTTTAAAGGTCCATATGAAGAAAGTACCTCTATCTTCTGATGTTATATCTAAAACACTTGCTCGAGGTACTCCAGGTTTCTCTGGAGCCGATTTAGCAAATCTAGTAAATGAGGCTGCTCTATTATCTGCCCGAAAAGGTAGAAATAATGTAAGTATGGCTGAATTTGAAGAAGCTAAAGATAAAGTCATGATGGGCTCTGAAAGAAGATCCATGGTTATGACTGAAGAAGAAAGAAAGCTAACCGCATATCATGAAGCAGGTCATGCAGTTGTAGCAGCTTACTCACCAGCTAGTGACCCAATACATAAAGCGACTATTATTCCTCGAGGCAGAGCTTTAGGTATGGTAATGAGATTGCCAGAAGGAGATAGGGTTTCAATGGCTAAAGATAAGCTTTTTGCAGATCTTAGAGTTGCATGTGGTGGAAGAATTGCTGAAGAGCTGATATTCGGAAAAGAAAAGGTTACTACAGGCGCAAGCTCTGATATTAGAATGGTAACTGATACTGCTAGACGTATGGTCACTGAATGGGGACTTTCAGACAAACTAGGATTTTTAGCCTACGAAGCTAACGAGCAAGAAGTTTTTCTTGGAAGATCTGTTTCACAACAAAAAAATGTATCGGATAACACGGCTTCAATAGTAGATAATGAAATTCGTAGAATTGCTGATTCAGTTTACTCTGATGCAGAGAAAATGTTAAAAAAATATTCAAAGCAACTCAAAAGAGTCGCTGAAGCTTTATTGGAATATGAAACTCTGGACGGTCAACAAATTCAAGACTTATGTAAGGGTTTAAATATTTCTATTAAAAAATCTAATGATAATGACAACTCTCCTAAAGCAAAAAAACCTAAAAAACGAGCAGGAATTCCTTCCACAACAGCTAAGCAAACGATTGTTACTAATGAAATAGACAACTCCTAACAATAACTAATTATTTGTTTAGTATAGGTAATGCATGGCTATTGTGGAAAATAATAAAAGTTTATTTGCTCCACCTTTTTGTGAAGAAGTTGAGACTTTTATAGCCCCTATTCCTAAATCAAGGTTTGAGTGTTTCAATGGGTTGAGAATTGGAGGAGGTTGGCGATATTTTAACCAACTAAAAGTCATACAAAAAAAAAATAATTTATATGTGGAAGTTATCATGACTCCTACAAAGTTATTAAGTACTTCAAAAAATCATACTAAGGCTTCTTTAATAAAAGCTGAAATGAGTTTAGATAATATCATTAAGAAAAGATATCCATACTCTAAACTTAATATGTCCCAACCACACATTATGGGTGTAATAAATATTACACCGGACAGTTTTTACAAGAAAAGTCAAAAAAGTGATTATAAATCTGTAAAAACAATTTTTGAAAAAATGGAAAATTGTGGTGCGTCAATTATTGATATTGGTGCTGAATCAACTAGACCAGGCGCGAAAAGGATTTCCGTAAGTAAAGAAAAAAATAGAGCAATACAAATCATAAAATCTTTAAAAGAAAATAATTTCAATTCTCTTATATCTCTAGATTCACGAAACTTCTCTACTATGAAATCAGGATATGAAAATGGTGTAGATATTATAAATGATATTACTGGCTTTAATAATAAAAACAAAATTGCTTTTGTGTCACAAAACAATTTGCCAATAGTAGTAATGCATATGCAGGATAATCCTGATACTATGCAAAATAATCCTAAATATAGTTTTGCACCAATAGATATATATAAATTTTTTGTTAACAAAATTAATGAACTTGTAAGTATGGGAGTTGATAAAGCTAATATCGTTATTGACCCTGGAATTGGATTTGGGAAAAATAAGTTTCATAATTTAGACATATTACGTAATTTGACAATTTTCCATGGTCTGGGGGTCCCAATATTAATTGGATTAAGTAGAAAGTCGCTAATCGAAGAACTTTCAATTGATAATTTTAAATCTCGTGGGATCAATAAAAAATCTATCAACCCAAGTAAAAGGTTGAGTGGTTCAATTGCTTTTGCTATTCATGCAATTAATAATGGTGTTCAAATAATAAGAACGCATGATGTCTTTGAAACAAACCAGGCATTAATATGTCAACGAGCACTAATTTAAAAAGGTTCTAAATGATAAAAACATCTTTTAATATTTCTCAAAGATTGTTTGGTACAGACGGTATAAGGGGCACCGTAAACAAAGACAAAGTTACTGCTTTAATGGCTGTCAATTTAGCAATGGCAGCAGGAGGCTATTTCTATGGTAAAGCAGGAACAAAGAAATCCAGAGTTTTAATTGGTAAAGATACAAGACTATCTGGATACATGCTTGAACCTGCTTTAGTTGCTGGTTTTACATCTGTTGGTTTAGATTCTATCACTACTGGTCCTCTTCCAACACCGGCTATAGCTCATTTAACGAGGGTCTTAAGATGTGATTTAGGTGTAATGATTTCTGCATCCCATAATCCTTATGAAGATAATGGTTTGAAACTATTTGGTGCTGATGGATTTAAATTGAATGATGAAGTAGAAAATGAAATTCAGCTTAGGATGGCCGATGGACCGATTCTTGCCAAATCCGCAAATTTGGGTAGGGCCAGAAGAATGGAAGATGCAATTGGAAGATATTCGGAATTTGTAAAACAAATATTACCCAGAAGTGAAGATTTAAGTTCCATGAAAGTAGTGTTGGATTGCTCCAATGGCGCTTCATATAAGGTGGGACCTGAAGTTTTGTTTGAGCTTGGGGCTGATTCAATAATTATTGGGGCTGAACCTAATGGTAAAAATATAAATTTAGACTGTGGAGCTATGTTTCCAGAAAAAATGGCTAAAATGACAAAAGCACATGGAGCTCATCTAGGAATTGCTCTTGATGGGGATGCGGATAGGGTAATTTTTTCGGATGAGAAGGGAAATATTATTCATGGTGATCAGATAATAGCCGTATTAGCTAAAGAAATGAAAAAAAATAATCAATTAAAAGATAATAAAGTTGTAGGCACTTTAATGTCAAATCTAGGTTTAGAAAATTATTTAAAAGAACATAATATTAGCCTTTACAGAACTAAGGTTGGTGATCGCTATATTCTAGATCAAATGATTAAATCTAACTGTAAACTTGGCGGTGAACCTTCTGGGCACATTTTATTATCTGATTTTGCCAAAACAGGAGATGGTTTATTAACTGCGATTAAAGTATTGTCATTACTTAAAAAATCTGGTCTGAGAGCATCAGAGTTTTTAAGACCATTTAAACCGGTGCCTCAATCTCTAAAAAATCTTGAAAATATTAATAAGAATATTTTATCCAAAGATAATATAACAAATTTAGTAAAAACGCAGCAAAGTCTATTAGGATCAAAGGGTAGAATATTATTACGACAATCTGGAACTGAAGACTTAGTTAGAATAATGGTTGAGTGTACAGATAGAAATAAAGTTAAGAAAATTACTGAGATAATAGCCAACACTATTCTTAAAGAAAATGAATTTGACAAAATTAAATAATTTGCAGAAGACTGTTTTAGTCATAGCTGGATCAGATCCAAGTGGAGGTGCTGGAATACAAGCTGATTTAAAAACACTTACGAGTTTTGGTGTATATGGTATGACAGCAATTACTGCATTGACCGAACAGAATTCAAATGGAGTTTTTGATATATTGGAAATTCCTATAGATTTTGTTATAAAACAAATTAATTGTTGCCTATCTGACATTAATGCTAATGCGGTCAAGATTGGAATGTTACATAGCGCAGATTTAATTTCTGCAGTACTTGAAGCTTTATTTAATAACAACATTGTGAGTAACAAGAATGTAAATATAATATTAGATCCAGTAATGGTGGCAAAGGGAGGGCATAAATTATTAAAAGAAAATGCAATTGACGCTCTAAAAAATTTTATTAAGGTAGCTCAACCTATTCTAACCCCCAATATCCCTGAAGCCGAAATATTAACTGGAATTAAGATTAACAATCTAAAAGATATGAAAAATGTAGGAAAAGAAATAATTAATCTAGGTGCAAGCCACGTTATTTTGAAAGGTGGACATATGAAAGCACGGGTTATGACAGACCTGTTGATAAATTCTTCAGAGATTCATTCAATTGAAACTTCAAAGATTATAACTAATCATACCCACGGAACAGGTTGCACAATGGCTTCGGCTTTGTCAGCTTCTTTAGCTAAATCTATTGACATTAGACACTCTTTTGAAATTGCCCATAAGTATGTGAATAATGCCATCAAAACTAACCCCAAATTTGGCAGAGGTAACGGACCTATAAATCATTGTTTTAATATAAATGAATTTATAAATTAGATATTTTAAGAATTCTTCTGTACCAATTATAAATCGGATCACCTTCTTCTAATAAATCACATGCACTACAAGAATAAACCCACTTAAAATTTCCAAAAAAAATATAATCTTCTACACCTGGTTCCTTTCCAGAAATAAATCCATTAATTTCAATAATTTTTCTAATAGGACTTATTAATTTTCTAAATTCTCTGATATTTTCAGGTATTTTAGGTATGAATTTAGTTATAGGACCTTTTATTCTATCTTCTCTTGATTTAATAAAGTAATCTAAATCTCTACCCTCTAATATATTAGGTATTTCATGTGCAATTATTTTAAATAAAATTGGTAAAAGCTGTTTGGAAGTCCAAAGGTACAAAAAATGAGAAAAAGTTTTAGATGAAAGATTTGGAAAAATTTTTTTATCATTATAATTTTTGTCTAACCAATTTATTATGTTCCATGAATCACAAACAAATCCATTTTGGTATTTTAAAATAGGAACTAATTGTTGATTGGAAAATTCTATTTTATTTTTTTCAGAAAATTTAACAGGCTCTGTTTCAAAATTTATTTGTCTATGAATTAGGCAAATTTTAACAATCCAACAAGGGGGGCTAAATCTCAAATCATTTTTTCCTGACAAATCGTATAACTTAAGCAACTATCTTTCCTTGTTTTGTTTGTTGACAAAAATTAAATAATCTTTAAAGACGTATTTGGGCTATTGCTTCCCAATAAGCAATAACATTTATTAGAGGTTAATATGACGAGACCATTAGTCAAGCCAATACGTCCTGAATTTTCTTCTGGACCTTGTGCAAAAAGACCAAAATGGTCTTTTAAATTTTTAAATAATAGTATTTTAGGTAGATCTCATAGACACAAAATAGCTAGATCAAAACTTCAAGAGATAATAGATTTAACAAAATCAATTCTTAGAATCCCTCAAGATTATTTAGTTGGTATTGTCCCAGGTTCAGATACTGGCGCCATTGAAATCGCAATGTGGAACCTTCTGGGGCCAAGACCAGTAAATATGTTAGTTTGGGACAGTTTTAGTTCGGATTGGGCAAATGATATACAATCCCAACTTAAATTAAAGAATGCTCATATTTTTAAAGCTGATTATGGTAAGTTACCTGATCTTACTAATAGCCAATTTAAAGGTGACATTGTTTTCAACTGGAATGGTACAACTGCTGGAGTTTGTGTGCCAAATGCTAATTGGATCAATACCCCACGCAATGGTTTAACTATTTGTGATGCGACGTCAGCTGCATTTGCAATGGATATTGATTGGCACAAGTTAGATGTTGGGACCTTTTCTTGGCAAAAATGCCTTGGTGGTGAAGCCGGTCACGGTATTCTAGTCCTATCTCCAAAAGCAGTTGAAAGAATTAATACATATAATCCTCCTTGGCCTATACCAAAGTTATTCCAACTTAGAAAAAATAGTAAATTGAATCTTGATATATTTTCAGGTGCCACCATAAACACACCATCCATGTTGTGCGTTGAGGATTTTTTAGACGCACTTAATTGGACTAGGGAAGTAGGGGGATTATCTGAACTAATAAGTAAGTCCAAGAATAATTTAAATATAATTAAAAATTGGATTTCAGATTCTAATTGGGCTGATTTTTTGTGCGAGGATGTTAACAATTTATCCAGTACATCTATATGCTTAAAGTTAGTTGATCCTAAAATAATTGACCTTCCATTAGAGATTAAAAATAATGTTGAAAAAAATATTGTTAAGTTGTTAGAAGACCATAAAGTTGCATTTGATATAGGTAGTTATAGGTCAGCTCCACCAGGATTTAGAATTTGGGGTGGTCCAACAGTTGAAAATGATGATGTTAAGAATTTATTACCCTGGTTAGATTGGGCTTATTACGAAACATTAGACAAGTTTAAAATATAATATAATGAAGGTAGAAAGATGCCAAAAGTACTAATAAGTGATCAGCTAAGTGAATCTGCAGTCAACGTTTTTAAAGAAAATAAAATTGAAACTGAATATATGCCGGGATTAAATCATGACGAATTATTAAAACTAGTTGATAAGTTTGATGGTCTTGCAGTTCGTTCTTCAACAAAGGTTAACGAAGACGTTTTTAAGAATGCAAAAAATTTAAAAATAGTTGGGCGCGCTGGTATTGGTACAGATAATATAGATAAAGTAGCTGCAACTAAACATGGTGTAGTGGTAATGAATACACCCTACGGAAATGCCGTCACTACAGCTGAACATACTATAGCTCTTATTATGTCTTTAGTTAGAATGATACCCCAAGCTGATAGATCTACTAGACAAGGAAAATGGGAAAAATCAAAATTTAATGGTACCGAAATTAGTGGTAAATATTTAGGTCTTATAGGTTGTGGTAATATAGGATCTATTGTAGCTAGTAGAGCATTAGGTCTGAAAATGAAAGTTTTTGCATTTGATCCATTTCTAACTCAAGAAAAAGCATATGAATTAGGTGTTGAAAAGGTTAATTTAGAGTATTTGTTAAAAAACTCTGATATAATATCACTTCACACTCCACTTACAGAAGATACTAAGAATATAATTTCATCTGAAGCTATTAGTATGATGAAAAAAGGCTCAAGAATTATTAATTGTGCTAGGGGAGGTTTAGTCGATGAAGTTGCTTGCAGGGCGGCTTTAGAAAACAAGCATTTAGCTGGTGCAGCTTTTGATGTTTTTGTTGAAGAACCAGCTAGGGAAAATATTTTATTTGATGCTCCTAACTTTATAGCTACACCTCACTTAGGTGCGGCTACTTTGGAAGCTCAAGAAAATGTTGCACTACAAATAGCGGAACAAATGTCGGATTATCTAAATACCGGAGCAGTTGTAAATGCACTCAATTACCCAAATGTGTCTTCAGAGGAAGCACCGATAATGAAACCATATGTAAAGCTTGCTTACTTAATGGGATCTTTTTTAGGTCAAGTTACACAAGAAGGTATATTGAGTGTAAAATTAGAATTAGAAGGAAAAGCTTCATCTATCCAAGGTATCCCATTAATGGCAAGTAATCTTGTTGGTTTGTTTGAACCCACATCAGCCGCTGTAAATAATATAAACTCATCCTCTATAGCTTCAAGTAGAGGAATTGATTTAACAACGATTAAGCATGAAAGGCGTTGTGATTATGAGACATTACTCAAGATCACTATCAAACATGATAAGGGTGAAAGAACAATTTCAGGAACTTTAATTGCAGGTAATAAACCAAGGATCATAAATATTCAAGGGATTGCAATTGAATCAGATTTTCCTAAAAATGCCCTTTATTTAAGAAATTATGATAAGCCGGGTTTTATTGGTGATTTAGGCAATACTTTGGGAAAGAAAAATATCAATATAGCGTCTTTTCATTTAGGACGAAGAAATGTAGGTGGAGAGGCTATTGCACTAGTTGAAATTGATGGTGAAGTAGATGAAAAAATCATTTCTCAATTAAGATCTTTACCTCAAGTTGCTCGGGTTAACATTATTAACTTCGAAAATAATTAAACTATGTGTTTTTCTTAAATTTTATTAGATACATTATAGTCTTTGATATATATAATATTCTTATTTGAAAGCTATTATAATGTCCAGTTTATCAAATCAAAAAGGATTGTTGCCTGCGGGGCTTAGTGACATTCTATATCCAAATGCTCACATTCAGTCTAAAATAATAGAAAATTTACTAGATATATTTTCTAGTTATGGATATCTAAGAGTTAAACCTCCACTAGTTGAATATGAAGAAACTTTGCTATTAGATGGTCCAGGTGAAGTTTTAAAAGATTCTACTTTCAGAGTTATGGATCCTTTATCACAAAAAATGTTAGCATTGAGAGCAGATGTTACGGCACAAATTTCTCGAATTGCCTCTACTCGATTGTCACACTTATCTCGTCCACTAAGATTATCTTATTCTGGTGACGTTTTAAGAGTAAAAGGTGACAGTTTTAATATGGAGCGTCAGAAAACTCAAGTAGGTGCTGAATTAATAGGACCCAAATCTGAAGTAATAGATGCGGAAATAATGCTCGTTTGTGTTAAAGCCCTCAAATCAATAAATATAGATAATTTAACAATTGATATTAATTTACCATTTTTGAGAAAATACCTTTTAGAAGGTATTTCACCTTCGTTGAAACACACTATCAATCAATATATAGATATTAAAGACAAACAAAGTCTTAAAAAATTAAAATTTGAAAATCTAAATATTGTATCTGAATTAATGGACGTTTTTGGAGATTACTTAAATGTAATCAAATATCTTCAAGAATTAAAATCCAAAGGTATTTTAGTCGATATAATAGACCATTATTTAACAGTCATAGATATTGTCAGAGAAAATGATAAGTCTATTAAACTTTCAATAGATCCACTTGAAAACAGAGGGTTTGAGTATCACACAGGAATAACTTTTACAATTTTTTCTGACAAATTAAAGGGCGAAATAGCAAAGGGTGGAAGTTACAATATCTTAACAGGAGAAACTGCAACCGGATGTACAATTTATACTGAAAAAGTTTATCCCAACCTTATGTTAAATTTAGATAAAGACTTAGTGTATATACCTTACCTAAACATGAAAGATGCGGACGAGATTATAAAAAAAGGTTATAGAATTGTTTTTGGTTCTGTTTCTAACTCAGAGTTTGAAAAAGAGGCTTCGGAAATGAATTGTAAATATATTTTGAAAGATAATAATATTCTTAAATTAAAATCTTAAGAAATTAACCCAAAACTAAGGAATATTTTATGAGTAATATAGTTGTTGTTGGAACACAATGGGGAGATGAGGGTAAAGGTAAGATTGTTGATTGGTTATCAAACAAAGCTGATTTAGTTGTAAGGTTTCAAGGTGGCCATAATGCTGGACATACATTGGTTATTGATGACAATGTTTTTAAGTTATCTTTATTACCTAGTGGAATTGTAAGAGACAATACAATTGTCTTAATTGGGAACGGAGTCGTTATTGATCCATTTCATTTAGCAATGGAAATTATGCAATTAGAAGAAAAAAAAATAAAAATAACTCCAGAAAATTTAATTATTTCAGATTCAGCTTTTTTAATTTTACCTATACATCAATTAATTGATAATATTAGAGAAAACAAACAGAGCCTAAATAAAATTGGAACAACTGGCAGAGGTATAGGGCCTGCTTATGAAGACAAAGTAGGAAGACGAGGTCTGAGAGTATGCGATTTCCTTGATAAAGATGTTTTTTTGCTAAAACTAAAAAAAATATATGAACACCATAATATTTGGTTGTCTGCTATCGGAGAAAGAAAACAAAATCCAAATGATATTTTTTTAAAGTTATGGGAACAAGGTCAATTTATTTTAAGTTTTGTTCAACCATCTTGGTTTTTAATTAGCAAACATATTACTGAATCTTCTAATATCTTGTTTGAGGGTGCTCAAGGCACTTTTTTAGATATAGACCACGGCACTTATCCATATGTAACTAGTAGTAATACCGTTTCATCTCAAGCTGGAATTGGATCTGGCATTGGACCAACATCAATAGATTACACTATAGGAATAACTAAAGCTTACACAACTAGAGTTGGAGCAGGTCCATTCCCCACAGAGGAGAAGGGAGAAGATGGAGTCAATTTAGGTAAAAAAGGTCATGAATTTGGAACTGTAACTGGAAGACAAAGACGTTGTGGTTGGTTTGATGCTGTTTTAGTAAAACAATCTGTTGCATTGTCAAGTATTGACGGTATAGCGTTAACTAAATTAGATGTTTTAGACGGTTTTAAGGAAATTAAAATATGTACTGGCTACTTTTTAAATAATGAAGTCATAACTTATCTACCTTCATCAGAGAAGCAACAACAAAAAATAAAACCAATTTACGAAGTATTGGATGGTTGGGACGGTAGCATAGTAGGTATTAGAAAAATAGAGGACCTACCAAACCAAGCAAAAAATTATGTTAAAAGGATTGAAGTACTTATTGGTTGTGAAATAATTTTAATATCTACAAGTCCTGAGAGACATGATACGATATACCTAAAAAATCCATTTAAAACCACCTAATATTCATTAGTCCCAATTAGTTTTAACTCTTTAGCCTTAATCTTCATGGCTTCTTGAAGCTTCTCAAAAGCTCTTGTTTCAATTTGTCTAACTCTTTCTCTGCTTATTTTATATTCTTGCGACAATTCTTCAAGCGTTTTAGGGGTATCAATCAGACGCCTTTTAATTATTATGTCTTTTTCCCTCAGTTTCAAATGTTCCAAGGCTTCAACCATCATTTTATTTCGAATATTTTTTTCTTGATTATTCACAAATTGTGTTTCTTGATTATCTCTTTCGTCTGACAGCATGTCTTGCCATTCAGCTTCTTCTCCATCATTACGATTTATCTGTGAATTAAGTGAATGATCTCCTCCAAGCATCCTTCTATTCATGTTAATAACATCATCTTCTGCAACATCAAGTGTTTTAGCAATATGAGTAACTTGATTAGGTGAAAGATCACCATCTTCTAGTGCATTGATTTTACCTTTGATTTTTCTAAGGTTAAAAAATAATTTTTTTTGACTTGCTGTCGTACCAATCTTAACCTGTGACCAACTTTTCAATACAAACTCTTGTATTGCCGCCTTAATCCACCACATTGCATACGTAGCTAATCTAAAACCTTTTTCAGGATCAAACTTTTTAACAGCGTGCATCATACCTATATTACCTTCAGCAATAAGATCAGCTACGGGAAGTCCATAACCTCTATATCCCATTGCGATCTTTGCAACTAATCTTAGGTGACTAGTAACAAGTTTATGAGCAGCTTTAGTGTTTTGTTTATCTAACCAATCTTTTGCTAAAACATATTCCTCGTCAGCATCCAACATTGGAAATCTCTTGATGTGATCTAAATATCTTCCCAAATTATTGTCTGGGGATAATAATGAAACACTTGTTGAATCTAAACCATTCAAAATAAAACTCCTATATTTATATTTAATGTTTTTATAAGTTTTTTAAAGTATTTCAATAAAAATTTAGTATTTTTTTTTAAAAATATCGATTAATTGAGTTATATCTTCTGGTAAAGGGCTAATAAATTCTATATATTTTTTTGTTATGGGATGATTTAAACTGAGTTTTGTGGCATGTAAAGCCTGCCTGTTAAAAGACCTAATGCTTCGAATCTTTTCTTTATAAGAGTTGTCTCTATATTTATTCTCAGACAATGATTTACCATATAAGTCGTCACCAACGACGCTGTGACCCATATCAGAAAGGTGAACTCTAATTTGATGAGTTTTTCCTGTTTCAAGCTTGCATTCAATTAAGCTAGCTAGTGGTGCATAAACGTCAAGCACTTTCCATGTAGTTCTAGCCGCTTTTCCCTTAAGTGATATAGCCATTTTTTTTCTATTAAAAGCTGATCTTCCAATGGGTTTTTCAATAATACCAATATTAGAAGGTTGGCCCCAAACGATTGCGTTATACCTTCTATCTAAATCATGATTGCTAAAGGTTTTACATAAATTAACGTGAGCAGTTTCAGTTTTTGCAACTACCATCACTCCACTAGTATTTTTGTCTAATCTATGAACAATTCCGGGTCTTTTAACCCCGCCAATACCCTCTAAACTTTTTCCACAATGATACAATAGAGCATTTACTAGAGTACCATGGGGGGAACCGGGGGCGGGATGTACAACTATACCTGCTTGTTTATTCAAAATTATTATATATTGATCTTCATAAAGAATTTCTAAATCAATCTTTTCTGGTAAAGGAATAGGGTCGTCTGCAGGAGGAAATTGAATAGTAATAAGTTCGCTATTTTTAATTTTATATGACGGATTCTTGACTTCTACTCCATCAATTTTAATGTTTTTTCCTTCAATTAACTTTTTTATTCTACTTCTAGATAAAGAAAGATTGCTATCATTTAATTCTTGTTTTGCATAGCTACTTACTTTAATAGCTTCAGTAACCCAGACATCAAGCCTGTCATACGGGATGTCAAAGTCTTTAATAAAAAGTGAAATTATAATAGGATTTATCATGTCTAACTTGTCCAACTCAAATCCAGAAAATCAGTCCCAGATAGTTTCTAATATACGGATTATAAAAATTATTGCCATAATTTTGGGCTTGTTAATTATTTTAGGGTTATTTGTTTTGTTTATTGGATTATATAATAAATACGACAACCTAGAAAAGTCCGAAAAAAACAAAAATATTACTTTAATCATAGATGAAGAAAAATTAAATAAGTTAAAATTTGAACAGCCCTCTAGTGCACAATTAATTTCTTCATCATTAGGACAAGACAATGAAATTTTATTGAGATATCTTTATGAGGGAAATAATGTTTTGGTAGTTTTAAATACTAAAACAAAGCAAATAAAATCTATTATTACAGTAAAAAAAGGTTCTCAATTTGGTTTAAACTAGTAATGAGTTATAGGTATTTGAATGAATAGAACAAAAATTCTAATTGGTACTGACACTATTTCTGGAATAGCTCCTCAGATCTTGAAAGCATTTTCACAAGCCTCTGATAAAAAAACACTTCCATACGGAAATGACGTTTTTACTGAAAAATGTAAAAATATTATTTCAGAGATTTTTGAAAAAAAGGATTTGGAAATTATACCGATGATGTCTGGAACTGCGTCTAACTCTTTAGCTTTATCCTCTTTCCTTCGTTCATATGGAAGTGTTTTATGTCATAGTGAATCGCATATAAATAAAGATGAAGGAGGAGCTCCAGAGTTTTTTTCTGGTGGAGGGAAGTTGCAAACCATCTCCAATAATTCTGGTAGGCTTAATTCTAAAGATATTACTAAAAAACTTGATGAATTAGATTTTAAAGGAAAGCAACTCTCAAAAATTTCTGGTATTTCATTAACTCAATTAGCAGAAAATGGCACTCTGTACTCTCAAAATGAAATACTAGCTATTAGTAAAATTTGTAAAAAAAATAATTTTTACCTTCACATGGACGGAGCTAGGTTTTCTAATGCATTAGTCTCTCAACAATCTGTTTCTCCTGCTGAGGCAACTTGGAAAATAGGAGTTGATTGTTTATCATTGGGTGCAACGAAAAATGGTGCAATGGCCGCTGAGGTTATTATTTTTTTTAATAAGAATCTTGCACTAGAAGCTAAAAAAATGATCAAGCAAACTGGACACATAATACCCAAAACCAGATTTATTACTGCTCAATTAAACGCATGGTTTACAGATGGGTTATGGTTGGAACTAGCACAAAAGGCTAATGAAAATGCAACGTATCTTAGTGGTGAGTTATCAAAATTTGAAGATTTTAAACTTTTATATCCGACACAAGGAAATGAAGTATTTCTCAGAGTTAATAATAAAACATATAAAAAAATTCTTGAATTAAATATTATTCCTAATCTTTGGCGTAAAATAAATGACAAAGAAATTGAAGTAAGATTTGTAACATCTTTTGAAACAAAGTATGGTCTATTAGATGAAATCATACATAGATTTAAAACTTGTTTTTCTTATAATTCAGATTCCATAATTTAAATATAGAGCTATATTTAACATTATTGATTTAATTCGTTCAATTATTTGTTTTTCAAATACAAAAGCAAACTTACCTATGTAAGAGTATCCTAATAGTAAGGGCAAAAAGTATATTCTTATCATAAAGAAAAGCCATGCAATATAGAGAGGTATAAGTGGTTGAACTATAAAATTTGGGGTTGCTTTAAAAGTGATATTGATGATAGGAGAGGTGATTTTTGAAAAAAACCTAAAAAAACCTAAATTACTTCCTTCATCAATAAATAAGTTTAAAACAAACTTAAAAACTAAAATAGCCATTATTAAAGCCAAAATATAGTCAATGATAATTATCCATATAGGAAAAGATATATCCATAATTTATTATACAAACATAATAGTTAAATTAAAAATTATTATTTATATTAATTAAATAAATGACTATAAAAATAATTTTGTGTTATTTAGTTATATGATTCAAATCTCCTGGGGCTAATTTATGAATAATCCACAATATATATTTTCAATGTATAAATTGAGCAAAATTTATCCTGGCGGCAAGCAAGTGATAAAAGATATTAGTTTGTCATTTTTACCGGGAGCAAAAATTGGTGTTTTAGGCGGTAATGGTGCAGGAAAATCTACTCTTTTAAAAATTATGGCAGGCGTTGATAAAGAGTATAATGGTGAAGCAAAATTAGCAGATGGTATCAAGGTTGGTTATCTTGCCCAAGAACCTGAATTAAACAATGATTTAAATGTATATGAAAACGTCATGCAAGGAATGGCAGAGGCAAAAAAACTTGTTGATGATTTCAATACAATTTCCTTAAAATTTTCTGAAGATTTAACAGATGAAGAAATGAATGACACTATTGTTAAGCAAGGTGAGCTACAAGAACAAATTGACAGTTTAGATGCCTGGGATTTAGATAGAAAAGCTGAAATTGCGATGGATGCACTTAGCTTACCCCCTGGAGAGTCAAAAATTAATTATTTATCAGGTGGTGAAAAAAGAAGAGTAGCTTTAGCACAATTATTATTATCAAACCCTGATTTTTTATTATTAGATGAACCAACAAACCATTTAGATGCAATGTCAGTTGCGTGGTTACAAAGATTTCTTCATGATTTTCCAGGCACAGTTGTAACCATTACACATGACAGATATTTTTTAGACGAAGTAGCTGGGTGGATCCTTGAATTAGATCGTGGAGAGGGTATTCCGTATAAAGGTAATTATTCAGGATGGTTAGAACAAAAACAAAAAAGACTAGAACTAGAAGGGAAAATAGAAGAAGCAAGAAAAAGAAAATTAAATGAAGAGTTAGAATGGATTCAATCATCTCCACGTGCAAGACAAGCAAAATCAAAGGCCAGAATATCTTCTTATGAAGAATTATTAGCAAAAGAACAACATAAGGAAATTAATTCTAGTAATCTTGTTATACCTCCTGCTCCTAGGCTAGGTAATGAAGTAATAAATTTTGAAAATGTATCCAAATCTTATGAAGAGAAATTGTTAATAGATAATCTGAGTTTTAAATTACCTCCAGGTGGAATTGTAGGTGTTATAGGGGCTAATGGTGCAGGCAAGACCACATTATTTAGATTAATAACGAAAGAAGAAAAGCCAAATAGTGGGGATATTTCAATTGGTGATACAGTTGATTTAAATTATGTAGATCAGTCCAGGGATATTTTAATACCTCAACAAAACGTTTGGGAATCTATTTGTGATGGACTAGATGAGATACAGATAGGAAAAAAAATGATTCAAAGTAGAGCATATGTAGGTCAATTCAATTTCAAAGGATCTGATCAACAAAAAATTGTGAGTCAGTTATCAGGAGGTGAAAGAAATAGAGTTCATCTTGCAAAGATGTTAAAAACTCCTGGAAATGTTTTACTTTTAGACGAACCTACTAACGATTTAGACGTTGATACTTTGAGATCCTTAGAAGAGGCAATCTTAGATTTTTCTGGATGTGTTGTTGTAATTTCACATGATAGATGGTTTTTAAATAAACTCGCTACTCACATACTAGCATTTGAGGGTGGAAGTCATGTCGAATGGTTTGAGGGTAACTATCAAGATTATGAAAATGACAAAAAAAGAAGATTAGGAGATGATGCATTAAACCCTAAAAGGATTAAATATAAGCCAATTTCTAGGTAAATTATTCACTCTTAGTAAAAGTGTTTAATAAAGCATTAAAATCACCCTTATTTTTTCGAAGTATAGCCATTGTTTCAGCTTTATGAGAACTTACTAATGATATACCTTCAATCTCTAGATCAAGCACAAGAAAATTCCCTCTTTTATCCTTAGCTAATTTCCATAAAAGATTTACATCAGGAACTTTTTTACTATTATCCTTTATTACACCCTTTACATACACTAACTTTTTACCTCTTGCTTCAGATTTCAAAGGTTTGTAGACCAATGTAGATAGTGTGTTTAAGTGTTCTTCAATTGTATTAGAAATTTGTTTAAGCAAAGCATTTTTATATTCTTCTTTTTGAGAATTAGTTGCTTTTTTCCAAAAACTACCAGTAGTTGCTCTTGCCATAAAATCCAAATTAATAAACCGCTTTATCAAGTTTTCAATTTTTAATGATCTTTCTTTTGGTGAAAGCTTTATTGTTTTTAAAGCATGCTTTTTAGCATCAGCAACCATTTGTTTAACAATTATTTCGCCATTCTTTACATTATCAGAATAGGATTTAAATGTTAAAAATTGAAAAAATAAAAAAGTAAAAAAAGTAATATATAAAACTTTTTTAAAATTTAAATCATTGTAAGAGTTTTTCAAATTCTATATCCAACTTTTTGTTTTTAACCTCGAGATATTCATCACCATACACATTTTTTCTTCTATTTTGTATGTAGTAAGATTTCATTTTTGTGTAAGGGTCAGGTGATTTATAAATATTTTCAATACTTTTTGAAAGTTTACTTCTTTTGTCAACTAAGTTGATTGGTATTTCTACTAAGTTTAATTTATTGACAGAGTTAGATGAAATATTGCTTAAACTTTGTCTATCCGACAACGTTCCAGTAAAGTCTCTAACGGTTTTAGGTCCTAACAAAGGTACCATAAAAAAAGGACCTTCTGGAACATTAAGCTTGGCTAAAGTAGAACCCAAGTCCTTTTTTTTGATTTTAGTTTCGTTATTATCAAAGTCATAAAAACCAAGGGAAAGCCCATTTAACATAAATTTTGCTGAAGCTAAGATTGTATTTTCTAAGTCCATCTGCAGAGCACTATTCACAATTGTACTAGGTTTATCCATCCACTCTAAGTGATTACTTACATTTTTTCTAATTGAATGGGGGATTGTTTTAACGTATGAAGCACTTATGGGAGAAACTATGTTTTGATCTAAAGTTTTATTAAAAGAAAATATTTGTCTATTAAGAACTTCAAAAGGATCTGTACTTTCAGCAGAAATTGTTAAATTGTTAGTACATCCACTTAGTACAAACAATAATATTAATGAATATGAAAATGCGAATTTAATTTTTTTCATTTTAAGTAATTACGCTCTTAATTATTAACCAAATTTATTATCATTTATTTATTAATTTTCTACAAGTTAAACCATCGATATGTTAGAAATAATAAATAATGATTATCAAGAAACTTTTTAAAAATTATGAATAACTTTTATAACCACCATGCATTTATTGATTTAAACCCACCTCAAAAAGAAGCAGTAGTAAATTTAGAAGGTCCTCTACTTGTTTTGTCAGGAGCGGGAACTGGAAAAACAAGAGTGCTTACTGCAAGGCTTGCTAACCTTTTATTTAGCAACAAGACAAAACCTTGGAATATACTTGCAGTAACTTTTACAAATAAAGCTGCAAAAGAAATGAGGATTAGACTAGAAACGTTAATAGGCCCCTCAGCAAACTCTGTTTGGTTAGGAACATTTCATTCCATAGCAGCCAGAATATTGAGAGAAAACGCTGAAATTGTAGGTTTAAGTTCCAATTACACCATTATTACTCCTGACGATCAAGTAAGACTATTAAAACAAATAATGCTTGACGATGAAATTGACATAAAAAAATTTACGCCAAAATCAATGTCAAATTTAATTGGAAAATGGAAAGATAAAGGTTATAAGCCAGACGATTTAAAAATTTCAAATATTGATGATTATTTCGCTAATGGTAAAGCCATTAATGTTTATAAAAATTATCAAATGAGATTGATTACTCTTAACTCTGCTGATTTTGGAGACTTGCTTCTTCATAATTTAACAATTTTTTCAAAACACCCAGACATATTAAATCAATATCATTCCAAAATATTATATTTTTTAGTCGATGAATATCAAGATACCAACACTATACAATATTTATGGTTAAAACTCTTGGCTGATAAAACAAAAAATATTTGCTGTGTAGGAGACGACGATCAATCTATTTATGGATGGAGGGGTGCCCAAGTTGGAAACATATTAAGATTTGAAAAGGACTATCCTTTAGCCAAAGTTATAAAATTAGAAGAAAATTATAGATCCACGGGAAGAATCTTAGAAGCTGCTAATAGTGTTATTATAAACAACAAAGAACGATTAGGCAAAAATCTCAAAACCTCTTCAAAAGATGGAGACAAAATTGATTTAATATCTGTATGGGATGGAATGGAAGAGGCGAAAAAGACTAGTTTAGAAATTGAAAATCTTTATTCTGCAGGTTTTAGGCATGATCAGATGGCAGTCTTAGTTAGAGCTGGTCATCAGACTAGGTATTTTGAAGAGAGATTTGTTGACATTGGAATCCCTTATAAGGTTATAGGCGCTAAATTTTATGAAAGAATGGAAATTAGGGATGCTTTGGCATATCTCAGGGTAGTTCAACAGCCTAATGATGATTTAGCTTTGGAAAGAATTATTAATATTCCAAAACGTGGATTAGGAACAAATACTACAAGCTTGATACATTCTTACGCAAAAAAAAATAATATTTCCTTTTTTTCTGCATCACAAGAATTGTTAATGACTGACGAACTTAGGCCAAATGTTAAAAGATCCTTGCTAAATCTAATAAATCAATTTTTAGATTGGAATAATCAAAAAAAAGAAATTGCTCATACGGATTTAGCATTAAAAGTACTTGAAGAGTCAGGATATATTGCACATTGGCAAAATGAAAAGTCTCTTGATAGCGAAGGTAGGCTGGAAAATTTAAAAGAATTAATAAATGCCATGAGTGGTTTTGAAAATCTTTCTGGTTTTTTAGAACATATTTCACTTGTTATGGATGGTGATAACACAGCTGATGCAGGAGAAGTATCCTTAATGACCTTACATGCTGCTAAGGGACTTGAATTCGATGTGGTTTTTTTGCCTGGATGGGAAGAAGGACTCTTTCCGAGTCAAAGGTCTATAGATGAATTAGGCTTGGCAGGTTTGGAAGAGGAAAGACGACTTGCCTATGTAGGCATCACTAGAGCAAAGCAAAGATTATTTATAACGTTTGCAGCCAATAGACAAATTCACGGATTATGGCAAGGATCAATACCATCAAGATTTATAAGTGAACTACCGAGACATATTCTTAACGAAAATATAGAAGGTAATATTGGTGCTGATGCGTCAAGTTATTATCAAATTGATTTTGACTTGTCTACAAAAAATGGATTTTACGGCCCAGGATTTTTAAGGGCAAAGCAAAATGGAATAAAAGGAATTAATGCTTATAAGAAAGCTCATATAGATACTAAAATTATAAACTCTAAGATTATATTTGATAATGGGCAGAGGGTTTTTCATCAAAAATTTGGAATGGGCCTTATTATTTCGTCAGACGGTGACAAATTAAATATAAACTTTGACAAAGCAGGCGAAAAGAAAGTTGTGTCAAGTTTTGTTAAGTTAATAGAGTAATAAGTTTTTTATTATGGATTTGTGGTCAGTAAGATTTGAAATACAAGATAATTTAAAAAATATATTCTCAGAATATGTTGAAGATTTTGAAGGTTATATATCTTCCAGTTTATTTGTAAATGAGGATAAAGATAAAAAAAAATATAATAATTTTCATTTAAATAATATTACTAGTAATAAATTTGGAGAATTTCATCAAAATCAGATTTGGGTGTTAGAAGTTTTTTTTAATCAAGAACCTGATATTAAAAAAATCAGTCGTAAATTAAATTATCTCGCTAAAGAATTGAAAACTACAGAATATTTTTTTTATGATCATTTAAAAAAAGACAAATATTCCAATAGACTTAATGTAAGTCAGATCTCACAAAAGAATTGGCTTAAATACAACAGAAAATCTTTCCCAATAATTAATTTAGATAACTTTTATATCTACGGATCACATAATAATAAAAATTGTTCGGCAAGTAAAATTCCTATAAAAATAGATGCTTCTACAGCATTTGGAACTGGAACCCACGAAACTACCAAATGTTGTTTAAAAGCTCTAACTTTTATATCTAGATTTACAAAATCAAACCAAATTTTAGATTATGGATGTGGGACAGGTATACTGGGAATATCCTCAAAAAAGATATTTAAAAAAAGTAAGGTAACTTTTGTTGATATAGATAAAAAAGCTGTGAAGCTAACAAAAGAAAATCTTAAATTAAATAATATTGTATTAAATAAAGTTTACTTAACTAATTCATACCATTCGAATAAATACACAAAAAAACAATTTTATGACTTGGTTTTTGCAAATATCTTATTTGGTCATTTAAAAAAATTAGCACCTTTATATAGTTTTATCATAAAGCCTAATTCTTTTTTAATACTTTCTGGTCTTTTAAATGAGCAAATTCCCTATATTATAAATTGGTATAATAAATATGGATTTAAAGAAAAAAAAATATTTAGTTTAAATGGTTGGGGTTCAATCATATTGATCAGTAACTAATAAAAAAGGTAATGTATTTGGAAAGAAATCTAAAATTATTAACAGATAAGATGAAAAGTAGAAAGTGGGATGCTTTCTTGGTCCCTAGGTGTGATATGTATGCTGGTGAAGAGGTCCCAGAAAATGAAGAGCGTTTAAAATTTATTTCAAATTTTTCTGGCTCAGCTGGATATGCAATTATATCTGCAAAATCTAAAATAAAATCAGCTATTTTTAGTGACGGACGTTATCAACTACAATTAAAAAAAGAGGTTAACCCCAAATATTTCAATACATTTAACGGTGGATTTAAGCAAGTTTGTTTATTTTTAAAC
The DNA here is from genome assembly GCA_902528415.1 of uncultured SAR116 cluster alpha proteobacterium. Taxonomy (GTDB): domain Bacteria; phylum Pseudomonadota; class Alphaproteobacteria; order Puniceispirillales; family Marisalimonadaceae; genus Marisalimonas. Next base: position 65,326 of record CABZSR010000003.1, on the reverse strand, counting down.
AAAAATAAAAATATTCTCAAAAAAGTGGTTATTGATCCTTGGTTATTGACTTTAAGTGAACATGAGTTTCTTCAAGATGTTATTAAAGAAACAAAAATAAGTCTTAAATTTATAAACAAAAATATCATTGACGAAATATGGTTAAATAAACCGGTCAAAACTGACAATGCATTATTTAAACTTCCAATAGAATATACGGGAGAGACAGTTAGCTCAAAAATAAACCGTTTAACAAAAGTTATTAAAGACAATAATTGTGATTTTTATATTTTATTTAACCCTACAGGTCTTTCGTGGTTATTGAATATTAGAGGAAGAGATTTGAAACATACTCCAATTTCAAGATCTTTTTGTATAGTTTCAAAACATAAAGGTATACATATATTTACTGATAATAACTTATTTCAAAATAGCATAATAAAAGAAAAAAACATTCATATTTGTAATTTTGAATATTTAAGTAATTTTTTAGAAAATTCTAAAAACAAAAATTTTTTAATAGATGCAAAAACTCTTCCAATGAAGGTTCATAATTTTTTAGTCAATAATAAATTAAATTATAAATCAATATCATGTCCAGTAGACCAATTTAAAACAAAAAAAAATCCTTGTGAGTTAAGGGGCTTTAAAAATGCTCATTTAAAAGATGGTCTTGCAATTTTGAATTTATTATTTTGGTTTGAAAAAAATGTAAATTTTAAAAAACTTTCAGAAATTGAAGTATCCGAAAAGCTTCTTGAAATTCGGTCATTGGAAAAAACATTCGTGTGTGAAAGCTTTTCAACAATATCAGCTTTTGGAAATAATGGTGCCATTATTCATTATAAAGCTGATAACTCATCTAATAAAAAAATTAATAGAGATGGTTTATATTTAATAGATACAGGTGCTCATTATCTTGATGGCACAACAGATACGACCCGCACTCTTTTAGTAGGGGAGGCGGAGACCGAGATGATTGAGAATTATACATTAGTTTTAAAAGGACATATTGCTATCGCATCAGCAATTTTTCCTAATAATATTAAAGGAAGAGATTTAGATGCATTGGCTAGAATAGCACTTTGGTCTAGAGGTAAAGATTATGCCCATGGAACTGGTCATGGAGTTGGAAGTGTATTAAGCGTACATGAAGGACCTATATCTATTTCAAAAACGTCGGATTGTACTATTGAAAGTGGAATGGTTATTTCTAATGAACCTGGTTATTATAAAAGTGAAAAATATGGTATTAGAATTGAAAATTTAGAAGTTGTTTCAAAATACAATATAAATAAATCGAAGAAAAATTTTTTACATTTTCAGAATTTAACTAGAGTACCTTTAGAAACAAAACTTATTAACAAAAAAATGCTTACAAAATTTGAAATTGACTGGGTTAATGAATATCATAAAAAAGTTTATGAAAATTTAGTAAAATTTATTGAAACAGATAATGAAGAGTTACTAAATTTTTTAAAGAGAAAAACTAGGAAAATTTAATCATTAAATTTTTGAATTATTCCAACCAATTCATCCTCACTTACTATTGGTATATTTAGTTCTTTAGCTTTTTTAGCTTTACTTCCAGGTTGATCACCAATAATTAAAAAATCAGTTTTTTTAGATACTGTGCTACCAACTTTGGCACCTAAATTTTGAAGAGTTTGCTTTGCTTCATTACGACTCATATTTTTTAAAGCACCCGTTAAAACTATTACTTTATCTGTATATGGAGATACAACTGATTTTCTTTTAATATTTTTAATAGTTATATAATTTAAAATTTTGTCAAAGATGATTAGATTAGAATTTGTATTAAAATATAAAACTAAATCTTCAGCAATGCTTTCTCCTATTTGATCTATCGAAACAAGTTCTTGAAAAGACTTTGATGTCTTGTCCACCGCTTTTACCATCTCATTACGAAAGTTTTCAAATGTATTATAATGTAAAGCTAATAATTTAGAATTTGTTTCACCAACTTGCCTAATTCCGAGTGAATAAATCAACTTGTCCAATGCAATTTTTCTCTTTGATTCAATAGAATTTAATAGATTAGATACTGATAGTTTTCCTAATCCTACTTTTTCTTCTAGTTTGTCTTTATGTTTTTTAATAGCAAAAATATCTGCAAAATCTCTAATAATATCTTCCTTGAAAAGCATTTCTATCAATTTTTCTCCCAAACCATCAATATTAAACGCATTTTTTGAAACAAAATGTTTTAGTTTTTCAACAGTTTGTGCTGGACAATTAATACCAGCCAAACATCTTCTAATTGCTTCGCCTTCAGGCTTAAAAGTAATGCTATTACATGATGGGCAATGCTTAGGAACAGAATAAATATTTGAATCTTTAACTCTCTTTTCTTTTACAACTCCTAAAACTTGTGGAATTACATCTCCAGCGCGTTGTATTCTTATTGTATCACCGATACGTATGTCCTTTCTGAAAATTTCATCTTCATTGTGTAATGAAACATTTGATACTAACACACCACCAACTCTTATGGGTTCTAATCTACCAACAGGAGTTAGGGCTCCTGTTCTACCTACTTGAGTCTCTATACTGACAAGAATTGTTTCTACTATTTCAGCTGGAAGCTTATGAGCAATAGCCCATCTCGGAGCTCTAGCTAAATTTCCTAATCTTTCTTGGAGAGTTTTACTATTAACCTTATAAACCAAACCATCAATTTCATAATCTAAATTATTTCTTTTTAATAAAATCTTTTTGTAAAATTCTTTTATGTCATTGATATTTCGAGCTAGGTAGTTTTCTTCGTTTGTAATTAAACCCATTTCTTTAAATCTTTTCAAAAGATCAATTTGGGTATCAAATTTAAAATCTTCAGTATATTCACCAATTGTAAACGCCAAAAAATTCAATTTACGTTGTTTTGTAATATTAACGTCCTTCTGCCGAATGGAGCCTGCTGCAGCGTTTCTAGAATTAGCAAAAATTTTGTAATTATTTTCAATTTGTAGTTTATTGAGTTCTTCGAAATGAGTTTTTTTCATAAAAATTTCACCTCTAATCTCTATGAATTTAGGATATTTTCCTTTCAATTTATGTGGTATGTCACTTATAGTTTTAACATTTTCTGTAACTATTTCTCCAACATTACCATCACCACGTGTTACCGCATTCAATAAGTCTCCATTTAGATAAAGAAGGGATATCGATAAACCATCAATTTTAGGTTCACAAGTGTATTCCAATAAAAATTCTTTTTTTAGTGATAAAAACTTATAAGTTCTTTCAATAAAATCGTTAATATCTTCAAATGAAAAAGCGTTAACTAAAGAACCCATAGGTTTTTGATGATGGTACTTTTGAAATTTATTAGAAATTTTATCACCAACAGTTTTACGCTCTAAAAAATTAAATGTAGGGTTGGATGAAATTATATTATCATATTGTTTGCAAAGCTCATCAAATTGAAAGTCTGAGATTTCAGGATCATCTTTGGTGTGATACCTAAAATTATGATAATTAATTTTATCTTTTAGTAATTTTAATTTATTAAGAATTTCTACATTCATATTTTCAAGTATATAACAATTTAGAGGCTGCTTCCCTAGCTTCATTAGTAATGACGCTTCCTGAAACCATTCTTGCAATTTCCTCAACTCTTTCAGTTTCATTTAATTTAGTGACATTTGTTGTAATATTGTTATCAATATTATTTTTCTGCACAAGATAATGATAATGTCCTTTAGAGGTAACTTGTGGAGAATGCGTTACTACCATAGTTTGATAATTATTTCCTAATTTAGCGAGTCTATTACCCACAGCATTTGCAGCGGCTCCTCCAATACCTGTGTCAATTTCATCAAAAATTATTGTTCTTTGATGTACCACAGTTTCAAGTACTACTTTTATTGCTAACAAAAATCTTGATAATTCTCCTCCAGATGCAATTTTATTAATTGGAAGAGCATCCGCACCAGAATTAGTTGATGCTAAAAAGATTACTCTATCCATACCTATTTCAGTTGCGTTTTCTAATTCCAATTCTTCAAATTTAACTTTAAAATTTGCATTTTCTAACTTTAGATGGGGTAATTCATCATTTATTTTTTTAGATAAATATACTGCGGATTTGCGTCTGCTTTCAGATAGTAATTTACTATTTGCAACAAACCCAATTTTTGCTTCTTCATATTCTTTTTGAAGTTCATCAATCTTAAATTTATTATTGTCATTTTGGTCTATTTTTAATTTTAGTTCCTTTTTTATCCTTATTAGATCATCAACATTACAATTATGTTTACGTGCTTGTGATCTTAACTCATGTAGTCGATCATTTACTAATTCTAAGTTTTGAGTCTCTTCACTTCCTTCACTGGCTTCACTATTTACAATAGATTTTAATTCTTCAATATCAACTTTAATTCTGTCTATAATTTCAACTGCCTGATTAATATTTAAACGATCAATTGATTTAACATTATCAAACGTTTTATAAAGTTTGTTAATTAAATCTTCAATTCCTAGTTCATCATCTATAATTGTTTTTGATTGATTAATAGCTATAAAAATTTTTTCACGGTTATTTAAAAATAACTTAGTTTGGTTTAACTTTTGTTCTTCACCTAATTTAGGGTCTAATGCATCCAATTGATTCAATGACTCTTTAACCCACTCATTATCATCAGTACTTTCTTTTTCACGGATTTTTGTTTCAGCAATTTCTTTCTTCAATTTTTTTAGTTTATTAAAAGATTTATTTGTTCTCTCAATCAAATGATTGTGATTTGAATATATGTCTAAAAGTGATAAATGTGTTTTAATATTTGAAAGTCCTCGATCTTCAAATTGACCTTGTAATTCAACTAAGCAGTCAGTTATTTCAGACAAAGCGTTACGAGTTATCAATATATCATTGACAAAACATTTAGATTTCCCATTAGAATTTATTTGACGTCTTATTAAAAGTTCCTTTTCAAATACAATATTATATTTATTCAACATTTGAGCTGCAGCGTGATTATTATGAATTTGAAAGAGCGCAGTAACTGAAGCTTCATTTTCACCTTTTCTAATTAAATTAAAATCAACCCTATTACCTAAAATCAGTCCTAAGCTATCAAGAAGAATTGATTTTCCTGTACCTGTTTCTCCAGTCAATACAGAAAGACCTTTATTAAATTCAATATTGAGGAATTTTATAAGAACTATATTTTTAATTATTAATTCTTTTAGCATTTAATTAGTCAAAAAATGTAACGATATAGTTTTTTATGGAAGAAGTGAAACTTTCTTTTTCACTAGTTGATGAAATATTAGAAAGAATGCCCTTGCTCAAATTACTCCATTCACTGTTAGGGAAATTATATTTTAAGATAGCATTACTTTTTATTGCTTCTTTCTTAAGTCCCATCATTAATAGAGCCTCAGTTAGTCTGTACAAAGTTTCTGGAATCACTGAACTATTTTGATATTTTTGTAAAATTGTTTTAAATCTTTTTATTGAACTAGCAGGTGCATTTTTTTTCAAATAGAATTTTCCAATATTTAACTCATTTATTGCTAAAGAATTTTTAATAAATTGGATTTTTAATTTTGCGTCTTTTGCATACTTACTATTAGGATATTTTATTGTTATAAGGTTGAATAAGTTTAAAGCTTTTAAAGACAAACTTGGATCTCTACCTTGATTTGAAATTTGTATATAATAACACATTGCTAAAAGATAATGAGCATAGTCAGAAAATTCATCATTTGGGTTCATTTCATTAAAAGTTTTTAACTTACTTATAGATTTGTTTATCTCATTATTTTGATAAAGTGAGTACGCAGTCATTATTTCTGACTTTTTAGCTAGTGATGAAAAAGGATGATTTATATAGAGTTTATCAAATTCTTTAACAGCCTTGCTATAATTACTGTCTTGTAGAGACGATAATCCACTTTTATAGGTTTCTATATCACTTGATATAATCGTTTCATTATCTTTTATATTTGAACTACAATTTATCAATAAAATTAAAATAGTAAGTAATTTTATTGAAATTATGTAATTATTTCTTATGTATTTCATCCAATAATTTCCAGTTATTAATAAAATGTTCAGTAGTTTTATTATTTATAAATGGATTTGTATATTAAAAAAATGTTGATTATTAATTATTTAAATCAAGCGACGTCATTTATATTTTTGGCAGAATTATTCTTAGCTAAAACATTATAAATTTTTTCGGGGTATTCGCTAATCATTTCTTTTTCTATTACATAATTTTTTTTATCTTTCAGAATTTCCTTAACAAACATTTGATTAAGTTTATGACCAGGAGCAAAACAATTAACTTCCCCAACTAATTGCATACCTAACAAATAGAAGTCACCTATACAGTCTAATGTTTTATGTTTAACAAATTCTTTTTCAAACCTTAATCCATCTGGATTTAATACCTTATACTTATCAACTACTAAAGCGTTATTGAGGTTTCCACCTATAGCAAGACCAGCAATTCTCATTTTTTCAATATCTTCAAAAAAAGTGTATGTTCTAGCTTCAGATAATTGGTTTATAAAGTTCTCTCTTGAATGAGGATAATAAAATTTAGAATTACCAATAATTGTGTCTGGGTAATCAATGGATATATCTATTGTTAGTTCATTGGATGGGGATATAGATATATACCTTTTACCGTCATTCACCTTAACTTTTCTTAAAACTCTTATATGACTTTTATTCGCAGACTGTGATTTAATTCCTGATTTAAGGATTTTTTTTACGTACTCATAAGAACTTCCATCTAATGCAGGTAACTCGGAATTATTAATCTTAATTATAGCATTATCAATACTTAAAGCATTCAAGGCGGCCATAAGATGTTCTATTGTGGAAACGGAAACATCATGATTGTTCTTTATTTTAGTACATAGATTTGAATCAAAAATGTTCTCAATCACTGCTTTAATTATGTTATTACCTTTTACATCAGTCCTTATAAAAACAATACCTGTGTTTACATCAGCTGGCTCAACACTCATGGATACAGCTCTACCGTTATGAACTCCAACTCCAGAAAAATTTATTTTCTTATTCAAAGTAAGTTGTCTAGAGTTTTTGAATTTAGTTATATTATTAATGTAATTCATATTAGAAATCCTTACATTAATTCATAACCTGTTTAGAATAAATTACAAATCACATATAATTACAAAATATTTCAATCTAAATTAATTAGCCTGTCTTCTAAGAAATGCTGGAATTTCAAGTACTTTTTCATCAACTTCCTTAGGCTCTTGCTCTATCTCAGTAAGATTGATTTGATGATTGTCAAGCATAGTTTCATCTTTATTACTAAACAAATCAAAATTATTAGTTTTCGCTGACATTTCTGTAATGTTTTCATCTTTAATACTCAAATTTGAAATTTTTTCTTCAGGTAAAGTTTCACTTTTTATATTTAAGCTTGGCTCTAATTTTTTTTCATCAGGTTTCTCATTACTGAAGAATGATGAAAAACGATTAAATAATGTTTTAGGTTTAGGTTCTGTAAATTGATTATTAGGTTTATGATCTAAAATATCATTTAATTCTTCACTACTTACATTTAAGGAAGATAAATCAGATTTATGTAATTCATTATGAAAGTCTTTTTCATTTTTTTGATAATTTTGGTCAGTATCCAATTGGTTTATTTGAGTTTCTAAATCTATCTGATTGTTTGGGTCCTTTTCTAATTCATTAGAATATTCATGAGCAAAATTATTTTCAATTTCTAGTTCAAGATTATTTATTTTATTAGTACTAATCTTTCTTGTTTGTATAATTTCTTTGTCATTTTTATAATGATATGTGTCAGAATTTTCCAGTTTTGTATAATTTATACCAGTAGCAACAACTGAAACCTTAATAATTCCCTCTAAGTTATTATCTATTGATGATCCAAAAATAATATTAGCATTTTCGTCAACTTCATTTCTTATTTTACTAGCTGCCTCATCAACTTCGAACAGAGCCATATCTGGTCCACCTTGTATATTTAGTAATATAGATTTAGCACCTTTTATATTACTATCGTCTAATAGAGGATTGTTAAGAGCAGATTGAGCAGCATTTTTAGCTCGTTCTTCACCAGAACTTTCGCCAGTTCCCATCATTGCTTTACCCATATTTCCCATGACTGTTTTAATATCTGCAAAGTCTAAATTAATCATTCCTGGGTTTGTTATCAAATTTGTTATGCCACAAACACCTTGGTAGAGGACATCATCTGCCATTTTAAAAGCTTCGGCAAAAGTAGTTTTTTCATTTGCTATTTTAAAAAGATTTTGATTTGGAATAACTATTAACGTATCAACATTTTCTTTTAACAAAGCTAATCCATTCTCTGCAACTTCCATTCTTTTTTTCCCTTCAAAGTCAAAAGGTTTAGTAACCACGGCTACTGTCAATATACCTTTTTCTCTTGCGGTCTTGGCAATTACGGGTGCGGCACCTGAGCCGGTTCCTCCTCCCATACCAGTTGTAATAAATAACATATTTACATCACCTAACTCTGAAATAATTTCTTCAATTGATTCCTCTGCGGCTTTCCTACCAGTCTCAGAATCTGAACCTGCCCCTAGACCTAATGTTGTATTTTTACCAAGTTGAATTTGTCTTGTAGTTAGGCTTCTAGACAAAGCTTGTCCGTCGGTATTTGCTGCAATAAAATCTATATTATTTATGTTTGCATTTATCATGGTATTGATGGCATTACCACCAGCTCCTCCAATACCAATTACTGAAATTTTTGGCTTAGCGTCGTTTATATTTTCTGGAATAGTAAGATTAAGTGTCATTTTTTACTCCTTGGTTTATAATTAGTTAACTATGTTTTTATAAATTCTTATCAAGCCAATCGCCAATTCTTCCAAAATAATTGGACAAACCTAAATTTAAATTATTTGAAATCAATCTTTTATCATGCTGCAAACTTTTAATTAATAATCCAGTCAAGCATGAAAAAGTTGGAGTATGTACAATTTCAGGTATATCTATAAGCCCAATTGGTCTTCCAATTCTGACATTTATATTTAAGAAAGATGACGCGTGTTCTCTAATATTGTTAAGATTCGCTACTCCACCACACAAAATAACTTTATTAATTGAACTATTTCTATATTTTAAGAAACTCAGCCTTTCTTTTACAAGTTCAAAAATTTCATCAATTCTAGGTTTTATTATTGCGGTTAACATGGCTTTAGGTATTTTTTGATTTATAATTTCACCTTCATCAGAAATAATTGGGACATCAATTTTTGTGTATTCATCAGTTTCATTTGAAATTGCTGATCCGTACAAAATCTTAATTTTTTCAGCATCTTCTGCTTTTGCACCTAATCCACGTACTATATCACTAGTAATATGAATACCTCCAATTGGAATAGAATCAGAAAAAATTATTTTATTGTTAATAAATACACCAATACTTGTTATGTTTCCGCCAAGATCAATGACAATTGCTCCATTTATTCTTTCTTCTTCAATAAGTGTTGAGATACCTGAAGCTTCTGGACATATAGTAAATTTATCAATAGTTAAGTGACATAAATCTATAGCACTAGAAATATTTTTAATTACACTTTCTTGTCCATATATATTACTTACTTCAACCAACAAATTATCTGTATGAATACCTATCGGATTATCTACTGGTGTATTATTGTCGATATAATATTTAATTACTGAAGATGATAAGAGTTTATAATTGTCAATTGGTTTTGGTTTGTTCATTTTTTCAATTTTGGCTAAATCACTTTTCATAACTTGACCATTTTCAATTTTTAATTCATTTCGTGTTACCTTTGTGATTGGTCTCCCCCCAGAAAGGCTGCATGTGACTTTATTAATGGGGAACCCAGCCATAGTTTCAGCTCCTTCAACAGCTTTAGCAATTGAATTAGCTATCTCTTTCATATCTGTAACAATACCATTAGTAATTCCTAATGATGCATGTTGTCCAAAGCCTAATACTTTAACCTGTATATCATTATTTTTAGCAGATGAACCTATTAATGAGGACACTTTAGTGTTTCCAATATCAATAACAGCAAATATATCATTTGATCTTTTTATGTTATTCATCACCGTCATAGATGTTTCCTCTTAAAAATAGCCTTTTTGTCAAAATTAATTTTACCTAGTATTTGTTTCGGGTTTCTAAGGTCAATTTCTGTAAGATTAAGATTTAATACATTATAATTTTTTTGAAGTTTAATGATTTTTTCCCATGCCTTTTTTATATCTTTCGATGGCAATCGTACAACTAATCCTTGATTAAAATGTAAGTCCCATCTTCTTTCATTTATAAATGTTAGTGACCAAATATTCTCATAAAAATTTTGATTAGTTTCCAATATTTCCAATATGGAGGATATATTTTCTTTTGACTTATTTCCTTTAATGATTGGAAAATCATTTTTAAAATCATTAACATTCCCATCAAAAATTATGTCACCATTTGCGGTTATAAGCTCGTTGTTTTTTTTGTTTTGCCAAATTGCAATGGGTTGATTTTCTAAAATTTTAATTTTAATTATATTTGGTAGAACTCTCTCAACAGAAACTTCTTTAACCCAGCTGTTTTGTTTAATTTTATTATATATTGAAGAAAGATCAATATTGAAAATACTTCCATCTTTATATATTTCTATGATGTCTTTAATAAAATTATTAGATAAATTTCGTGTTCCTGTAATTAAAACATTTTCTATTTTAAAGCCATTATTGATAAGAAATTGATTCGACGGTTTTAATTTATTTATTATGTAATCTTTACTTAAACCATCTAAAAAATAGAACCCACAAAAGAATAATATAGACAATAATAAAAACGATAAATTCAATAGCCTCATTAACTTTTCAGTCCCAAAACCATAAAAATTTTCTTTTATCAGATTTTTCTTGTTATGTTTTAATCTTAACATTCGTAAGACGCCTCCTCAATAATAATCTTAACCATATTTTTTAGGGTTATATTGCAAAACATTGCTTGTTCTGGGGATAAAGAAGTTTCTGTCATTCCAGGTTGTGTATTAATTTCCAGCATATATAATTTGTCATTTTCATCATCATACCTAAAATCACTTCTTGAAATACCCTTGCAACCAATAATTTGATGTACCCTTAGTGCCCATGACATAGCTTGGTTATATGTATTCTTTGAAATTTTTGCTGGTATATCGTGTATTGATCCATCTTTTTCATATTTAGCCTCATAGTTGTAAAAATCTTTACCTTGACCTGCTACAATTTCAGTTACACATAACGGGCGTTCTTGTAAAACTGTCACTGTGAGTTCTTTAGAACCAACATACTCTTCTGCCATTAGATTGTAAGAAGTGGCACTATTTATTATTGGGACTTGATTTCCTTCTTTAATAATTTTAACACCAACTGAGCTACCCCCATTTGTAGGCTTGACGACAAAAGCTCCGCAATGATTTTTGAAATTTATACTTCTATTAGGTAAGATTTCTAATGTTTTAGGAAAATTTATTGGATCATTTGAATTTTCTGTTGCATTTATTACTAATCTTTTAAAATAAATTTTGTTCATAGCAATTGCTGAAGCTGTTACTCCTGAATGCGTATAAGGTATTTTTAATAAATTTAATAATCCTTGAATAGAACCATTCTCACCAGAACTGCCATGTAATGCATTAAAACAAACATCAGCTTTTATGTTTATTAAATCATTTAAATTTGTTTCACTGATATCAATTTCAGTTACTTTTAGTCCATTTTCTTTTATAGCTTTAGAACACGCCTCAGCTGATTTAAGAGACACTTCTCTCTCTGAACCATAGCCTCCTTTTAATAATAAAACGTGCATGTTATCTATGATTCTCATTTAATACCAACTCTTTGTAGTTCCCAACCCAGTCTAATTCCAGAAGTTTGAAAAACTTTAGATTGTACTTTTTCTCCTAATTCTTCAATTTGTTGAGCGGAAGAATTCTTTAAATTAATAATAAAATTACAATGTTTATCTGAAATCATTGCATCACCAACTTTTAAGCCTCTGCAACCAGCCTGATCTATAAGCTTCCATGCTTTGTGACCAATAGGATTCTTAAATGTACTGCCACCTGTTTTTACACCAGTAGGTTGGGCTGTTTTTCTTAATTGAAGGATTTGCTTCATTTTTGCTGCTATGTTTTGTTTATTATCACTTGTACTTTTGAATCGAGCTTTACAAAAAATCCACTCATTACTTATTCCAATTTTTCTATATTGCATTTTTAATTCTTTCACAGAAAAAACTCGGAATTCCCCAGAAAGATTGATTGCTGTTACATCTATTAAAATATCCTTAAACTCTGAGCCAAATGCTCCAGAATTCATCTTGATACCCCCTCCAATAGTTCCAGGTATACCAAGCAAAAATTCTAGACCAGTTCTTTCACAATCTCTTGCAAACCTTGCAACTTCTGCGTCTGTAGCTCCTGCTTGAGCTGAAATGACACCGTTATTATCAATGCTAATATTTCTTAATTTTTTTGTAATTAATACAATTCCATTTATCCCTTTATCCCGTATTAACAGGTTTGATCCGGCTCCAATTGTTAAAACTTTATATTCATGAGGTTTGTTTTTTAAGAAAAATATCAGACTTTTTTCATTTTCTGGTATAAAAAGTATTTCTGCGTTACCACCTACACCGAACCAATTAAATGTTGATAATTTATGGTCTAATTTAATACACTTGTTAAATCTATTTTTAAATACTTCTACATTCATAATATAAATTATCTTCGAGTTTATTTGCAATTTTAGTTATTGATCCAGCACCAAGACAGATTATTAAATCATTTGGGTTGGCAATTTTTAATAGTGTTCTCATTAGTGTTTTTTGATCTTTAATGTATAATACATTTTTATGTCCATAGTTGGATAAACCAACTTCTAAATCAGTACTTTTAAAATTAATAATTGGCTCTTCACCAGCAGAGAAGACATCAAGAAGTAAAACATGATCAGCATCATTAAAACAACTACAGAAATCGTTAAACAAATCTCTTAATCTACTATAACGATGAGGCTGAAAAACACTTATAATTCTATGTTTGGGCGCAATAAGCCTGGCTGCAGCAAGTGCGGCACTTATTTCAACGGGATGATGTCCATAATCATCTATTATACATGTGTTGTTAAAATTTCCAACTTTTTGAAATCGTCTTTGAATACCTGTAAAGGTTTTCAATGTTTTTTTAATTTTTGTAATTGGAATATCTAGCTCAATTCCTACAGCTATACTAGCAAGTGCATTTTGAACATTGTGTAATCCAATCATAGAAAACTCTATTTCGTAATTCTTATAATTATGACCTTTTAGGTTTGAGATATTTAATGAAAAAAACATTTTGTTTTCTTTATACGAAACATTTGTTGCTCTAATATCAGCATTAGCAGACAAACCATATGTGATAACCCTCTTATTTTCTAATTTTGAAATTAATTTTTGTGTTCGTGGGTTATCTATGCAAAGACAAACAAATCCATAAAATGGTATCGATGATACAAAATGCAAGAATGCTCTTTCTAAATTTTCTTCTGATTTATGATAATCAAGGTGTTCTAAGTCAATGTTTGTGATTATTGCAACTGTTGGATTTAATTTTGCAAAGCTGCCATCACTCTCATCAGCTTCTACAACCATCCATTCACCGTTTCCAAGTTTTGCATTACTATCCAGTGAAGAAATAATACCTCCATTTATGATTGTCGGATCCATTCCATTTTCTTCAATCATCTTGGCTATCAGTGAAGTAGTAGTAGTTTTGCCATGAGTGCCAGCTATTGCAATTGATTGCTTAAGACGCATTAACTCACCCAGCATTTCAGACCTATGAACTACTGGTAGGAACATTTTTTTTGCTGTCACATATTCTATATTTTTTGGAGAGATTGCTGTTGATACAACAACTAATTTTGCATTAAGGATATTCGATTTTTTTTGTCCTATATAAACTTTAATTCCAAGCTTTTTCAGTCTGTTGGTGTTATTGCCGTCAGTTATATCACTTCCTTGAACATTATAACCAGATTGAAACAGAATTTCAGCTATTCCGCTCATTCCAATTCCACCAATACCAATAAAGTGAATAACTCCTAAATTTTCGGGACTTTTTAACATATTGTAGGAATAACCTTTTTTTTATCATTTATTAATTTTAAAATACATTCAGTTAAAAAATCTGTAGGTGTTTTATTATTTCTTAATTTTTCAAGCCTACTTGCTAGTTTTCTTAATTGATTGCTAGCTTCAACAAGGTTTTTTGGGTTTTGTAAAAGATGCTTTATTAACTTTTCTAGTTCATTGATAGTTTTACTATTTTGATCAATTAACCAACCACCCTTATTTCTTTCAAGAAATCTTGCATTTTCATATTGATGATTATCTAATGAAGTCGGTAAAGGAATGAATATTACAGGCCTATTAGATGCTAAAACTTCAGCAACACTTGAACCACCTGATCGAGTGATAATCAAATGTGAAATTTTAAATTTTTCTGAGACATCTTGAAAGAAAATAGATATTTCAGCATCAATTTTATTAAGTTTATAATTTTTACGTACTAACTTTAAATCTTCTTTTCTAACTTGCTGAATTATTTTTATTTTTTCTTTAATATCTTTAGGAAGAGAACAAATAATTGAAGGTAAGTATTCCGAAAAAAATTTTGATCCAAGACTTCCACCATATATTAAAATATAAAAAAAATTCTTTTTTGCAGGTGGTAAATATTTAATCTTTCCAATTTCGTAAAATTCTTGTCTAACTGGATTGCCGGTGTAGATAGACCTCTTATTTTGTTGAATATTATCAATATCTATAAAAGATAGAGCCAAAATATTAGTTATCTTACTAAGAAACTTATTGGCTCTTCCTATAATAGTATTCTGTTCATGAATTATTGATGGAACCCTAAAAATTTTAGCAGCTATTATTGGGGCAAACGATGGATAACCACCAAAACCAATTATAACATTGGGTTTGTAGTGAATGATTAACAAAATTGATTTTAAAATTGATATAAAAATTTGAAACAATGATTTTAATTTATTCATAATAAACTTATTGCTTGGACTTGATAATTTATGAGTAAATATCTTAAAATTTATATCTTTATTAACAAAAAAATTGTTAAAATAATCTTCGCCTCTTTCATCTGTAATGATAATAAATAAATGATTTTGAATTTGATTAATTATCGATAATGATGGGAAGATATGACCACCAGTTCCACCAGCAGCTATCATTATAGTATTTTTATGAATTCTGTTATTCATTATTTTTATTCTCGTGAAGTTTTTCATCTAAAGTCTCAAATGAAATATTTTTCCTGGTTAAAGACAAAAGAATTCCAGCTGTAATAGCTGATGCTAAAATTGACGATCCACCATAGGACAGAAAAGGTAGGGTCATACCTTTAGTGGGAATAAGATCTGTGTTACTTGCCAAATGTATTAATGCTTGAAAGCCAAATTGAAAAGCAAGACCACTTATGGAAAGAACAAAAAACAAATTATTAATTTTCAGAGTATACAAAAATGATCTTAATATAATTAAACAATATATTGTTATAATTACGCAACATATTAAGACACCATACTCTTCAGCAGCTACTGCAAAAACAAAATCTGAATGAGCATCTGGCAAAGACTTTTTGTAAAAACCTTCTCCTGGCCCTTTTCCCCAAAAACCACCTGATTCAAATGACTGTAGTGACTTTGAAACTTGATATGCTTTGCCTTCAATAAAGTTATCAATTCTAATTTTAACATGGGTAAAATTTTGGTAAGCAAATATCATAAATAATGGAAATGCTAATATAAGAAGTAAAATAATCATAAGAGGTATTCCAGTAATAAACAATTGGAAACCCCAAGTAAAAATCATAATTAGTGTCATACCTAAATCTGGCTGTAGTAATAAAAGAGTTGATATGATTATTATTGAAGTAATTGACCACATCCAAGCTGCAGACATTGACTTTTCAACCCACAGACTTAAAATCCACGCATTAAATATTACAAAAAATGGTTTACATACTTCACTTGGTTGAAAGCTAAAACCTCCAATATAAAACCATCTTTGCGCACCTTTTATCCTCTCTCCTCCAATCAAAATAAATAGTAATAAACCAATACAAATAAGAAGCCCTAATATGCAAAAAACCTTAATTTGTTTTTCATTCAAAATTGAGAAAAATATTATAATTGGAATACTTAGTGATCCAAACAATAAATGTCTAATTGTAAAATGATGTGACGATATATTAAAGCTTTCAGCTAAATGTTGACTTGAAGCCATAACTAAGAATATACCAAAAATTATTAAAGTAAAAAAACATGTCAGCATATATCTGTCTATTGTCCACCACCAAAGTGCCATGTTAGATCTATCTGAACGTGTTATTTTCATTTAGACTATACCTTGTTCAATTTGTTGGCTTATAATTTTTTTAAATTGATTACCTCGATCTTCAAAACTTTTAAATTGATCAAAACTTGCTGCTGATGGAGATAATAAAATTACATAATTTTTTAATTTCGACATTTTACTTTTTTTGATGGCTAGTATTGTTGCCTTTTCTAATGTGATACATTCGTTTATCGGAATGTTTTCATTAAATTTTAAAATTTCTTCTGAGAAATACTTTGTTGAATTTCCTATTAAAAAAATCTCTGCAACTTTATCCAAAAAATTCTTGGCTTGACCTATCCCGTCATTTTTGGGTTTTCCACCCACTATCCAAAATATGTTACTAAACGATTTTAATGCAGCAGCCGTAGACTCTCCATTTGTTGATTTACTGTCATTTATAATTTTAATTTTGCTAGAAATATATAAAGGTTCCATTCTGTGGGATAATCCTTCAAAACGCTTAATTGCTAATTCTATTTCATTATCATTAATATTTAATTTCTTCGCTATTGATATAG
Organism: uncultured SAR116 cluster alpha proteobacterium; assembly: GCA_902528415.1. Lineage (GTDB taxonomy): Bacteria > Pseudomonadota > Alphaproteobacteria > Puniceispirillales > Marisalimonadaceae > Marisalimonas. The sequence goes on along the minus strand of CABZSR010000003.1, from coordinate 48,390 downwards.
CTATTGAAGCGTTAATTGCGTTATGAGGGCCTTTTAAATAATTATTATCATTAATAAAATCTTTTGCTTCCTTTTCATTTACACTTGAAAACTTTAAAGTGTTATATTTATTTGCATCAATGATTTTATTTAATAATGTATTACTTTTATCATAGATAAATATTCCATTTCTTTTTAAAAAGTTAATAATTTTTAGTTTACTAGATACATATCTATCAAAAGTCTCATGATAATCTAAATGATCAGGGGTTATATTTATAATAGTGGCAATATCTAAAGATAAACTTTTTGCACCATCTAATTGATAGCTTGACAATTCTAGAATTATAACTCCATTTTCTCCTGGGTCGTTTATGGAACATGCAGGGATACCAAAATTACCACAGATAACACTTTTAATTTTATTAAATTTTAAAATATGAAATAATAAAGCAGCTGTTGTTGATTTTCCATTTGTACCCGTTATGCCAATTATCTTAGCTTTAGGATAAATTTCTACAAACAGGTCAATATCGTTAATAATTTTGACATTGTTATCAATAGCAAGCTTTATTGCATTGTGCTTTTCTTTATTATTTATAGGTATCCCAGGACTAACTACTAACGTTTTTATACTTTCCCATGGCCAATAATTGTAATTAATCCAATTACTTTTTTTTATAATAGACGGTTTTTCTTTTTTATCATCAAAAACAAAAATATTAGCCTTTGAATTTAACAAAACTCTTGCAGCAGCTAAACCAGATAAACCCAGTCCCAAAATTCCAACATCCTGATTTTTATAATTAATAATACTATTCAATATCTTTACCTTAGTTTAAGGGTCGAAAGACCTATTAAAGCCAAAATTAAAGCTACTATCCAAAACCTAATTACAATGGTGGGCTCAGCCCATCCTTTTTGCTCAAAATGATGATGTAATGGTGCCATTCTAAATATTCTTTTGCCTGTAAGCTTGAAAGAAACTATTTGTACAATCACAGATATAGTTTCTAATACAAATAGACCACCAATAATCATTAAAACTAACTCATGTCTTGAGGCTGAAGCACTGACACCTATAACTCCACCAAGAGACAATGATCCAGTATCTCCCATAAAAACCATAGCTGGTGGAGCATTAAACCATAAGAAACCTAACCCTGAACCAATTATTGCTCCTAGAAAAACTGCTATTTCGCCAACACCGGGTACATAACTAATTTGTAAATAAGTAGAAAAATTCAAATGCCCAGTTAAATAAACAATTATAGCAAAAGAGCTTGCCGCTATCATTACGGGTACTATTGCTAAACCGTCAAGGCCGTCAGTTAAGTTAACTGCGTTAGAGGATCCCACAATCACTAAAATTGTGAATGGTATATATAAAATTCCTAGAAAGAAAATGCTTTCTTTAAGAAATGGGATAGATAAAGTATTTTGTAAATTTTGAGGAGTATTTTCAGAAATAAACCAAGCTGCAATGAAAGCAACAAAAATCTGTGGAATAATTTTTTGATAAATTTTTAGGCCATTACTTGTCATTTTAGACACCTTAATCCAATCATCTAAGAGCCCTATAAATCCAAAAGAAATGGCTACTCCCAAAATTATCCATATATATGCATTGTCTAGCTTTGCCCATAAAACTGTTGAAGTAGTAAAAGCTAATACAATTAACAAACCACCCATTGTGGGAGTGCCAGTTTTAAATATTATATGACTTTGGGGGCCATCAGATCTTATTGGTTGCCCTTTCTTTTGCATTTTTTTTAATAAAGCAATAATTTTTGGACCAAAAATAAAACTGATTGATAATGCTGTTAATAAAGCTCCAATAGATCTAAAAGTAATGTAGTTGAATAAATTAAGAGGTTGAAAATATTCAGTATAAGTAAGAAAAAAATCAGGCAACATTGCGTTTCTCCTGATTAATGTTTCTAAAAACTGGAATTAGATTCCATAGTCCAATGCCATTTGAACCTTTGACAAGAATAATTTGATTAGGTTTTACAAATTCAGTTATTATTTTTAAAAGAGGTGAGAAAGTTAAATATGATTTGCAATTAATTAGTTCTTTTAACTCATTACTAATTTTCTTTGTATAAGGCCCGACAGTTATAAGTAGGTCAGGATTTACTTTTTTTATCATTGGAATAAGTTCAAAATGCATTTTTTTTGCATTTTTTCCTAATTCAAGCATGTCGCCAATTATTAAAATAGTCCCATAAGTGTTAAGCTTGTATTTTGTTTTATAAAAATTAGATAGAGCAGCTTTCATTGAGTCAGGATTTGCGTTGTAACTATCGTCTATTACATATGTTTTATCTTTTTTACCAAAATTTATAATTATTTTCTCGCCTCTTCCAGCAAGAGGTTTAATTCTACTAATTACTTTTTCACTGGTAACCGTACATAATCTTAATTCTTTAATAACTGAAATTGTCGCTATGGCATTTAATGCTTGTGTTGTATTCAGGTTTGTTAAATGCCAATTTTTTATTTTGTCATAACAAATTGTTGATCCTTCATTCTCGTCAACTAATTTAGTAATTTTTGTATTTGCATATTTAGAGTAGCCAAATAAATGTATCTTTGCTGACATCTTTTTTGCTTTTTTGATTAAATATTTACTCCATAATGTATCAGTATTTATTATAGCTATACCATTTTCATTCAAGGTTGAAAAAATCTCACTTTTCTCATCTGCAATTTCTTTATCATTTTTGAAATTCTGAATGTGAGAACTGGATATATTTGTTATTAGGGCTATATCTGGTAGTGCAATTTCAGTCAATCTCTGAATTTCTCCAGCATTATTCATCCCTAGTTCTAAGACACAATAATCATAATCATTATGAAGCCTTGACAAGGTAAGTGAAAGTCCAATTAAATTATTGTTATTTTTGTGTGTATGGTGAGTTTTACCAAATTTCTTTAAAGTGTTATATAAAATGTGTTTTGTACTAGTCTTTCCGCTACTACCTGTTATAGCAATAGTCACCCCTTTAAATCTATGTCTTGAAAATTTTGCAATTTGCTCAAGAGCTTTTGTTGTATCTTTTACCAATAATGCTTTATATTTATTAGCCAGCATTTTATTAGATACTATTATTCCATAAGCACCTTTTTTTATTGCATTTTCTATAAAATCGTGACCATCAAATTGATTACCAATTATGGCTATGAATAAGTCGCCTTTATTTATAGTTCTATCATCTATACTCACTCCAAAAACCCCATTATAGTTTTGGAGGAAATGTGAAGAAGGATCTAGGGCATTGGTAGCCGACATTAAATCTTTTTTTGTCCATAAAGGCTTCAATTTATTATTCCAGATTTTTCAATGTTTTTAATAGCTTCTTTAGCGACGGTATAATCATCAAAAGGAAGAGTTTCTATTCCGACAGCTTGAAATGTCTCATGTCCTTTTCCTGCAATAAGTAGAAGATCATTTTTTTTTAACAGTGAGACAGCATATTTAATAGCCTTATCTCTGTTAGGAATTTCTGTAGCACTTGGACAGCCACTTAAAATTTCACTTCTAATATTTGAAGGAATTTCATTTCTTGGGTTGTCGTCAGTAACTATTACTATATCCGAATATTCATTAGCAATTTCTCCCATTATTTTACGTTTGTTTTTGTCTCTATCTCCTCCGCATCCAAATAAAGTTATTATTCTTTCTCTACCTATTATTTCTTGGATAGATTTGAGTGCAGATTTTAGAGCAGCTGGTGTATGTGCATAATCAATTATTACTGATGATTTATTTTTTGTTTCTGAGAGAACTTCCATTCTTCCACGAGCAGGTTTAAGGTATCCTAGAGATTTAAAAATTAAGTTTGAGTCCATACCTAATGCGATGCAAATAGATGCAGATGCCACGACATTATAAACCTGAAACTTTCCAATCATTCCAATTGTAGTTTGAAAATTTTGCTTTTTAAATTCTAGAATTAGGTCAATATTTTGTTTGTTTTGTACAACAGATTTAATTTTTATATCTGCTTTAGGACATTGACCAAAGGTTATAATAAAATGATTATCGTCTTTTAGTTCTTCATACAATTTTTTACCATAAATATCGTCAATATTAATGGAAATTGCAGAATTATTTTTCAACACTTTTGTAAAAAGTCTTTTTTTAGTTGAAAAATAATTTGAAGTATTTCCATGATAATCAAGGTGATCGTGAGATAAGTTTGTAAATATAGCTCCTGAAAAATTAACGCCATCTAATCTATACTGATCAATGCCGTGTGAGGAAGCTTCTATAGCAAGGTGGGAAATTTTTTCTTCGACTAAAAAATTTAATTTTTTATATAAGTCAGAGGGTTCAAATGTTGTCAGATTTTCTTCTTTATTTTTATATATACTTTTATTTATAGCAGTTTCAGTCTTTGTCCCAAGAGTTCCCATGGAAGCAGCCTTCCACCCTGCTAACGCCCATAATTGGCGGCAAAATTCAACTGTAGATGTTTTTCCGTTAGTTCCAGTTACACCAATAATTTGTTTTGGTTGCTTTAAGTAAAATGAAGAAAGTAATAGCGTATATATTTGTCTGGCAGTTCCTTTTTTAATAGACAAAACTTTTTTGTTACATGACTCCTCTGCTATTATTAAAAATGCACCAAGTTTTTCAGCCTCAGCTATATATTCAGCTCCATCAACATTTTTACCTTTAATTGCAACAAATATATAACCTTTTTTAATTTCTTTACTATTAGAAGAAATACCCACAACTTTATTGTGTAAAATCTTATTATTAATGTTTTTCAACAAGTCTTCTGTAATTTTATTTTTTTCAATCAAATCTTTCAAAAGCATTTTACAAATTTGCTCCCTTTTTCTTACCGCGTATTTTATATTTATTTAAATCTTTGGTAAAATCTGATGAAACTTTTGTTTCTGGTCTAATGTTTAATATAGGTGACATCCTGGCCACTAATCTTTTAATTACTGGAGCAGCAACCCATCCTGCAGTTCTATAACCAAATGAAAATTTCTGTCCTTTCGGATTATCAATCATTATAGTAATTACAAATTGAGGATCGTTCATAGGATACGCTGCAGTAAAAGCTACGATATTTTGCTTTTTTGAATATCTACCAGTTTGATTTACTTTTTCTGCAGTTCCAGTTTTGCCTCCAACTAAATATCCTATGGCCTGAGCCTTTTTAGCTGTTCCATGTTTACTGCTTACTACAAGTCGCATTATACTTTTCATTTTTTTTGATGTTTCACTCGAAAAAATTCTATTATTCGATAGCTTTGAATTTGAAATTAGTAATGTTGGTTTGATTTCAACACCATCATTAACTATGGTTGCAGTAGCAGATGCAAGGTGCAAAGGAGTTATAGCAATTCCATGTCCATAAGATATTGTCATTGTAGTTAACAACTTCCCATCTTTAAGAACTTGTGGTTTGCCTAACTCAGGAATTTCTAAATCAAGTTTATCCATTAGGCCAAGTGATTTTAAATATTTTAACTGTGTTGATGTACCAATTTTTTTAGCTATTTTGGCTGAACCAATATTACTAGAGTGAACTATAACTTCGGGAATATTTAAACGATAATTTAATGGATGAAAATCTCTTATAATCCTAGAAGACACTTTCAGTGGAGTTGAAACGTCAAAAACATCATTTTCTTTAACATGGCCACTTTCAAACGCCACAGCTGCAGTTATGAGCTTTAGCGTTGATCCTAACTCATATATACCTTTTGTTGCTTTATTAAATAAATTCAGACCATTTATATTATTATAATTATTTGCATTATAATCAGGAAGAGAAGTTATTGCATAAATTTCTCCATTTTTAGCATTCATTACTATTCCTGCCCCACCTTCAGCGTCAAATTTTTTTATTTGTTCAGACATTATTTTTTCTGTTATATATTGAATTCCTTTATGTATTGAAATAGTTATATCTTCACCGTTTAGTAGTTTCTCATTAAATGATTTTTCAATTCCAGCGATACCTTTACCATCAATATCAGTTCCACCTAAAATATGAGATACCAAGTTATTATTAGGATAAATTCTTTTATCTTTGGCTTGTATTTTTATTCCTTCAATGCCTTCCTCCAGTAATAATACATACTGCTTTGGTGAAATCTCTCTCAACAAATTAACATGTCTTTTTGTTGTATTTAATTTTCTCCAGAGACTTTCTTCTTTTAATTCAGGAAATATTTTATTTAGCTTTTTTATTGTTTCATCTTTATTTAAAATTTCTTGAGGATTAATATTTAGACTATTTACATGTATTGTAGTAGCCAAAAGCTCCCCATTACGACCATATATGTTTCCCCGATTTAGTTTGGAAAATAAACTTTGTTGGTTTTTTTTGCTGGAAATTTGATTTTTATTTTCTTTGGTTATACTAGCTAGTGAAAAAGTTTTATAGCCGATTATTGTAAAAGAAAAAATTAATAATACACTACAGATTGATAATTTAATTCTACGTAATTTTAAATTATTTTTAATAGAAAAATCATTATGTAAAAATCCAATTATTTTCATTTTGCATTACTTTCAGTTATCGATTTCGTTACATCTACTAAGTGTTGTAGATCCCAGATATCAATTACAGAAATTTCTCTTAATTCTAATTTGTTTTTAGCTAAATTTTCTATTCTTTGAGGACGTTTCAAATAACTAAGCTCCGCCTTTAATATATTTAAGTCAGTCTCAGTCTTTATTATATTTTTATTAATTACAGATAGCTCGAGCTCTTTTTGAGTAATAATGTATTTAATTTGATATAATGAAATCGCTACAAAAACTATCAAAAAGAAAATAATAAAAGATGGATATCTAATCATGCTGTTTCTCCAAAAGCTGATGGAAAAAATGTTCTTTTTGCAATACGCAATTTAGCTGATCTAGATCTTTTGTTGATTTTTATTTCATTTTCTGATGGTAAGATTGGTTTTTTGGTTATGATTTCGAGGCTATTATCTCCATTGGGAGTTTCAGGACGATGTCGTGAATGATTTTCTTTTTTAGCGCATTTTAAAAAGAACTTTTTTATTATTCTGTCTTCGATAGAATGGAAGGATACAGCAGCTAAAATACCTTGAGGTTGGAGTAATTTCTCAGCAGCGATTAATCCTTGTTCTAACTCTGATATTTCATCATTCAAATATATTCGAATTGCTTGAAAAGTTTTAGTAGCCGCATCTATCTTTTGTTTTGATGTTGGAATTGATTTTCTTATTATGTTTGCTAATTGTCCTGTTGTTTTTATATAAGTTTTCGACCTTTCAAGAATAATATTTTTGGCTATTCTTTTCGAATAAGGTTCTTCACCTAGTTCATAAATAATGTTTGCAAGAGTGTTTTCTTCAACTTGGTTTATAAACTCTTCTGCGGTGGGGCCTTTTTTAGACATTCTCATATCAAGTGGACCGTTTAATTTTAGAGAAAACCCTCTGTGCTTTTGATCAAATTGGGGACTGGACACACCTAAATCAAAGACAACCCCAGCCACTTTTTTGATTTTGAAATCATCTAAGAGACTAACTAATTGAGAGAATTTTGCATTTTTAAAAAAAAATCTGTCTTTAAAATCAATTTTAATTTTGTCTGCAAAAATTTTAGCTTCTGGATCTCTATCACAAGCTATAACTTTACAATCCTTTTTATTTAGAATGGCTTTTGTATATCCCCCTAATCCAAAAGTGGCATCAATGTAATATTCATGATTATTTATTGATAAGGCTTTTACAACTTCATCGACTAAAACAGGAATATGTTGAGGTATGTAAGACATTACAATAATTATTCATTCTTTTTTAAAATTAATTTTGGCGGGCCTTTTTCATAAAGAATTTTTTGAGATTTATTGTATTGATTTTCATATTCTGATGGAGACCAAATATAAAAAGATTCTCCTATACCCATAAATACGGCTTTATTATTTAGGCTAGCAAAGCTCATAAGAATATCTGGAATTACGACTCTACCATTGATATCAAGTTTTATTTCAAAAGAGTCTGCCATCATCATTCTTAAAAGAAATGCATCATCTGATAATGCATCTAATTCATCAATAGCATTGATGTACCTTTGCATTCTTTTTAGAGTCGTGCCTTCAATACATGGGAATTGGAGACTTTTAAATAATATTAAAGGTTCTTTTAATTTTTCAAGATTCATTCTGAAAGATGCGGGAATAGAAACTCTACATTTTAAATCAATCTTATTATGAGAAGTAGACAAAAACATTGATATTAAAACCTTAAGTTACAAATAATACACATGCTTGGGATCTAAATTTTTAATTAATTAAAATTGATACCTAGTAGTTAATATTATTAATATTATGGGATAGCATGGGATTTAATAGTAGTCAATGGGAAATTGATTAGTTTTGTGGTATTGTTTTTTAAAATTTTAACTCAAAACAAATTGTCAGAGAGCAATAAGCCGGGTTTTGTATCAAAATTTTGATTGTAGTTATTAATCTTGAAAATTTGTTACCAAATTTTTCTAGCGACCTACCCAAGAAACTTCTTAGAAATTGAATAAGTGTTTCTTCTATTTGGTCTTGCTCCAGGTGGGGTTTACAAAGCTATTCCTATTGCTAGGAATACGGTGCGCTTTTACCACACCATTTCACCCTTACCAAAAAATGGCGGTATATTTTCTGTTGCACTTTCCCTAGGGTTGCCCCTGCTGGATGTTATCCAGCACCTTATTTCTATGGAGCCCGGACTTTCCTCTTTAAAAAGCAACTACATTACTCTCTGACAATATCAAAGTATAATGTTTAATTTTTTGGTCAACATATAATTATTTAGACTTCACTGTTTATTGATTTCATCACTTAAAATTTGTATTTCAAGCCATCGCTCTTCGGCAAAAGATAACTTGTTTTTTATTTCACCTATTTGGTTTATTGTATCATTAAAAATCTTTTTATCATCATTGTATAAATTTTCTTTACTTAGTAGACTTTCCAACTTTTCAAGTTCTTTTTCCATTTCTTCAATTTTTTGAGGAAGAACCTCTAACTCATAAGTATACTTAAATGTAAGCTTTTTTTTCTTTAATATATTTTTTTTAGATTTGTCATTATTCAATTCTTTCTTTTTAAAATTAGTTTGAGTTTCACTTAATTTTAATTTAGATAAGCCGTATTTTTCATAATAGTTTGAAAAATTTCCTTCATGTTTTATAATTTTACCATTATTTTCAAAAACTATAAGTTTATCGATTGTATGGTCGAGAAAAAATCTGTCATGACTAATAATTAGAACTGTCCCATCATAATTTTTAACATTTTCCTTTAGAAGATTCAGTGTTTCAAAATCTAAATCATTGGTAGGCTCGTCTAAAATTAAAAAATTATGCTCATTTAAAAATAGCTTGGCAAGTAGTAGTCTCGCTTTTTCACCACCTGACAATGTAGAATTACTCTGCAGTGATTTTTTTTCATCAAATAGAAATTTTTTTAAATATGATAAAACATGAATTTTTTCTCCTTTGAAGTCAACATAATCGCCGCTTTCAGTCATTGTCATCCATGGTGTACTATCTAAATCAATACTTTCTTTATTTTGATCAAAATATTTGATTTGTAGATGTTCTCCTACTTTTATTCTACCAGTAGTTGGAGAAAAAACACCTTGCAAAATTTTTATCAAAGTAGTTTTTCCAGTACCATTTGCTCCTATTATACCTATTCTACTATTACGTATAATTTTAAGACTGAAGTTCGAAATAATATTGATTTTATTATCATCTTTATGAGCAAATGATATACCAAATGCCTCAACTATATTCACACCTGTTTCACTTGTTTTACGAAGATCTAAATCTATTGATTTCCTTTCAATTATTTTTGTATCTTGAAAATTTTGAGATAATTTTTCTAAAGCTCTAACTCTGCCCATATTTCTTTTTCTTCTAGCCGATATTCCTTCAATAGACCACTTTGTTTCACTTTTAATTTTTTGTTTTAATTTGTGAGATTTAATTTTTTCAACTTCGATTAATTCTTTAGACCATTCATTAAAGTTCTTATATGGTCCTTCACGTTTCAAAATTTTTTTATTATGAAACCAAAATGTTTTAGTACCAATTTTCTTTAAGAATTCTTGGTCATGACTAACAATAACCATTGTTTTTTTAAGAGATAATAGTTTTCTTTCGAGCCAATCTATTGTTGGCAAGTCTATATGATTGGTTGGTTCATCTAAAAGTAGAATATCAGTTTCACTTAGAATTGATTTTGCAATATAAATTTTACGAATTTCCCCTCCTGAAAGTCTTTTTTTATAGTTTATGTTCTTGAGATTTAATTGATCAATAATATCTTTAACTTTGGATAAATCTGGAAATTCAATATCTTTTATTAAAAAATCAACAAGATTTTTAATAGAGGGTTCAGGTGGATCTTGTTCTAAATAAAACAATTTTAGATTTGGTGAAAACCACATTATTCCATCATCAACTTCTTCAGTCTTTTTTAAAATTTTTAAAAGTGAACTTTTACCACATCCATTTTCACCAACTAAAATAATACGATCATACTCATGGATAGAGATATCAGCACTGCTTAATAGTATTTTATTTGATCGTTCAATTTTTAAATTTTGAATTGTAATTAATGGTTTGGACATTTTTATAAAATTATCTCTTCTTTTGGATAATATCCCACGCATTATTAATTTCCTTAAGACGTGAGGTATTTTTTTGTATGAGATCTTCCGGGATACCCTGTGAAATTAATCGATCTGGATGGTGATTGATTGCAAGCTGTTTCCATTTTTGTTTAATTTCTTCAATTGGGGCATTTTGTGAGACACCTAAAATTTGATAAGGATCTGAATAAATACCCGATTGTGATGAATATATCCTTTCAAAATCTTCATTTGAAAAACCAAAAATATCCCCAACTTTTCTCAAATATTCAATTTCTGGAGTCGTGATTTTACCATCAGCTTGAGCTATAATAATAAGAAGTGTAAGTAATTCTTCTAATACAGAAGAATTCTTTTCTAATAAATCACTGATTTGTTTAGCATAGACTTCAAAGCCATCAGTTGTTTTTTTTGCTTGATCCCATAATTTGGCTACATTTTTAATCTCATTTTCTTGAACATTTATTTTTTCTTTAAAAGCTTTTATTTCCTCCACCGTTACTTTACCGTCTGCTTTGGCCATTTTAGCTGATAGAACAATCACTCCAATTGTAAAGCCAATCTGTTTCAACGCTGTTTCTTCTGGTAATTTTTGTTCAGTTTTAATTTTGTCAATGGCATGGCCTGCCACACCCCCTAAGAATGCTCCTAAAGGACCTCCAAATGCAAAACCAGTTGCTCCGCCTATAATTTTTCCCCATATACTCATATATTACCTATTACATTTAAGATTCATGCCGTACAAGTAAAATTAAATTGGCTTAGTAGAGTAAATATGTATAAATCTTTATAGTTATATCAATTCTATGGAGTAACTGTTTTGATAGATGAATATGATTTCACAGGATTAAAGTGTCCGTTACCAGTTTTAAAAGCAAAAAGAGTTTTAAAAACATTAGATAAAGGTAAAGCTGTTGTATTTATTTCAGATGATCCTGCTAGTCCGATTGACTTCTCGCATTTTTCTGAAAATGAAGGATATGATATTTCAATAAAAAGTTTAGAAACTGGTAAACACTATTTTACTCTTTCTAAGATATAATTTTAGAGCTTTTGATAAAGTAATATGAATATTTTAAGATCTTTTTTATTTAATATTCAATTCTACATTGGGACTAGTATTTTAGTCACGATATGTTTGCCATGTCTTTTATTTCCAAGACCAGTTGTTATTTTTGTTAATAAGATTTGGTGTCTTATAATGACTAAAGGAATGAAATGGTGGCTAAATACTGATATTAGAGTAATTGGTAAAATTCCTTCAAAAAATAAAGTTGTTATATATGCCATAAAGCACCAATCTGCATGGGAGACTGTTTTTTGTACGGACCTTTTCTCAATGCCATCAATAGTTTTAAAAAAAGCTTTGATTTTTTTACCTGTAATTGGTTTATATTTTTTAAGATCTGGGGCTATTCCAATTACAAGAGATCAAGGTATAAACGCATTAAAAAAAATGGGAAGAAATGCCAAGCGAGCAGTAAAAGAAAAACGATCAATGATGATTTTTCCTCAAGGAACTAGGGTGTCACCTGGCGTTTCTACTAAAGAAAAACCATATCTCCCTGGAGTGTTTTTTTTATACTCTCAAACTAAAGTATCAGTAGTTCCAGTTGCCCATAATGCTGGTTTGTTATGGCCTAAAAATAGTTTTATCAAATACCCTAGCAGGCTTAAATCAAAATCTATTACTATAAAAATTCTTCCTGAGATACAACCAGGTTTGTCAAAAATAGAATTTTTAAAAAAATTAGAAACTATCATTGAGAATAGTTCAAACGAGTTAATAAAATTGGAGAGTTAATAATGGATGGTTTTTCTCATGGCGGATGGAATAATAAGCAATTGAATGTTCTTGGAAATGATCTTGAGCCTTGCAAGCTTTCTAATGACAGATCTGAAATTACTACTGGGTTTTACAGAGATAACTGTTGTAACACAGGGCCAGATGATTTAGGACTTCATACAGTTTGCTGTATAATGACAAAAATTTTTTTATCTTTTTCAAAATCAGTTGGTAATGACCTAAGCACACCTATACCTGAATATAATTTTAAAGGATTAACTGAAGGTGATAGTTGGTGTCTTTGTGCCTCAAGGTGGCAAGAAGCATTTGAAGCAGGTAAAGCTCCTAAAGTAATATTAAAATCAACTAATATAGCCACTCTTTCATTGGTAAGATTAGACGATTTAAAAAAATATTCTGTTTAGAGTTAAAAGGAGATAAATTATGCATTTAGATCAAAAGGTAAAGGTTGATTGTACCGACCACGATACTCAAAATGACGGTAAAATCATTAGAATTTACCCAAATGGTATTGATGTAGAAGTTTCAGGCACTATAATAAAATTGAAAAAAACCAAACCAAATTTCTATGTAGGATCAATGGCAGGCCTAGAGTTTGTAGTTAAAACTTAATTTACTAATCAGCTACTTTGTGCATTATTTCAACAACTTTTTCTTCTTTTTGTTCTGCCTGCTTCATACCAGCAACGTTTATGACACCACCCTCAAATACAGCAATTTGCTTATAAACTATATCACCTGATATTGCTCCATTTTCCATTATAACAATACTATCTGAGTTAATTTTACCACTGACATTCCCACTTACAATAAGCTCAGTCGATTTTATAGTACCTTCAATAATGCCTTTTTCGTCAACTATTATTTGATCAGCTGAAAGTTCACCTATAAACTTATTTCTAACCAGAATAGAGCCAGAAGTATTATATTTACCTTCAAAAACTCCATCCCCGTCAAGTTGTGAAAAGGTTTCTAGGTTTTTAACCTTGTCTTTAAGAGGTGAAGATATACGACTTATTTTTATCATAATAATTTCCTTCTTTGATATTTAACTTTCCCTTTTACTATTCTTATCAGCAACATAAAAATATAACCAATTGAAAAATATGGGTTTTTTATCTTATTTTTTTTCATCTGATTTTACGTATATTTATTTAAGAGAATCAGTTTATAAAGCTATATTGTTGAAATAATAATGTCATATTTTGAGGTAATACAATGCAACAACCATTTTACACTAGTTCTGAAATAAATCGTAAGGGAGATTATAGAAATAACAAGAAACTAATTGAAAAAATTATGGTTGATGAAAATACAAAATTTATTCCTTATTTTAACGGAAAAAATTTTTTTAAAGAAATAAATGAAAATATTGAGGCATTAAAATTAAATAACAATCAAATAAAATTTTTTTTTCCAAAAGAAATTAAAAATCCAATTTTTTTGGGTGTGGCTAATGATACTAATTATGTAGGTTTAGATTTAAGTAAACAAAACCTTAATTTGGATTTATGGTTAAAGGAAAATGAAGTAATTGTTGAGGATCTTAGAAAATACGGACCCTCATTGAATGACATAGATGCCTCTTTTTTAGCGCTAACCAATGGGATGTTTTTTTGGCATAATTCTCATCAATTTTGTGGCTCATGTGGATTTAAAAACAAGTCTAGAGAGGGTGGTTTTGTAAAAATTTGTTCTAATGATAAATGTGGTAAAAGTCACTTTCCAAGAACTGATCCAGCTATCATCACCCTAATTTCCTTTAAGGATAAAATTTTATTGGGAAGATCTCCTAGATTTCCCGAAGGTATGTACAGTACCCTTGCCGGCTTTGTTGAACCTGGAGAAAGTCTTGAACAAGCACTTGAAAGAGAAGTATTTGAAGAAGTTGGAGTAAAAGTTAGGAATATAAAATATTTTGATTCACAACCGTGGCCTTTTCCTGCCTCATTAATGTTAGGTTTTTTCGCTGAGGCTACTAATGAAAAGATGAACATTGATTATAATGAAATAGAAGATGCCCATTGGTTTTCAATAGAAGAATTAAAGACTTTACAACATCCTTCAATTAATGGGGGGTTTAAGTTACCTAGGGTTGACTCTATCGCCAGAAGATTGGTTGATAATTGGATTAATAAATTTAATTAAATAATGTAAGAAAAGGATAATCATGATTTTTTCGCCAGTTCAAATAGGCAGATTGGAAATTTCAAATAGAATTGCAGTGGCTCCAATGTGTCAATATTCAGCTGTAGATGGTGTAATGACTGACTGGCATACTCAACATTTAATGCAATTAGGTTATTCAGCTGCTGGTTTGATTATGGTTGAAGCTACTGCAGTTGAAAGAGTAGGAAGAATAACTCATAATTGTGTCGGTATATATAATGATTTATGTGAATCTTCTATTAAAAAAACTCTAGAGCAAGCAAGGTCTGTTGCACCTACAAATACATCTTTTGGTATACAATTAGCTCATGCAGGAAGAAAAGCTTCAACGCAAAGACCTTGGGAGGGAAGAAAAAGTTTAACTTATGAAGAGGATCCTTGGATCACAAAGGGTGCTTCACCCGTTCCATTTGATATTGGCTGGCATGTACCTCAATTGCTTAGTCAAAAAGATATGCAAAAATTAAAAGATAAATTTGTTGAAGCTTCAATTAGATCAGTAAAAATTGGTTTTGATCTGATTGAAATTCATGGTACCCATGGTTATCTCTTCCATCAATTCTTATCTCAAATCTCAAATAAGCGTGAAGATAAATATGGAGGTAATCTTGAGAACAGAATGAGATTTCCGTTAGAGGTTTTTGCTGCAATTAAAAATGTTTTGCCAAAAGATTTTCCCTTAGGAATGAGAATAACGGGAACAGAATGGGAAAAAGATGGAATAATTGAGAGTGACGCCATAATATTTGCTCAAGAACTAGAAAAAATAGGTTGCCATTATGTTTGTGTGTCAAGTGGTGGAAACACTCCTAATCCTCAAATACCAATTGGACCTCACTACCAGGTTCATTTGGCTAAAATGATTAAAGATAATACTAATATGATCATAAGAGCAGTAGGAATGATTTCAGATCCCAAAAAAGCTAATGACATTATCATTAATAAAGATGCCGATATGGTTGCAATGGCAAGAGCATTTCTTTCCAATCCTAGATGGGTTTGGGACGCTGCAAAAATTTTAAATCACCTCATAGATGTTCCTCCTCAATATGCAAGAAGATTATAGACGTTAAAATTATTTTTTTTCTGAAAGTATATCAATAAGTGACTTAGAATGCTCTGGTGATAAATTAAGTTCTTTTCTTAACTTTTCAATTTTCTGAGCTTCATCGTCACTTATTACACCATCACTTAAAGCTTGACTTATTTCGGCTTCCAAAATTGCAGCTTTTTGGGCTCTTTGATTAGCAAATGCAGAAGCAACTATACCGGTTAAAAGAGCTACAGTACAAACTCCCATTATTGCTGTAAAAGCTCCAATTATTTTTCCTAGCGGAGTAACTGGTGATACATCCCCATAACCAACCGTTGTTAAGGTGATAAGTCCCCACCACATTGTTTCTGGAATTGAGCTAAACTTTTCTGGCTGGCTATCATGTTCTGCAATATACATCAGTGCACTTGATAAGAATAATGCAATTACCATTAAATATAATGCGGCACTAAAAGATCTCCAATCTGCTTTAATTGCAGAAAAAAAATCCTCAAGTGCTGAACTATAATTAGAAATTTTCAATAATCTTAATAATCTTAATACCCTAAGCCACCTAAGATCCAAGCCTCCAAAAAAGTATGGTAAAATAGAAGGTATAATTGCTAAAAAATCTATTAAGCCTGTAAAACTAAATATATATTTCATTCTTTTTATGATATTAGTCGAGTTACCTAGATCATTTCTTGCAGGAGCAGACCAAACCCTTAATACATATTCAATGCTGAAAATTACAACCGAAAAAAACTCAAATGCGTTGAAAGCTACCTTATATTCATTTCCAATATGTTTCACAGATTCTAAACACACTGCAGCAATGTTTAAAACTATAAGTATAAATAAAATCATATCAACATACTGACTAGGCTTGTCTGCCACATTACCTTTAGATAAAAGTTGGCTGGTACGTTTTTGAATTTTTAAATACATCATTAAACCTAATGTAGAAGTTTTGTTGAAACAAAATTAATATTTTAAAGTTATCTTAAGGTGTCGACGCAACAAGCCCTCCATCAACTATTAGCTCAGTTCCAGTAATATATTTTGCTTCGTCAGAACATAAAAATAATACAGCATTGGCAACATCCCATGATTCACCCATTCTTCCCATTGGAACTTGATCATGCCTTTGTCTAACAAATCCTTCATAATCACCATCTGCATATTTTTGTGCCAATCGGTCTACTAGAGGGGTATGCATCAAACCTGGAACAACGCAGTTTAGTCGAATATTCTTTTTCGCTTCAATTACTGCAGTGGTTTTAGTCATCTGTATAAGTGCTGCTTTTGAGGCGCTATAGGCAACTTGAGGTTTACCCACATACCTAAGTGCTGCAACTGAGGAAATATTAACAATTGAACCCCCTGAGTTTTTTTCCATAATTGGAATTGCACATTTAATACAAAAATAAGCAGTATTTATATTTAACATAAATTGCTGTTGCCATGTGCTTGTATCTATCTCAACTGGTCCTCCAGGTTCAGATTGACCAACAACATTAACTAAAATATCAATTTTTTTATTTTTTGTTTCAGCTTTATTAAAAAATTCTTCTACATCACTTTCATTAGTCATGTTCACTTTATAAAAAGTAAAATCATTACCTTCTTGTTTTATAAAATCGGACGTATTGTTGCCAGCTTCCTCATTAATATCAGTTCCAATAACTTTTGCACCCTGGCGTGCTAAAAGAGTTGCTATTGCCCTACCATTTCCGAAACCGTCTCCAATGGATCCACATCCTGATACAATGGCAATTTTATCTTTTAGATCTAACATATCAAAAAAATCCTAATAAATTTCTGGCAACCAATGTATCATGAACTTAAACAAAATTTTAATGAAAGTATAGTTAATGATTGATGTATCAAACTTATATCAAAATAGGTATGGAAAAAAAACTGATCAAAACTTTTCCAAAATTGATATTACACCTTTAATAAATTCTATTATATCTAGAGCTAGTGTAAGAAAATTTTCAAAAAAAAATATTTCTAAAGAACTTTTAATACTCCTTTTGACAGCTGCTCAATCAGCCCCGTCTAAGTCAAATCTCCAGCAATACTCAATTATGGTAATACAGAACCAATCCTTAAAAAATGAAATTTCAAAATTGATTGGTGATACAAAATGGGCACTTACTGCACCAGTTTTCCTTTTATTCCTTGCTGACATCAGAAGAAATATTAAAATTACAAATCATAAGGGATATAATCATAAAAATAATAATGTAGATACTTTTATGAATGGTGTTATAGACTCAGCTCTTTCAATGCAGTCTATGATAAGTGCTTCTGAGTCAATTGGTTTAGGCATATGCCCAATAAGCATGATTAGAAATATAATTGAAGAAGTAAAAAATCTTTGCAAATTACCTAAAGGTGTTTTTCCAATTGCTGGACTTGCTTTAGGTTGGCCAGACGAAAAGTCACCAATATCTATAAGGTTGCCACAAGATATAGTAACTCATTATAATACATACAAAGAAAAAAACTTAATGGATAAAATTAATCAATATGATGAAAGAGTATTTAAAGTAGCTCCTATAGAAAGAAACAAGCAGAGACATATAGATATTTATGGTGTAGCAAAAAAGGGGACTTGGTCAGAAAATATTAGCAGGCAACTTTCTGTAGCTGAAAGAAAAGACTTTAAAAAATGGTTAAAAAATCACGGCTTCAGTCTTGAATAATATCTTCTAAAAGTTTATTAAATTTTTTTTCGTTTTCGTACATTATCCAATGTCCAATATTGTATTCCACATGAAAACGCACATTTTTGTTAACTTTTCTTAAAATAGCCATTCTATCCTCAAGATAGACTCCAACGCTAGCATCTTTTTCTCCCCATATGACATAAAGTGGGACATCTTGTTTTTCTAAAATCTTAACTAAGGTATCTGTTGCAGATATTGGACGACTTTTAATCCTATGGGCATCTGTATTTTGCTTTTGAATATGAACTGAAAAATCATCAACTTTTTTAGAATCATGTATCATTAAAATTTCAAGATTTGTTTTGTGGGCACCATAAATTTCTTCCTCAGACATCTTAGAATGTCTTGCTATCATTGTCTTCATTTCACCTCTTTTGGCACCTAGCCCACCGGGACCAAT
This sequence comes from uncultured SAR116 cluster alpha proteobacterium, assembly GCA_902528415.1. GTDB lineage: Bacteria > Pseudomonadota > Alphaproteobacteria > Puniceispirillales > Marisalimonadaceae > Marisalimonas. Next base: position 29,608 of record CABZSR010000003.1, on the reverse strand, counting down.
TAATATTAACTTTTTAGGTATAAATTTTCTTTGGATTAATTCATATGACAAATGACCTGATATGAGACCTCCAAAGGAAAATCCACATATTATTGTATTATCGTGCGGTGAAATTAACGCTTCAAGTGTATCAGCTAAATTAGACGCAATTTTTTTGGGGTTATGTGGAAGACTTAAATCATTAGATTCACCAAACCCAGGCATATCTGGAATGAGTACCTTATGATTTTTTGAAAACGGAAGTGCTTGCTTAATCCAGTGCGCCCAACTTCCGTAACCACCATGTAAAAAGATTATAGGATTACCCTTGCCCCATATTCTCCAACACACATTTGAGTCTCTTGATTTAATAAAGAGTTTTTCAGACTTTCTTTCTATTTTTGACAAATCTTTATGATGTTTTTTGAAATCAAATTTTTTCACTGTCATTTTTCTTTCTTATTAAACTTGAAAAAAGTAATAATTTTTTTTTGACTTTTAAACAAGCAATTTGTTGATATAGTTCATATCTTTGAGATATAATTTGCGTAAGTTTTTTAAAAACAAAAAAGGGGAAAATATTTATGGCTCATCTACCTGCCTCAAATGCTTTATCACATATTAGGGTTATTGATCTTACAAGAGTAAGATCTGGTCCGACTGCTGTAAGGCAGTTGGCAGACTGGGGAGCAGATGTAATAAAAGTAGAAGCTCCAGAAAGTGTTGAGCCCGATGGTGCACTAGGAGCATCTCGACACACCTCAGATTTTCAAAACTTACATCGTAATAAACGAAGCATCACTTTAAACTTAAAACAACCAGAGGCGATTGAAATTTTGATGAAGCTTGTTGAAACCTCTGATGTAGTTGTTGAAAACTTTCGTCCTGATGTTAAAGAAAGATTAGGTGTCGACTATGAAAGCTTAAAGTCACGAAATCCAAAAATTATTTTAGCAAGCATATCTGGTTTTGGACAAGATGGTCCTTATGCTAAAAGACCAGGATTTGATCAAATTGCTCAGGGTATGGGAGGATTAATGAGTATAACTGGTGCTCCAGGTGAAGGTCCGATGAGAGTAGGCATTCCAGTAGCAGACCTTACAGCAGGGTTGTTTTGTGCAATGGGAATACAAACTGCTCTTCTAGAGAGAGAAAAGTCTGGGTTAGGTCAATGGGTAAATACATCTCTATTACAAGCACAGATTTTTATGCTTGATTTTCAAGCTGCACGTTGGTTAAGCGAAAATCATGTTGCAGGCCAAGCTGGTAATAATCATCCAACTAGTGTACCCACGGGAGTATTCAAAACATCTGATGGATCAATTAATCTAGCAGTTGCAGGTGAAACAATTTGGAAACGTTTTGTAGAGGCTGTAGATAAAGGAGAATGGCTTGAAATGGATGAATTTAAAAATGCCAAAGAACGTCTAAAGAATAGAGATTACTTAAACAAGATTATAGAGGAGGTTACTATCACTAAAACCTCAGATGAGTGGGTTCAGAAATTAGAAAAGGTTGGGGTACCATGTGGTCCTATAAATTCTATAGATAAAGTATTTGACGACCCACAGGTTAAGCATTTGGGCATTGCCCAATCCATTGATACTATACCATTTGGACAGACTCAACTAGTAGGCCAACCTTTTAACTTGTCTCGTTCGCCTAGCATAATGAAACAAAGGCCTCCTGAAAAAGGTGAGCATAATGAAGATGTTTTGTTAGATTTAGGTTATAGCAGTGAAAAACTTGATGAGTTAAAATCAAAAAATATTATTTGAAATAAGTGAGGTAATTATGACAACTAATAAAATGTTATCAAGAATTGAAAATGGTGTTGGTTATATTACGTTTAACAATCCAGAAAAACATAATGCTGTGTCAATTGAAATGTGGGATGCGTTGGAGAGAATACTTAATGATTTTAGAAGTGATAATACTGTAAGAGTGATAGTGTTAAACGGGGCAGGTGGAAAGTCATTTGTTTCTGGAGCAGATATTTCTAAATTTGACAAAGAGAGAAGTTCTAAGGAAGCTGTTTTAAGTTATAATAAAAGAACACAAAAAGTGTATGAGAACCTTGAAACATTTCCAAAGCCAACTATTGCAATGATTAACGGGTATTGCATAGGTGGTGGTCTGAATTTGGCTGTATGTTGTGATATAAGGATATGTTCTGAGAAATCTAAATTTGCAATGCCAGCAGCAAAATTATCTTTAGGTTACCCTTTTTCTTCAATAAAAAGATTATTTGATGTTATGGGGCCAGGAATGGCTAAACATTTCATGTTTACAGCAGAAAGAATTTCTGCAGAAGAGGCCTTGACATGTGGGTTAATTCAAAAATTAATTAGTGAAGATGACATAGAAACTTTTGTAAAAGATTATGCTCTTACTATATCTAAAAATGCTCCCTTAACTATCAAAGCTATGAAACAAATTGGCGTGGAAATCTTAAAAAACCCTGATCAAAGAGATCTTTCAATATGTGACCAACTTGCGTCCGCATGTTTTGACAGTGAAGATTATAAAGAAGGAAGGAGAGCATTTATGGAAAAAAGACAAGCCAATTTTAAGGGTGTTTAACTTCTATTAAAATATTTCACAATGGGTTATAGTATTTTATAGCATTATCATGAAATAGACATTTAATTTTATCATCACTCATTTCGGAAGTTATTTCCTTAAAACCATAATATATGTCGTCAAAGCTTGCTAAAACCCCATCAACTGGAAAATTAGATGCAAACATACATCTTTGATATCCAAAAATATTAATAGCATCCAGAATAATACTTTTATTGAGTTTGACCGTCCATTGTTTACTAGGAACACAAATGCCAGATATTTTGATTGCAGTATTAGGTTGTTCAGCAAAATTCTCTAAGTTAGCTTTCCAATTACTCAGGCCTTCCTTCGATCTATCAGCAGGAAGACCAGTGTGGTTCAAAATAATAATTGTATCTGGAAAATCTTTTGCTAATTTTGTAGCCTCGTCTAAATGCCACCAAGGTGTCTGAAGATCAAAATGAAGTTTGTATTTTTTAAGTAAAGAATATCCCTTTCTAAAAAATGGATCATTAAGAGTTCCCTTTGAATTAAATGTTTTAATATTTGGAGATAGTGAAGACTTTGGTTTATGCCTTATGCTTCTAATCAAAGGGAATTGTGTATGACCTTTTAAAACTAATTCAATATCTTCTCTATCAAACCAAGCTTGTCCCACTAAAGCATTTGGAAACCCTGAAATATCGAATAATTCTTGAAGCCATTTTGTTTCTCCCACAGGATCTTTAGGGTCCCACTCAGTTTCCATATGAATAGTTTTAACTATGTTGTGATTTTTACTTACTTTTTTGTAGTCAGCTAGCATAAAGTTTTTACAAATTGAGCTGTAATCACCATATCTAAAAGGTATTTGGTTATTTTTATCTAACCAAAGATTTTTTTTAAGGCTTAAGTCCCAAAAATGGTGATGAGCGTCAATAATAGGTAAATTTTTCAATTTATTATTTCTTTAAAATTTATCATCTTTTTTAAATAATTTTATAATAGATGTCCCGTCTAAATTTTCCTTCGAATTTTCAGATAATATTGTAAATAATTGTTTAGTTAGATTTGTCATTGGAAGAGGTATGTTTTTTTTATCTCCAAGTTCTGAGACCATAGTTAAATCCTTAAGAATTTGAGACGTATAACCTTGTGGTTTAAAATCTCTATTTACCATTCTTGGAAATAAATATTTTAACAAATTTGAACCCGCATGACCTTCGCGTAGTGCATCTGGAATTTTTTTTGCATCAATCCCCCAAGCCTCGGCAAATGACAATGCCTCTGCTAAAATTGTGTAATTATTGAGGACTAGGATTTGATTTATCATTTTTACGATTTGCCCTGATCCAGTTTGCCCAAAATAAGTAAAATTAGATGAAATATTTTTTAGGATTGGTGATACTTTCTTAACAATCCTTTTTTCTCCACCGATCATTAAAGCTAAGCTACCATCTAGAGCTTTGTCTGGTCCTCCAGACATAGGAGCATCAATCCATGATGCTCCTTTTTGAGTGCTTAATTTATTTGAAAAGTTTACTGTTTTGTTGGCTAAGGTAGTAGATAAGTCCACTAGAATAGTGGTTTTAGAAGCATTTTTAATTATTCCACTTTCCTTAAAAACTACATCCTCTACACTTTCTGTTTTATCTACACATATAAATATTATCTCACAATCTTGAGATAATTTAGCTGGACTTGTCGATAACGAAATTCTTTTTTTATTCGTCAAATTTTTTAGGTTATTTTTATTTTTATCATAAATATTAACAGTATATTCTTTTTCTATTAAACGTTTTACAAGACAGTTTCCCATTAATCCGATGCCAACAAAGCCTAATGGTTTTAAGTTATTGCTCATATATTTCTCTTGTAAATAAAATTATATGTAAATCGTCAATAATAAAATTTATATGTAAACACAACTAAATAAAAAGTATAATTCATAAGTTAACAATTGCTTTTTTATTCAGACATAAAATAACTTTAGGAATTAACTCGTTTTGATTAATAACGTTAAAAATGGAATTTTATTAATAATACTCGCTACTTTATTTTTTGCTACAATGGACGGAGTATCAAGATATTTAGCAGAAACATACAATGTTTTTGTTATTAATATGATTAGAAGTTGGGTTTTAGCAATACTTGTTATTTCAATCAGTTTAAGAAAAAAAAATGGCCTTAAAAAAGTTATTACTACTAAACAGCCATATATACAATTTATAAGAGGAATATTACTAATTTTGGCCATACTAATCGGAGTTTACTCCTTCACGACGTTAGGTCTGATTCAAACTCATTCAATATTATCCTCCTTTCCTCTTATAGTTGTTGCGTTTTCGGGGCCAATATTGAAAGAAAAAATAGGGATTCAAAGATGGATGGCAGTTTTATTTGGTTTCATTGGTGTTTTAATTATTTTAAATCCTGCAGATTTTATAATAAGTTTCGATGCTTTACTTCCTGTAGCGGGAGCTTTTATATTAGGTTTTTACACTATTTTAACCAGAAAAGTTTCTGAAACAGACACTTCTGAAACAAGTTTTTTTTGGGTTGCCATGGTAGGTTGTGCAGTAATGTCGATTTTAGGACCATTTTTTTGGGAGCCAATATTTTTTAAAGATTGGACCTTGATGGCTTTATTATGTATTCTTAGCACTGCTGGTCACTTTTTATTAATAAAAGCGTATGAAAATGCGGAAGCAAGTGTTTTGCAACCATTCACATATTTCCAATTGTTTTTTGCATCTATCATAGGAATATATATTTTTAATGATAAAGTTACTTTGTCAATTTTTTTAGGTGGAAGTATAGTTGTAGCTAGTGGTATTTTTGCTGCTTGGCGAAATTATATAAAGACCAAAAAATAGAATATTAATTTTTTAAACTTATTCTCGTAAGGAGATTTTATTATTAAAACAATTCTTATTACAGGAGCTAATAGAGGAATAGGTTTAGCTTTAACAAAATTAGCACTTACAAAAAAATTAAGGGTTGAGGCATGTTGCCGAGATTTAGATAATTCCATAGAATTAAAAAAACTTTCATATGAATATCCAGATTTAAATACTATTAAAATGGATGTTACAAATTCAAAAAGTATTCTAAAAGCTGCTAATGAGTTCAAAAATCCCATTGATTTACTTGTTTGTAATGCAGGTGTTAATAATGGAAAGGGTGATATTTTTAGTAAAGAGCATAATGAAAAAAATATTTTAGACGTCATGATGGTAAATGTTGCAGGACCCTTTTTAACTATTAGGAATCTCTATGATAACTTAAACAAAATTGATGGATCCAAAGTAGCTATAATCTCCTCACTGATGGGTAGCCAAACTCATACTTCATCTAATGCAGCAATTTATAGGGCTTCTAAAGCAGCAGCTAATAACTTAATGAGAACTATATCCAATCAATTTATTAAAGAAAATATTGTTGTAACATCTTATCATCCTGGTTGGGTCAGAACAGACATGGGAGGAAAGTTTGCAGATATATCCCCAGAAGAGAGTGCCATAGGTTTACTAAAACACCTTCTAAATCTTAAGAAGGAAGACACAGGAAAATTTTTTAATTATGACGGTACTATTTTGCCTTTGTAGTAATAACTTTATTGTTAAATTAATTTAAGAAAATTTACATATGAAAACATATAGATTTTTAAAAATAACTTCCACCGAAGACTTAAATATTTCTTTAAAAATTAGAAAAAAAGTTTTTTGTGAGGAACAAAAAATTTCTCAAAAAATTGAGTTTGATAATCTAGATCACTTATGTGAACATTTTTTAATAAGCAAAGATAAAATTTTTATTGCGACCGCTAGAGTTCGTCCAAAAACTGAAAATACTTTTAAGATAGAAAGGGTGGCAGTTTTACCTGAATTTAGGAGGCTGAAAGTAGGATCCTTGCTAATTAATAAAATAATAGAGACATATTTAATTAATAAAAAAGACAACTTATTAATTTTACATAGTCAAGTCGCTGTAGAAGATTTTTATAAAAGTCTTAATTTCATTTCCTATGGTAATACATTTTATGAAGATGGAATTCCTCATATTGCAATGAAGTATATAAATTAAAGAATTAGTCAAAGTTAAATTCAATGAAAAAAAGTATTAGATTAGTAGTTGTAGGATCAGGTTACTTTAGTCAATTTCACTATGATGCTTGGAAAAGATTGAATGTAAATTTGGTAGGAATATGTTCATTGAATGAAAATCAGGCCAGTAAATATTCTAAACAGTTTCAAAATTGTAAGATTTTTTCTGATTTTGAAACTATGATAAAAACTACAAAACCAGAACTCGTTGATATAATTGTTCCACCTTTAAATCATCTTAAATTTATTAAAATTGCTGCAAGAAACAAAGTTGATATTATTTGTCAAAAGCCTTTTACCACTTCTATTAAAGAAGCAAAAGAAGCAATAAGTTTTACAAAAAGAAAAAAAGTGAAGATAGCAGTTCACGAAAATTTTAGATTTCAACCATGGTACATTAAAATTGATGAAATTCTAAAAACTTCATTATTAGGCGATTTATATCAAGTAAGTTTTAGGATGCGCCCTGGCGATGGGCAAGGTGAAAAAGCTTATTTAGAAAGACAACCTTATTTCCAAAAAATGGAACGATTTTTAATACATGAAACCGCTATTCATTTAATTGATGTTTTTAGATTTTTATTTGGCGATATAAAAAGTGTTTTTGCTAATTTGTCTAAATTAAACACTAACATAAATGGAGAAGATGCAGGAATTGTTTTCTTTGAATTTAAAAATGGAATAAGAGGTTTATTCGATGGTAATAGACTATCTGATCATATTGCTGTAGACCGAAGACTAACAATCGGTGAAATGCTCATTGAAGGCTCTATGGGTACATTAAGATTAAATGGAAATGGAGAAATTTTTAAAAGAAAGTTTGGTGATAATATAGAAAAAAAAGTAAATTATAAATGGTTTAAAAAAGGGTTTGCGGGAGATAGCGTTTTTCGATTTCAAAAACATCTCCTTAATCATTTTTTAAAAGGCGAGAAGTTAATGAATAGTGCAGAAGAATATTTAGAAAATCTCAAAGTTGAAGAATATATATACAAGTCAAATTTTAAGAAAAAATTATTAGATCTTGTTTAAAAAATTATGGTGCCGGCTGGGGGACTCGAACTCCCGACCTGATGATTACAAATCAACTGCTCTACCAGCTGAGCTAAGCCGGCACTGATCAAATCAATAATAGATATTTATTTTATAGACAAGTACTTATTTAATTTTTTATAGTATTTTTTTGCAACTGAAACATAGATATTGAAGCGGCGTTTGAAACATTTAATGACTCGCTGTCAGGATTAATTGGTATCTCTAAAAGTTGATCCACTTTTTCCTTTGTTAATCTTCTTAAGCCTTTTCCCTCTGAGCCAAGAATAAGAGCAACGTTCCCAACTTCTTTTTCAAGATCAAAAACACTTCCATTTCCACCATTAGCTAAACCATAGACATGAAAATTTGCATTTTGAAGTTTTCTTATTGCCCTTGACATATTAGATAATTCTATAATTTTTAATTTTTCAATAGTACCTGATGAAGCTTTTGACATGCTTGTAGACTCTACTGGACTATTTGTTTGGGATAATGCCAAAGCATCCATTTGAAAAGCAAAAGCTGACCTAATTATGGCACCAACATTTTGGGGATCGGATACTTGGTCTAAAATTATAATTCTTATGGGTTGTTCAGATTCATATTGTTTTTCAATTAAAAACTCATCTAATGAAATTCTTTTAAGAGGTTCTGCGACCAAAATTACATTTTGATGGGGTTTAAAATCATTGATTATATCTAGTTGATCTTTAGTTTTTATTTTTATTTTAGTTGAAAGTCCTAAATATTTGATACTTTTTTCCCATTTTTCATGATTATCTTTTGTTGAAATAAGATAAAATGATTTTCTTTGTGTGTTTTGCAAAGCTGAAAGCACTGCATGATTACCAGATATAATTAATTGATTGGGCTTCAGATTTAAATCATTTTTAAGAATTACATTTTTACTTTCTTTTATTACATTTTTGCTTTTAAAAAATAGAAATTTTTCATTTTTTTTTGATCTTGTAAAATTTCTTTTCATTTTTTTATCTAAAGTAAATTGGTTTTTATATGTTTTTTTATTGACATTGAAATAAAGCTTTTATATTTCGCAATGCTTGTGTATATAAACTTACCATAATTAATTAATTTAACAGGGTATTTTTTTAAAATTAATAGAAAAGATATTATTAAAAATTTGGTGGGGTGGCCGAGTGGTTAAAGGCAGCAGACTGTAAATCTGCCCGCGTAGCGTACGTAGGTTCGAATCCTACCCCCACCACCATTTTTATTTTTAAAACAATTATATAAAGAAAGGTCATATAAGATGTCTAAAGAAAAATTTGATCGTAGTAAACCACACGTTAACATTGGTACCATAGGCCATGTTGATCATGGGAAAACTACTTTAACTGCAGCGATTACAAAAGTTATGGCTGATGCTGGTCGTGCTGACTTTTCTGCTTATGACCAAATTGATAAAGCGCCTGAAGAAAGAGAGAGAGGTATAACTATATCTACTGCTCATGTTGAATATTCCACTGAAAATCGTCATTATGCTCATGTTGACTGTCCAGGTCACGCTGACTATGTCAAGAACATGATCACCGGCGCGGCTCAAATGGATGGTGCTATTTTAGTTGTGAATGCCGCTGATGGTCCTATGCCTCAAACTAAAGAACATATACTTTTAGCGCGTCAGGTAGGTGTTCCTTCATTAGTAGTTTACATGAATAAAGTTGATCAAGTTGATGATGAAGAATTATTAGAACTAGTGGAATTAGAAATTCGTGAACTCTTAAGTAGTTATGATTTTCCTGGTGACGACATTCCTATTATAAAAGGAAGTGCACTAGCGGCTCTAGAGAATCGTGATGAAGCTATTGGTCTGAATTCGATTACAGAATTAATGACTGCTGTTGATACTTATATTCCTCAACCAGCTCGTGACAAAGATAAGCCTTTTTTAATGCCTATTGAAGACGTTTTTTCTATATCTGGAAGAGGAACTGTTGTTACAGGTCGTGTAGAAAGAGGTGTTGTGAAAGTTGGTGAAGAAATAGAGATTGTTGGCATAAAGGAAACAACTAAGACAACATGTACTGGTGTTGAAATGTTTCGTAAGTTATTAGATTCTGGTGAAGCTGGTGATAATGTTGGTGTTCTTTTAAGAGGTACAAAAAGAGAAGAAGTTGAACGAGGTCAAGTTTTATCTGCACCTGGTTCAATCAAGCCGTATTCAAAATTTAAAGGCGAGGCTTACATATTAACTAAAGATGAAGGTGGAAGGCATACACCTTTTTTTAGTAATTATCGTCCACAATTTTATTTTAGAACTACTGACGTAACTGGGGCTGTAGAGCTTCCATCAGGAACAGAAATGGTTATGCCTGGGGATAATATAGCAATAACTGTTGAGTTAATTGCACCAATCGCAATGGATGAAGGTTTAAGATTTGCAATAAGAGAAGGTGGAAGAACAGTTGGTGCTGGGGTTGTTTCGAGTATTCAGTCTTAACTGATAATATTTAGTAGTTAATGTAGTGAGGATTTAATGGACAATCAAAATATTAGAATTAGATTAAAGGCTTTTGATCATAGAATATTAGATCAATCTACTTCTGAAATAGTCAATACTGCGAGAAGGACTGGTGCTAAAATTCGAGGTCCAATTCCATTACCTACATCTCTAAACAGATTTACGGTTCTTAGAGGGCCTCATGTAGACAAAAAAAGCCGTGAGCAATTTGAAATGAGAACTCACAAGCGAGTGTTAGATATAATTGAGCCGACCCCTCAAACTGTAGATGCTCTTATGAAACTAGATTTGGCATCTGGAGTTGATGTCGAAATTAAGATTTAAAGGAATATATTATGCGTTGTGGCGTCATAGCTAGAAAATTAGGAATGTCAAGAATATTCAATGATAAGGGTGAGCACGTTCCTGTAACTGTTTTAAGACTTGAAGATGTAGAGGTGTTATCTACAAGGTCTATGGAAAAAGATGGCTATATTGCTGTGCAATTAGGCTTTAACAATAAAAAGTTAAAGAATATTAATAAGCCTCTAAAAGGTTATTTTGCTAAAGCTAAAACTGAACCTAAAGAAAAAATCATAGAATTTAGAGTTAGTGAAGATGCTTTGCTGAAAATTGGTGATAAAATTGGTACAAATCACTTTATACCAGGTCAAAAGATTGATGTAGTGGGAATTTCACAAGGTAAAGGTTTTGCAGGTTCAATGAAGCGACATAATTTTGGCGGGATGCAGGCAACGCATGGTGTGTCAATTAGCCATAGGGCCCACGGTTCAACTGGCAACAGCCAAGATCCAGGTAGAACTTGGAAAGGCAAAAAAATGGCAGGGCAATACGGTAATGTCAGGGTTACAACTCAAAATCTCAAAGTTGTAAAACTCCTGGAGGCTGAAAATTTAATTTTGGTAGAAGGTTCAGTTCCAGGGTCAAAAAATGGAATTGTAACTTTGTCAGATGCAGTTAAACATGATCTCCCTAAGGAAGTTCCTTTTCCTGCTGGCCTTAGAACGCCGGAAGCTTCGAATGATGAATTAATCCCAGTTTCTGAAAATACCAGTGGCGAGTTATCTGAGAATGAAGGAGCTCAAGGTGAAAATTAAATCTTTAAATTTAAACAACAAGTCAGGTAAAGAAATAACACTGGATGTTAATGTTTTTGGAATATCTCCTAGACCCGACATTATGGCCAGAGTTATAAGATGGCAATTAGCTAAAAGGCGTTTGGGTAACCACTCTGTTAAAACGCGAAGCGAAATTAAAATGACTACAGCTAAAATGTATAAGCAAAAAGGAACTGGTAAAGCAAGGCATGGTTCGGGTTCTGTATCACAGTTTAGAGGTGGTGGAATGGCCCATGGCCCTGTTCTGCATTCACATTCTCACAACTTAAATAAAAAAGTAAGGAAACTAGGTTTAAAATCTGCATTGTCTGATAAATTCAAACTTGGAAAACTTATTATTCTAGATGGCTCAAAATGTGATGGAAAGACTTCTACTTTAAAGAAAAAATTAGATGAAATGGGAGTGGGCAGAACTCTAGTTATTTCAGGTATTGAGGTTGAATCAAATTTTGTAAAAGCTGCAAATAATATTAAAAATTTAGATTTACTCACCTACGAAGGAATTAACGTCTATGATATTGTGAAAAAAGAGAACCTAATAATTATTGACGATGCACTTAAATTTGTTGAGGAACGGTTGTCATGAGCATAAGGCCTAGAAAAAAAAATGAAACTCTAATTAGCTTAAATAAAGCTTATCAAGTTGTTTTAAGTCCTTTAATTACAGAAAAAGCAACTCAAATGTCAGAATTTAATAAAATGGTATTTTCAGTTCCACTTACGGCTAGCAAATTTGACATAAAATTAGCAATTGAAAAAATTTTTTCAGTGAAAGTTAAGTCCGTTCATACCATACTACTTAAAGGAAAGGTTAAAAGATTTAAAGGAATTTTAGGTCGAAGAGCAAATACAAAAAAAGCTATAATTACTCTAGCGCCTGGTAATACGATAGATTTGTCAGTGGGGGTATAATATGGCATTAAAACAATATAAACCGAACACACCCGGTCAAAGAGGATTAGTTCTTGTAGATAAATCTGAATTGTACAAAGGTAAGCCTGTGAAAAAATTAACTGAAGGCCTTAGTAAAAATGGAGGAAGAAATCACTCTGGTAAAATTACAATGTGGCAAAGAGGTGGTGGACACAAAAGAAGATATAGAATAATTGACTTTAAAAGGAATAAGTTTGACATAAATGGTATGGTTGAACGTATAGAATATGATCCAAATCGTTCAGCATACATTGCTCTAATAAAATATGAAGATAATGAATTGAGGTACATTCTAGCTCCTCAAAGACTAAGTGTTGGAGATAAAGTTATATCATCTAATAAAGCTGATATTAAGCCTGGAAACTGTATGCCACTTTCAGCTGTGCCAGTTGGTACTATCATTCATAATGTTGAACTTAAACCTGGTAAAGGAGGGCAAATTGCTCGATCAGCAGGATCCTACGTACAACTTATAGGCAAAGATTTATCTTATTCAATCTTGCGATTAGTATCTGGTGAGGTCAGATTTGTACTCTCTTCTTGCTTGTGTGCAATTGGATCTGTTTCAAACCCTGATAATCAAAACACCAATTTAGGAAAAGCTGGTAGAAATAGATGGTTGGGAAAAAGACCTTCTGTACGAGGTGTTGCCATGAACCCAGTTGATCATCCTCATGGTGGAGGCGAAGGTAGAACATCCGGCGGTAGGCACCCAGTTACTCCCTGGGGTAAGCCTACTAAAGGATATAGAACAAGAAATAATAAAAGAACTGATAAATTAATAATTAGAAGAAGAAAAGCGTAAGGTTTATTCAATGTCTAGATCTATTTGGAAAGGTCCCTTTGTGGACGGCTATTTACTAAAAAAAGCTGATATAGCAAGAGAATCAGGAAGAAATGACGTAATAAAAACTTGGTCGAGGAGATCTACAGTTATGCCTCAATTCGTTGGGCTTACATTTGGTGTATATAATGGTAAGAAATTTATACCTGTAACGATCACTGAAACTATGGTGGGGCACAAGTTAGGAGAATTTTCACCTACAAGAACTTACTATGGTCATACAGCTGACAAAAAGTCAAAGCGATAGAGGAAAAGATGAGGAAAGAGAAAAACAAAAGACGAGAACTAGACAACGAGGCAAAAGTTGTGTTGAAAAATATTAGAATTAGTCCACAAAAACTTAACCTTGTAGCTCAGATGATTAGAAAGCAAACTGCGTCTAAGGCTATTTCTATTTTACAATTTTCTAAACGAAGAATTTCAAATGATGTTGAAAAGGCGCTAAGGTCTGCTATAGCTAACGCTGAAAATAATCATTCACTTGATATAGACAAACTTATTGTAAAAGAGGCTTATGTAGGCAAAGGTTTAGTTATGAAACGTTTTCACGCTCGCGCAAGAGGTCGTGGTGCAAAAATTATTAAACCTTTTTCTCATCTAACAATTTTATTGTCCGAACAGGAAGGTAAATAATATGGGTCAAAAAACACAACCAATTGGATTTAGACTAGGCATCAACCGTACTTGGGACTCTAGGTGGTTCGGTGGAAAGTCTTATGCAGATTTGCTTCACCAGGATATAAATCTTAGAAAGTATTTATTTGATAAGTTAAAAGCAGCTGCAGTTAGTAAAATTGTTATCGAAAGACCTGCTGGAAGAGCCAAAATTTCTATATATGCTGGAAGGCCCGGATTAGTAATTGGTAAAAAAGGCCAAGATATCGAAACTTTAAAAAATACTCTAAGTAAGCAAATTGGTTCTGAGGTCAGTCTTAATATAATAGAAATAAGAAAACCAGAGATTGATGCTAAATTAGTTGCTGACGGCATCGCTCAGCAACTTGAAAGAAGAGTTGCCTTCAGAAGAGCAATGAAAAGAGCTGTTCAGAGTGCTATCAGACTAGGAGCTCAGGGTGTTAGAATAAATTGTGCAGGTAGGCTTGGCGGTGCTGAGATTGCTAGAACTGAATGGTATAGAGAAGGTAGGGTTCCCTTACATACTTTGAGGGCAGATGTTGATTATGGGGAGGCAACTGCATTTACGACTTATGGCGCGACTGGAATAAAAGTATGGATTTTCAAAGGCGAAGTTATGGAACATGATCCTATGGCTCAAGATAAAAAAATGCAAGGTGCTCTAAAAGGTTCAAATATAAAATCTATGGATCAGGGGTAAAAATGTTACAGCCTAAAAGAACAAAATTTAGAAAAGCTCATAAAGGTAGAATTCATGGACTAGCCAAGGGTGGAACAAAGCTAAATTTTGGGTCGTTTGGGCTCAAAGCTGTTGAACCTGAAAGAGTTACAGCCAGACAAATAGAAGCTGCTAGAAGAGCTATAACTAGACATTTAAGAAGAGCAGGTAGGGTGTGGATAAGGGTATTTCCAGATGTTCCAGTTTCAAGTAAGCCAGCCGAAGTTAGAATGGGTAAAGGTAAGGGGTCACCTGATTTTTGGGTTTGCAGAGTTAAGCCTGGTAGAATTATGTTTGAACTTGATGGCGTTTCAGAAATTGCAGCTAAAGAAGCTTTGAGTTTAGCGGCTGCAAAACTTCCTATGAATACCAAAGTTGTTAAAAGATTGGGTGAATAATAAAAGAGGAATAAATGGCAAAGTACAAGTCTAAAGATTTAAAAGTTAAGACTAGTGATGAACTCAAAGAGCAGATAAAATTGTTAAGAAAAGAACAGTTTAACCTTCGCTTCCAGGTATCAAATGGACAGAATGAAAATCCTGCTAGATTCAAGCAAATTAGAAAAGAAATAGCTTGTATAAAAACAATTTTGAACAATGATGTATTAACTAAAGGTTGAGGACTAAATTATATGCCAAAAAGAATTTTAACAGGTAAAGTTACTAGTAATAAATCAGATAAAACAATAACTGTTTTAGTTGAAAGAAAAATTATGCATCCGATTTACAAAAAATTTGTAACAAAATCTAAGAAATTTTCTGTTCATGACAGTGAAAATAAGTTCAATATTGGAGATATTGTAAGCATAAAAGAGTGCAATCCTATTTCTAAAAACAAGCGTTTTGAAGTTATATATTAATTGAAATTTTTCTTGGAGATATAATATGATACAAATGCAAAGTAATCTCGAAGTTGCTGACAACTCTGGTGCAAGAAGAGTTCAATGTATTAAAGTTTTGGGTGGATCCGGTCGTACATCAGCTGCGGTTGGAGATGTTATAGTTGTTTCAATTAAAGAAGCTATTCCTAGAGGCCGTGTAAAAAAAGGTGATGTTCATAGAGCTGTCATAGTTAGGACTGCGAAAGAAGTTAGACGAAATGATGGAACTTGCATCAGATTTGATAAAAATGCTGCAGTTTTGGTTAATAAAAGTAATGAGCCAATAGGCACAAGAATATTTGGTCCTGTTACACGAGAATTACGTAGCAGAAAATTTATGAAAATAGTTTCTCTAGCTCCTGAGGTTTTATAATGAATAAGAAGTTTAAAATTAAAAAGGGTGATTCAGTTATTGTAATTACCGGTAAGGACAAAGGTAAACTAGGTAACGTTTTATCTATATTAAAAGATAAAGATAGAGTTATTGTTCAAGGTGTTAATATCATTAAGCGGCATAGAAAAGCGACACAAGAAAGCCCGGGTAAAATTGAAGAAATAGAGGCCTCTATTCATATTTCAAATGTTTCGCATGTTGATCCCGAAAATGGTAAACCAACAAGAGTTAAGTACGAGATTAAAGATGGTGTCAAGAAAAGAATGTCTGTTGTGTCAGGCTCTTTATTAGACACGTAAAATGGAGGTTTAAATGACAGTTCGTTTGTATGAAAAATATAAAAAAGAAATTACTAACACTCTGAAAGACAAATTTAATTATAAGAATGATTTAGAAATACCAAAACTTGAAAAGATTGTAATTAACATGGGTGTAGGCGAAGCAGTAAAAGACAGTAAAAAGATTGAAGTTGCTGTTAAGGAGTTGGCCGCAATAAGTGGTCAAAAACCTGTAGTAACCAAATCAAAAAAAGCTAATGCGAGCTTTAAATTAAGAGAAGGAATGCCTATTGGAGTTAAAGTAACCCTTAGAAAAAATAAAATGTATGAGTTCATAGATAGGTTTGTCAATGTGGCGTTACCGAGAGTTCGAGATTTCAGAGGAGTTAATCCAAAGAGTTTTGATGGTAACGGCAATTTCGCACTTGGCTTAAAAGAACAATTTGTTTTTCCTGAGATTGAGTTTGACAACGTGGATTCTGTTAGGGGTATGGATATAATTTTTGTTACTTCAGCTAAATCTGATGATGAAGGAAAAGAGTTATTAAGCGGATTTGATTTTCCATTTAGTTCACAATAATTTTACTAGGAGATATAGATGGCCAAAAAAAGTGCTATCCAAAAAAACTTGAATAAAGAAACACAAGTTAAAAAAAATAAATCAAGAAGGGATAGATTAAAAGCAATTTGTAGTAATAGATCTCTTCCTATTGAAGAGCGTTTTGAAGCTCAACTCAAATTATCTGAAATGCCCAGAAATGGAGCAAAGATTAGGCTTAGAAATAGATGTCTAATTACGGGTAGACCTCGTGGCTATTACAGGAAAGTTAAAATGTCACGTATTGCATTAAGGGAATTAGCTTTATCTGGGCAGATTCCAGGTATGGTTAAATCAAGTTGGTAGAAAGGTATTAATTATGTCAATGAGTGATACGCTTGGAGATATGTTAACTAGAATTAGAAATGGTCAGTCAGCTAATAAAGCAGTTGTAGAAGCTCCTGCATCTAGATTTAGAGCAAACGTTTTAGATGTTTTAAAAAGGGAAGGTTATATTCGTAATTTTTCTAAATTTGAAAGGCGGCCTGGAATTCATGAATTTAAAATTGAATTAAAATATTATGAAGGTAAACCTGTAATAAGTGAAATAAAAAGAGTATCAACCCCTGGTAGAAGAGTTTACTCGAGTATAAGCGATTTACCAAGAACATATAATGGTCTTGGAATATCAATATTATCAACTCCAAGAGGTGTTATGAGCGATAATGAAGCAAGAGCTGCCCATGTTGGTGGTGAAGTTCTTTGCCAAGTATTTTAGGAGTATTAAAAGATGTCTAGAATTGGTCAGGCCATTATAAAAATTCCCGATGGTATCGAAGTTAAGCACGAAGGCAATAATTTCTGGGCAAAGGGGTTAAAAGGTGAATTAACTGCTCCAGTGAGTAGTACAGTTAATGTTACGATAAAAGATAAGACAATTTCAGTTGAACCAAAAAATAATGATGCAAAAAGTAAGGCTATTTGGGGTACAACTCGAGCTCTTATAAACAACGCTGTTTCAGGTGTTAGTAAAGGTTTTACAAAAGATATGGAGATTGTAGGTGTTGGTTATAGAGGTGCATTACAAGGTAAGATATTATCACTTAGCCTAGGTCTTAGCCACCCCGTTGAAATTGAAGTACCTGAGGGTATTCTGGTGAAGATGGATGGAAACACAAAATTTACAATTTCTGGTGCTGATAAACAGAAACTTGGTGAATTTGCAGCAATGATAAGATCAAAAAGACCTCCGGAACCATTTAAAGGGAAAGGAATAAGATATGCTGACGAATTTATTTTACGTAAAGAAGGTAAGAAAAAATAGAGGTTTTTATGAATAATTCAATGTCCCTTCATAATAGAAGAAAAAATAGAAATAGAAAAGCTTTGAAAATTAAGTCATTTGGTAAATTAAGATTAACTGTCTTTAGGTCAGGTAAACATATTTATGGTCAAATAATTGATGATAATAAAGGTATAACTGTTGCATCAGCTTCAAGTCTAGAAACTAAAGTAAAAAAACAATTTAAAAATTGTGGAAATAAAGATGCTGCTACCTTTGTAGGTAAATTAATAGCTGAAAAGGCTCTTATAAAAGGAATAAAAGAAGTTGTCTTTGATAGAGGTGGTTATATTTATCATGGCAGAGTAAAGAACCTAGCAGAAGCAGCTAGAGAAGGTGGATTAACATTTTAGGGGTTTAGAATGGCAAGAATTGACAAACAAGATAAAAAAAACAATAAAGAAGATAGTGAATTAGTTGATAAGTTAGTTGGTATAAATCGTGTCGCTAAAGTTGTAAAAGGCGGAAGACGTTTTGGATTTGCTGCTCTTGTTGTTGTTGGGGACCAAAGAGGTAAAGTAGGATTTGGTACTGGAAAAGCTAAAGAGGTACCTGAAGCAATAAAAAAAGCTACTGACGATGCAAAAAAAAATATGGTTAAGGTTCCAATGAAGGAAGCCAGAACCTTACATCACGATATGAAAGGTCATTATGGTGCTGGAAGAGTTGTATTAAGGAGCGCTCCATCTGGAACTGGTATAATTGCTGGTGGACCTATGCGAGCTGTATTTGAAACACTTGGAGTACAAGATGTAGTTGCAAAATCAATAGGAACCTCAAACCCACATAATATGATTAAAGCAACATTTGATGCCTTCAACTCAATGAATTCCCCAAGAAGCATTGCTAATAAAAGAAGTAGGAAAGTTGCTGAAATTTTTGGTAATCAACCAAAATCAGAAATAAACAAAAATTCTAAAGCTAGTTAGGTATTGTAATGTCAGATAAGAATACACTCGTTGTAACTCAAAAGAAAAGCCCTATTGGTAGACAATCAGATCAGAAAAAAACCTTGGTAGGTCTGGGTTTAAATAAAATTGGTAGAAGCAAAATTTTAAATGATACTCCTTCAATTAGGGGCATGATAAATAAGGTTAAACATCTGGTTGAAGTTAGCTAAAAAATTAAATTAGACTGGATTAGGGGTTAAACATGAATTTAAATGTAATTAAAGATAAAAAATACGCGACAAAAAATAAAAAAAGAATTGGCAGAGGTATAGGTTCTGGAACAGGGAAAACTTCTGGAAAAGGTCACAAAGGTCAAAAAGCAAGGTCCGGGGTATCTATTAAAGGTTTTGAAGGTGGCCAAATGCCTATCCACAGAAGATTACCAAAAAGAGGATTTACCAATTTAAATAGAGTGCCTTACGTCGTATTAAATTTTAACAGAATACAAAGTCTAATTAATGATAATAAAATTGATCCAAAAAAAATAATTAATTATCAAACGTTATTTGATTTAGGCATAGTTAAAACTATGAAATCAAAAATTAAACTTCTGGCTAAAGGTGAAATAAAAACTAAAATTAATATTGAAGTTGCTGCTGCTTCTGATTCAGCAAAAAAGATTGTGGAGAAGGTAGGCGGTTCAATCACTATCACTGAAAATAATAGACTTGTTAAAACCCCGACGAAGAAATCTGGAGTTTAATTAATGGCTAACGAAAGTATGTTCGGGGTTTTAGGTCAAGCTACTGAGCTACGTCAAAGAATTATATTTACTCTTATTGCTTTAATCGTATACAGATTAGGGACCTATATACCTGTTCCAGGTATTAATGCAGTTGCATTATCAGAAATAGTTAATAATGCTAATAATGGTGTTCTTGGAATGTTCAATATGTTTTCTGGTGGTGCTTTAGGTCGTATGACAATTTTTGCGCTAACAATTCTTCCATATATATCGGCTTCAATAATAATGCAATTAATGACTTCCATTTCTCCACAAATGTCCCAATTAAAAAAAGATGGCGAATCAGGAAGAAAAACTATCAATCAATATACTAGATACTTAACTGTGTTATTAGCAACAGTCCAAGCTTATGGATTTGCAGTAGCTTTAGAAAGTACAACAGGTGCTTCTGGTTCACTGGTTAATAATCCTGGTGTTTTTTTTAAAGTAACTACTGTAGTTACTTTGGTTGGATCAGTTATGTTTTTATTATGGTTAGGAGAGCAGATAACATCAAGAGGCATTGGAAATGGTGTTTCTTTAATTATTTTTTCTGGGATAGTCGCTGAACTACCTAGAGCTATCGCACAAATTTTAGAACAAGGTAGAACTGGGTCAATTTCTACATTCTTAATTATTGCAATTCTATTACTTGCCATAGCAGTAATAATTTTTATTGTATTTATAGAGCGTTCACAAAGGAAAATAATTGTACAATATCCAAAAAGGCAAATGGGCAATAAGATGTTTGCAGGTGATTCATCTCATTTGCCATTGAAAATTAATGTTCCTGGTGTTATTCCTCCAATTTTTGCATCAGCCCTGTTACTATTACCTACATCATTATCTTCTTTTTCGGGTTTGGATAATAACAGTTCCGAATGGATCTTGACTTTGAATTCATATTTTGGAAGAGGTCAACCTTTATATTTGGCGTTATATATAAGCTTAATTGTTTTTTTTGCATTTTTCTATACAGCAATAGTTTTTAACCCTGATGAAACCGCAGATAACTTAAAAAAGAATGGTGGTTATGTACCAGGCATAAGACCAGGACCCCCAACTGCTGATTATTTAGACTTTGTGTTAACCAGACTTACAGCAATTGGAGCTACTTATTTAGCAGCTGTTTGTATTTTACCAGAAATTTTAATATCAAAATACTCAATTCCTTTTTATTTAGGTGGTACTAGCTTATTAATCGTTGTTACCGTTTCTATGGACACAGTATCTCAAGCTCAATCACATTTAATTGCACACAGATACTCAGGATTGATAAAAAAATCAAAACTAAGAGGAAGTAGACGGTAAATGAATTTTATATTATTTGGGCCTCCAGGTGCTGGCAAAGGTACACAAGCTAAAATGTTAATAGATAAGTTCAATATAGTTCAAATATCTACAGGCGATATGTTAAGAGATGAAGTTAAGTCTCAGTCTGAATTAGGTAAAAGTGCTAAAGCTATAATGGATCGTGGAGATTTAGTATCAGATGAAATAATAATTGCTATGATTAAAAAAAGAATACAAATGTCAGATTGTAATAATGGGTTTATATTGGATGGTTTTCCTAGAACATTAAATCAGGCAATAGAGTTAGACGGCTTATTAGAAGATTTAAAAATTAAATTAGATAAAGTTATAGAAATTGAAGTTGATGAAAACTTGTTGTTTGAAAGAATAAGTAAAAGAGCATTAGAAAATGAAAGCATTAGAAATGATGATAACTCTTCAATTTTAAAAAATCGTATAATAGTATACAAAAAAGATACTATGCCTGTAATAGATTATTATAAAGATTTTAATAAACTTAATACAATTAATGGAATGCAAAGTATAGAAAAGGTGTCTCAGGATATTCTCAACATTTTGTGATGATACAAAAAAGTTGACTGTGTCTTTGGAAAAATTAAAATCCTGGATTTGTTTGGTTTAAATAGATCCTAAATTTTGGTAATAAAGGAGAAATTAGTGGCAAGAATTGCAGGAGTAAATGTACCAACCAATAAGCGAGTTCATATTGCACTCACTTACGTTCATGGAATAGGATTAACAGGGTCAAAAAATATTTGTAAAAAAGTGGGAATAACTGAAGATAAAAGAATTAATAATTTATCTGAAGACGAACTTATCAAAATTCGAGATATAATTGATGCTGATTACCTTGTTGAAGGTGACTTAAGAAGGAAAACCTCCATGGATATAAAAAGGTATTTAGATTTAGGTTGTCTAAGAGGCTTAAGACATAGAAAAAATTTGCCAGTTAGAGGTCAAAGAACTCATACAAACGCCAGAACTAGAAAAGGTCCTGCAAAGGCAATTGCAGGTAAAAAGAAGTAATCCTTATAAGGAGAATTAAATATTATGGTAAAACAACCTATTCAAACAAGAATACGACGTAAAGAAAAAAAGAATGTTACAAATGCTGTAGCTCATGTTAATTCGTCATTTAATAATACAGTCGTTACAATAACGGACATTCAAGGTAATGCTATTTCATGGTCTTCATCAGGAAGTATGGGTTTTAAAGGATCTAGAAAATCTACTCCTTATGCTGCTCAACTAGCTGCAGAGGATGCTGGTAAAAAAGCTTCAGAACATGGTGTAAAAACAGTTGATATTCAAGTACAAGGTCCTGGCTCTGGAAGAGAATCTGCTTTAAGAGCTCTTCAAACCATTGGATTTCAAGTTAACTCAATAAGAGATGTTACACCTATACCACATAACGGTTGTAGACCAAAAAAAAGAAGAAGAGTTTAGACAATTTATTTAAAACAACTACAAAAACTAAGTTTTTTATTTATAGAGAGTAATCATGATCGAAAAGAATTGGAAAGAAATAATAAAGCCTTCTAAGCTAGAAGTCAGAAATGAGAAGAATCCTGAATACACTTCAAGTATAATAGCAGAACCTCTTGAGAGAGGTTACGGAGTGACCATTGGAAATGCCCTTAGACGAATATTATTATCATCTCTCCAAGGATCAGCTATTACTTCAATTCAAGTTCAAGGTGTACTTCATGAGTTTTCATCAATACCAGGTGTGAGAGAAGATCTTACTGACATAATATTGAATGTAAAAGGTATAAAGGTTAAAATGGATTTTGATGGAATAAAAAAAATTCAATTAAATGTAGATGGACCTTCGACTGTTACTGCAGGCATGATAGAGTGTCCACCCGAAGTTGAAATAATGAATAAAGATCATGAAATATGTACTTTAGATCAAGGAGCCAAACTTAATGTAGAGTTTTCAGTTGAAAATGGAAAGGGATATGTGTCCTCCACTATTAATAGAAAAGAAGATATTCCAATTGGAGTTATCCCAATTGATGCAATTTTTAGCCCTGTAGTACAAGTTTCGTATGACGTTGATAATGCTCGTGTTGGTCAACAAACAGATTATGATAAACTATCTTTAATGGTTACAACTGATGGATCAGTTTCACCAGAAGACGCGGTTGCTTTTTCTGCTAGAATTATGCAAGATCAGTTAAATAACTTCATTAACTTTGAAGAACCAGAAGAAGAAGAGGTGCCAGAAGTTCTTGAAGATTTACCTTTCAATAAATATCTTCTGCGTAAAGTTGACGAGTTAGAACTTTCAGTTAGATCTGCAAATTGTTTAAAAAATGACAATATAGTATATATTGGGGATCTAGTTCAAAGATCAGAACCTGAAATGTTACGAACTCCTAATTTTGGTAGAAAAAGTTTGAATGAAATAAGAGAGGTTTTAAAGGTGATGGGTTTGGAACTTGGAATGGATGTAGAGAATTGGCCACCCGAGAATATTGAAGATTTAGTTAAAAGAATCGAAGAACCGTTTTAGCTTTAAATAACTTCTTTAGGAGACACAGATGAAACATAAAATTAAAGGTAAAAAATTAAATAGAACTTCTTCTCATAGGAAAGCTTTATTTAAAAACATGGCCCAAGCTATTATCAAGCACGAGCAAATAATAACTACTTTGCCCAAAGCTAAAACAATGAAACCTATTGTAGAGAAACTTATTACTTTAGCCAAAAAAGGAAGTTTACATGCTAAAAGACAAGCATATTCAAAGTTGCGAGATGATAAGATGGTAACAAAACTTTTTGGAACCCTTGCTACACGATATGCTGATAGAGCAGGTGGATATACACGTGTTTTAAAGGCTGGTTATCGGTATGGAGATGCTGCTGCAATGGCTGTCATAGAATTAGTAGACCGTGACGAAAATGCAAGAGGTTTAGACAGTGGGCCAGTTCAAAACATAACTGAAAATTCAGATGAACCTAAAGAAGCTGTTGCTAATTAGTAACAAAATTAAATTAGAACATAAACCGTTCTTTTCTTAGGAACGGTTTTTTTTTGAGAAAACTATGCATTTTGAAAATTATATCGGAATAGATTGGTCAGGAGACAAAAACAATTTTCAAAAAGGTATAAGTGTTTCCTTATGTAAAAATGGAGTTGATTCCCCAATAATCATTAAACCGCCTGAAAAGTATTGGTCACGTTATAACTTAATAAATTGGCTAAATGAAATATTAGCAAAAGAAAAATCACTAGTAGGATTTGATTTTGCGTTTTCTTATCCATTTTACGATTATTTTTCATATTTTCCTGGTATCAAAGAAAGCCCAACAAATGTCAAAAGTTTGTGGTCAATGATTGATATTATAAACCAAGAAAAAGAGAATTTATATGGTGGTGAGATATGGAACAAAAAACCATATAGTTACTTTTATAACGCCCCAAAATCAAAAGGTAAACTTTATATTACTAGAAGAAGGGTAACAGAAATTGATGCAAAAAATAAAATACATTCACCTAGTCCTACTTTTAACTGTGTAGGTCCAGGCGCAGTAGGGACAGGTTCTTTGGCAGGAATGAGAACACTTAAATTATTTAATAAGAAAGTAAATATATGGCCTTTTGATAATTATGAAATATCAAATAAAAGTGTTTTTGTAGAAATTTTCCCTACTTATTATTTTAGAATTTCTTCAATTAAACCTGAAAAAAATGTTGGTTACACACTAAAAAATATTAATAAAAGTTTGAATTATTTTAATTCGAAACCCCTTGATAAAAATCAAGTAATTGGTGGCCCAGACCAAGATGATGCAGATGCAATTATTTCTTGTGCAGCTTTAAGATATTTTTCTTCTCAAAAACATATATGGAATGTTCCAAATATGTCAAAAAAAGAAGGCTGGATATTTGGTGTTTAAACAAAAATTATGATTAAGAATGGAATAATTTAAAATGAGAAATATTAAGATTCCAAAATCAGAAGATGGGTCTAGGTTTGATAGATGCTTAAGAAGATTGTTAGGATATATAAACCAATCAGTATTAGAAAAATATTTAAGATTAGGATTGATTTTATTAGATAATAAAAAAATAAAATCATCGGTTAAAGTGAAGTCAGATCAAATAATATTTTACTCTGATGAAATAAACTTTGAGAAAAAAAATATTAAAGAAAATTGGGCCCAAGATACAACAAAGTATTATACAAACCTCTATAACAAAATTTTAATCAAGGAAACAAAAGAATACATAGCTATAAATAAACCCTCTGGTCTTGCTGTACAGGGTGGTACTTCACAAAAATATCATATAGATGGTATGTTAAGATATTTGTTCAAAGACTCTAACTCCACTAAACTTGTTCATAGAATTGATAAAGATACCTCAGGATTATTACTGGTAGCAAAAGATCAACAAACGGCTATAACATTTTCAAATTATTTCAAGCAAAGAAAAATCATTAAAACATATTTAGCTATTGTGTCGCCATCTCCAAAAACTGAAATGGGAGTCATTGACTTACCTATTTATAAAGCGGGTGTTAAAGCCCAAAAAAAAATGATTGTTGATCATGATAAAGGAAAAAAAGCAATTACCGAATATAAAGTTTTAGACAAAGTTAGTTCACGAATTGCTCTAATGGCTCTTTATCCAAAGACAGGTCGAACTCACCAGTTAAGAGTGCATTTAGAGCATACCAATACTCCAATTGTTGGCGATAAAAAGTATACTGGTTCATTAAAAGTCTATCCTTCAGATAATAGATTATTAGAACATGAAAGTATTTCGCAAATTAAATGGAGTCACAACGGCATAAAGAATTTACAATTACATGCCTATTCAATTAGAATGCCATCAAATGATTTAATAGAAGCTGAAGTTTCTGAAGATTTTAAAAAAAATTTAAAATTTCTTGGTTTACAATTACCAAAAAACATCGATAAAATATTTACGTGATTATTGGAGATTTTTTTGCCTGAAAATGTAAAATTAGCGTTGTTTGATTACGACGGAACAATAGTAGACTCAGCAATTATGATAGTCGAAGGTGCGATTGCAGCGTTTAGAATGTGTGGTTTACCAGACCCTGATCCAAAAAAAGTAAGAGAAAATATAGGAAAACCACTTGCTATTGCATTAGATGAATATATGCCACCTGGATATAAGGTAACACCAGAGCAAATATCTGAAGCATATAGATCATGGTACGCAGAACAAGGAAGATTAGGGTTGCAAAATGAACCACTTTACCCTGGGATAATTGATTTAATAAAAGAGCTGAAAACAAATGGATGGTTAATTGGGATAGCCACAAATAAATCACGTGTGGGCTTAACTAATGGTCTAGCAAAACACAATTTGTCAGAAATTTTTGATATTACTTTAAGTACAGATGAGAATATTCCAAAGCCTAATCCTGCTATGGCTATAAAAGCAATGAAAGATTTGGGAGTGCAAAATAAATTTTGCGTAATAATTGGTGATACAATTAATGATATTGGATTAGGTGTAAATGCAGGTATAACAAGTATAGGCGTAACTTGGGGGTATAATAGTAGAGAGTTATTAACAACTGCAGGAGCTACGCATTTGGTCAATAATGCAAATGATTTAGGTGAATTAATGAAGACTATATTTTCTTAAAATGAGAAAGTTTTGGAAAACAGTTAAAGTAAAAAAAAAATCTAGTTGTTCATATGAAATTTTATTAGATGGAAATGTTCTTAAAACTCCTATGGAAAAAAAATTAACGATCCAAAATTCTAAAATAGCGGAAGAAATATATAAGGAATGGAACCAAGATAAAAATATAGTAGACACTGATGCTATGATTTTTTATGGAATTATATCTACATCTATTGATAAAATTAGTAATAATAGAATATTATATGTTAATGAGATTTTAAATTTTATCGATACAGACCTAATTTGTTATAGAGCAGAAGAACCTAATGATTTAGTCCAATGGCAAAGTAAAAATTGGGATCCAATTTTGCTGAAAGTTGAAAAATATATTAATAATAAAATAAATGTTTTTAAAGGTATAATGCCTTCAAAACAAAATAAAGAAATTAAGTTTAAAATCACTAAATTTTTAACTAAATTTTCTGATTTAGAAATTATAGCTTTGCATAAAATTACAAACATAACTGGATCTATATTCTTATCATTATGCATATTAAATAATGATATAATTAAAGAAAAAGTCTTTCAACTATCACATTTAGATGAATTATGGCAGGCTGAAAACTGGGGATATGAAGAAGAAGCTTCTAAAAATAGAGAGAAGATTAATATTCAGTTAAATAGAACAATGTATTTTTTAGACTGTCTTAGGTCGTAATGTCTATTAATGACAAATATTACTTATAATGACTTATAAAATGAGTGTAGATAATTATTTCAAATATTTAAATCCACAAAATAGGGTTTTGTTAGAAGAATATAAAAAATCTACACAAAATCAAATGTGGGCAACGACCATAATTTTGTCACTCACAATTATAGATAATATTTTATCAGATGAAAATAATTTAGATTATATTGACGGATTAGATATAAATCATTTTAAAAACTCTAGAGATTTTCATTGGTTAAGATTAAGAAGAAATCAGATACTACATTATGAAGGACCAAAAGAAGGTTTTTTTGAAAGTAAAGATAGTGTCAATGTCTTGAAAATAGATAGTTTAAGAGCTGACAAATTATTGAAGAAATGTTTTACCAACTTTTTTAAATAATATTAATTACTTTATAAAAAATGAACCATTCTCCCCAAAAATTTTTTCAAAATATTTTTTTAAACTATTATCCAATTTGTCAAATGAAACATCTTTATTTAATTTATGTAGGCTAGTTATCCCACTATTTTTAATTCCACATGGTACTATGTTTTTAAATTCCTCTAGATTAGGATTTACATTTATAGATATGCCATGATAAGTGATCCAACTAGAAATTCGAATGCCTAAAGCAGCAATTTTATCAAATCTATTGTTTGTATTTACCCAGACACCTGGCTGATTTTTTATTCTTACTCCATAGATATTGAAATCACTTAATGATAAGATAATTAACTCTTCAAGAGCATATACATATGCTTTTACGTCTGGTAGTCTATTTTTTAGATTAAGCATCAAGTATACTACTCTTTGACCTGGACCGTGCCATGTCCATTGTCCCCCTCTTCCAGTACGACGAATTTCTACTCTATTATTTATCAGATCGTTATCTTTTGCAGATGTTCCGGCTGTGTAAATAGACTCATGTTCTAAAAGCCAAACTAATTCTTTCTCAGAGTTTCTTTTTATATTTAAAACCCTTTTTTCCATTACTGAGATGGCAAAATCATAATCTATCAACTTATTCGATATTTTCCACTCAACAGTTTGTATCAATTTAATAACCCTAATCTTATCATTTGCTAATATATTATTTAAATTGCATTATACAAATTGTTTTGTTATCGCAAACATGACTTTTTATATGCGGCTGTGGCGGAACTGGTAGACGCGCAGCGTTGAGGTCGCTGTGGGGTAAAACCCGTGGAAGTTCGAGTCTTCTCAGCCGCACCATATCTCATCCTAACCAATTGAAATGTAAGCACTTTTTGTGTAACAGGCAACTGGTGTGAAAGAAAATGAGAAATAAATGTGTAGCAAATCATGTGATGAAAAGAGATAATCAGTTTTATTATGTTCGTCATATACCTTCTGACTTAACCCATCATTATTCAGTTCAAAGAATTTGTTTTAGCTTGAAAACTAAGTCTGATTCAACTGCAGTCAGGTTCTCTAAATCAATTACTCAAAGATTAGATGATTATTGGTTTGGTATGCGTTTGAAGAATATGAATGTACCTGCAGGGGATAAGATTAAACTAGATGGTGCTTTTAATGATGATAATACTCCAAAGATATCTGATGCTTTAGATTTGTATCTAAGACTAAAAGGTGCTGGAAAAGATAAAGTGTTTTTTAGAACTGCTAAGAGAAACATTAGATATGTGATTAAAGTTTTAGGGAATAAGTCATTAAAATCATATTCATCATCTGATGGTGGGAAGTTCCGTGATTGGTTATTAGAAGAAGGGATGAGTATAAATACTGTTAAGAGAGTATTTTCATCTATTAGGTCTATTATCAATATTGCTATTAGTGAATTTGGACTAGATTGTTCAAATGGATTTGCTAGGACTTACTTTCCAAATGATAATATTATTCATATCCGTAAACCTTTACCTATAGATAAAATCAAATTAGTGCATAAGTTATGCAAAGAATATGATGATGATTTAAGATGGTTGATTGCATTATTAAGTGATACTGGAATGAGACTAGGTGAAGGTGTTGGATTACTAAAATCAGACATTAATCTTGGTTGTGACATACCTCATATTAATCTAATTCCTCATCCTTGGAGACGTTTAAAAACTAGAGGAAGTAAGAGATGTATACCACTTGTGGGAGCATCTTTGTGGGCATCAAGAAAGATATTAGATAATAGGAATGATAGTATTTATGCTTTTCCTAGATATACTTCCGTGAGTATATGCAATGCAAATAGTGCTAGTGCTGCTCTTAACAAATGGATGAAAGAGAAACTGTCAGATAGTTATGTCATTCATGGGTTTAGACATAGTATGCGTGACCGTTTAAGAGCCGTTGAATGTCCAAGTGACATAATTGATAAAATTGGTGGTTGGATAACTGCAGGAGTAGGACAATCTTATGGTCAAGGCTTTCCTTTAGAAGTAATTAGTAAATGGATGAATAAGATTTAGTGAAGTCTTTCACACCAGTTGC
>CABZSR010000002.1 GCA_902528415.1 uncultured SAR116 cluster alpha proteobacterium | reverse complement strand
CCTGCAACAACTTTTGGAAGTTCTTTCATATTTTCAATTACAATATTATTAAATTTTAATATAACGTCTCCAGTTTTCACACCAGCTTTTTCAGCAGGACCACCCTCAGTAGCTGAAGAAACCAATGCACCTGTTGCTGTTTTCATACCTAGACTTTCAGCAATTTCTTTGGAAATTTCTTGAATGAGTACACCAAGCCAACCCCTTTTTGTTCTACCAAATTCCTTAAGTTGATCTGTAACCTGTTTAGCTAAATTAGATGATACTGCAAATCCAATACCTACTGATCCACCAGATTGGGAGAAAATGGCAGTATTAATGCCAACTACCTTGCCATTCATATCAAAAAGTGGGCCGCCTGAATTACCTCTATTAATTGATGCATCAGTTTGAATGTAATCATCATATGATCCTGACAGATTTCTACCCCTCGCAGATACGATACCAGCTGTAACTGTACCACCAAATCCAAAAGGATTTCCAATTGCCATCACCCAATCTCCTACTCTAAGATCATTAGAATCAGCAAATTTTACAGCTTTTAGCGTTGTTTCCTTAGGCTCAATTTTTAAAAGCGCAACATCTGTTTTTGGGTCCTTACCAACAACTTTAGCCTCAAAGGACGTATCATCATATAAGATAACCATGATTTTTTCAGCATTGTCTATTACATGATTATTAGTAATAATATATCCAGTTTCATCTATGATAAAACCTGAACCTAATGATTGAGCTCTTCTTTTTTTACCATTTGGCTTTTCAAATTGTTTAAAAAAATCTTCAAATGGAGAACCTGGTGGAAAAGATGGCATTTCTCTAGATCTCTGCTCAATAACTGTAGTCGTAGAAATATTTACAACAGAAGGACTCAGTTTTTCAGCAAGATCTGCAAAACTTTCAGGGGCACTTTTAGCACTGGCTAAGTTAATTGAAAAAAGTAATACAAAAATATTAACACTAACTATGAGACCATAATTTTTAAAACAATTTGATATATGAGACATGTGTTCACCGTACTATTAATTTTATTTATACCTACACAAAAAGGCAGATTTAAGGCTAAATCTTGAAGCTATTTTGACAATTTAGTAAAAAATAAAGTATTCTACTATAACTAATTACCTGTTTGTTTGCCAAAAAAACTAAAAAAATCACTGTCAGGACTCAACAACATAGTTGTACCATCGTCAGAAAAGGTGTTTTCATATGCAAGCATTGATCGGTAAAACTTAAAGAACTGTTCGTCTTGACCAAAAGAGTCTGAATATATTTTGATTGCAAGTGCATCTCCATCACCTCTTAGTGCTTCAGCTTTTCTTTTACTTTCCGCAACTAAAACTACTTTAGTTTTTTCAGCTATAGCTCTAATTTTTTGTGCTTCTTCTGCGCCTTCAGCTCTAAATTCCTTAGCTTCTTGCTCTCTTTCTGTTTTCATTCTGTTAAAAATATTTTGACTTGTAGCTTCTGGATAATCTGCCCTTCTAATACGAACATCAACAATTTCCATACCTAATTTCTTTATTGTAGAATTCACTTCTCCACTTATATCTTCAACTATTTTCGTTCTTGCATCAGACAAAATTGCTGTAAGCTCAAACTTACCAAAAACCCTTCTAACCGATGAATCAATAATTGACTCTAAACGTTGACGAGCACCAAATTCATTTCTGACCGTTTGATAAAATAAAAGAGGGTCAATGATTTTAAATCTTGAATATGTGTCTACCTCAAGTCTCTTTTGATCAGCTAAAATTACCTCTTCAGAGTCTTTGGATACCAAAGATAATACTCTCTTTTCGAAATACGTAACTTCTTGTATGAATGGTATTTTAAAGTTTAATCCAGGTTTATTAACAAGTCTTTTAGGTTCACCAAATTGAAGAACCAACGCTTGCTGTGTTTGATCAACAGTAAAGAAAGAACTTAAAAGACCAAATATAACAATTAATACACTTGTACCGGTTATTATTTTATAAGTTGACATTATTTATCACCTTTTTGTTTTAGTTGATCTAATGGAAGGTAAGGAACAACCCCAGATGAGCTTGCGGATTTATCCATTATAATTTTTTTAACTCTTGAAAATACTTTCTCCATAGTTTCTAGATATATTCTAGATTCAGTCACTTCAGGGTTTAATTTGTAACTTTTGTATATAGAGTTGAATCTATCTGCATCACCTTTAGCTCTGTTAACAACCTCACTTGCATAAGCTTCAGCTTCAGAAATTAACTGTGCAGCTTCACCCCGAGCCCTAGGCACGATGTCATTTCTAAAAGCTTCAGCTTCGTTAATTAAAGTATCTCTATCTTGCCTAGCTCTTTGAACATCATTAAATGCATCGATAACTTCAGCCGGTGGATCAACTGATAAAAGTTGTACATCTCTAATCTCAACTCCAGCTTCATATTCATTTAATAGTTCTTGAAGCATGTTTTTAGCTTTTAATTGAATATCTTGTCTACCGCCTGTTAAAGCAGTTTGTATTTTCGTTTGACCGATAATATCTCTCATTACTGACTGCGCTGCTACTTTTACTGTTTCAGGAGGGTCTTGTATATTAAACAAATAGGCTCCCGCATCAGCAATTTTCCAAAACACAATAAAATCAATGTCAATATTATTTTCATCACCTGTAATCATCTTAGATTCATCTGGAACATCTCTTCTACTTGTGGCAGCTCCACCAAATGATCTATAACCTACTTCGATTCTATTATCCCTAGTAACATCAGGAGTCATCACTTTTTCGATTGGAGTTGGTAAATGATAATGTAAACCTGGAGGAGTTGTTCTTACCCATTCACCAAATCTCATAACAACACCTTGTTGTTGAGGATTAACTCTATAGATGCCTGTCATTAGCCAAATTCCCAAAAGGATAAATAGTAATATAGTAATCCCTTTCCCGCCTCCAAAGCCAGTAGGCATCATTTTTTTTAGCTTATCTTTACTTTCTTTAAGCATTTGGTCAACATCAGGAGGAGTTCCATTAGAATTAGGTTTTTTACCCCAAGGATTTTGATTTCCACCATTGCCCCAGGGGCCGGAACCATTGTCATTGATATTATTAATTATCATAATTAAACTCCAAAAGCATTAAAGCTGTTTATCAAGTTTGACGTAACTTGTCTTTAAAATTGTATGGTTGATATTTGCACTGTAGTATAAAATTACAACCTTTACATAAAATTATTTCTGGACAAATAAAATGGATAATAAAAAATTAAATGAAATCACCACAATATTGAGGTCTGTTGTTCTTCAAAATCAGTCAAATAATATATATGATAGCAAGTGTGTCACTGGATTAAATTTTGAAAAAAATAAGATTCATTTTACCCTTGAACTTCTGCCTGAACAATTAAAAGAATCTCAGCAAATTAAAAACTTTATTCAAGAAAAATTATTGTCAATCAAACAAGTTGAAAAAGTAGAAATTATATTGACTGCTCATAATACAAAAAAAGAGAATAAAGGTTCGCAAAATGCCACTTTAAAACCTGCAAAATATATTATTGCAGTCGCAAGTGGGAAAGGCGGTGTTGGAAAATCAACTACTGCAATTAATGTGGCTTTATCACTATTAAAATTAAAATATAATGTTGGTATTCTAGATGCAGATATTTATGGACCAAGCCTTCCAAAATTAACAGGTATATCCAATAAGCCAAAAAGTAACGGAAAAAAAATAGTTCCACATAATGCATTTGGTTTACAAGCAATGTCCATTGGCTACTTAGTACCTGAAGACGCTGCAACAATTTGGCGAGGCCCTATGGTAATGAGCGCTGTTGAACAACTGCTGAGAGATGTAGATTGGCAAAATCTTGATATTTTAATAATAGATATGCCTCCAGGAACTGGTGATGCTCAATTAACACTTTCTCAAAGAGTAAAATTGGCTGGTGCAATTATTGTTTCTACTCCCCAAGATTTGTCATTAATAGATGCCCGAAAAGGACTAAACATGTTTAAAAAAGTGAATGTTCCCATTTTAGGTATAATTGAAAATATGAGCTATTTCCAATGTACTAAGTGCGATACTAAACATGAAATTTTTGGAAATGGTGGAGCTAAAGCTGAAGCTCACAAATTAGGTGTACCTTTTTTAAATGAAATTCCTCTTGATATAAGCTTAAGAATATCATCTGATGATGGAAATCCAATTGTTCATAAAGAACCAAACAGCATTATTTCACAAAAATATATGGAAATTGGATCTCAAATACTAAAAACAATAGAACTAAGTGAAAAACCTAGTCCGAGAATTATTCAATAATCATCTTTAAATAATCCTACTATAATGCCAATAACTATATTCGGGTGAATTAGTAGTTGCTTCAAAATATTCAAGTTTTGTTTTTTTCCAATCATTTTCTTTTAATCTTGGAAACTTCGATCCTGATACTGCACAAAAGTTTACCATTGTCATTTCAATAGTATCACAATACTCTAATCCAATCTCATATATTTGTGCGCCACCAAATAAAAATATTTTATTTTGTACGGCTTTATTTCCCATTTTTTTATTTGTTTCGATCCAAATATTGGCCTCTGTGATAGCATTCTCGAAAGAATTTGCTACAATTGCTCCTTCGGCCTTCCAAAAAAGAGATTTTGTCAGAACTATGCTTGCTCTTCCAGGTAAAGGCTTACCAATTGAGTCCCAAGTTTTTCTTCCCATTATCAAAGGTGTACCCATTGTGATTTTTTTTAATCTTTTTAAATCACCAGGCAAATGCCAGAGTAAATCATTGCCATCTCCAATGACTCTATTTTGATTCATAGCAACAATGCAAACAATAGGATTTTTTAAATCTTTTTTTCTTATCATTTACACGGCTACCGGAGCAGAAATATGAGGATGTGGGTCATAATTAATAATTTCAATATCTTCAAAAACAAAATCATTTATATTAGTATGTTTTTTCAAAAGTTTTATTTGTGGTTTGTTTTTTATTGATCTTGATAATTGTTTTTTAGCTTGTTCAAAATGATTTTTATATAAATGAGCATCTCCCAAAGTATGCACAAAATCACCAACTGATATATCACATACATTTGCTATCATATGCGTTAAAATTGCGTAGGATGCTATATTAAATGGAACACCAAGAAAAATATCCGCACTCCTCTGATATAACTGACAAGATAATTTATTGTCAGCTACATAAAATTGAAAAAGACAATGGCAAGGTGGTAATGCCATAGACCCAACATCTGATGGATTCCAAGCCGACACAATCATTCTTCTTGAATTTGGATTATTCTTAATCTCACTAATCACATCGTATAATTGGTCAAGCTTTCTTCCTTCAGGTGCACTCCATCTTCTCCATTGTTTACCATATACAGGTCCAAGATCTCCATTGTCGTCAGCCCACTCATCCCATATCGATACATTGTTGTCTTTTAGATAAGATATATTTGTATCACCTCTTATAAACCATAAAAGTTCATGTATAATTGACCTTAAATGTAATTTTTTTGTAGTTAATAAAGGAAATCCTTTATTCAAATCAAAACGCATTTGCCAACCAAAAATAGATTTGGTACCCGTTCCAGTTCTATCTTCCTTTACATTTCCGTATTTTAATACGTAATCTAACAATTCCAAATATTGCTTCATTCAAATATTTCAACCTATAATATTTTAAAACTTTCTTAATGTGGTCTTTAATAAAAAAATTAAATAATGTATACTAAAAAAGTCATTTTAATGACTATAGTGATAAACATTTTTTAGAATAAGCTTAGCGGACCCGGGGGCGGTACCCGGCGCCTCCACCAAATATATATGGGGGCGAAATAGGATCGACGCATGTAGTAAAAATCAAACTTTCACTCGGTATTGTACCACCGTTATCGGACTACTATAATAGTTGCAAATGACAACTATGCTCCGGTAGCTGCAGCAGCGTAAGCAGCCAAAGCAACCGAAACGTAGTCCAATTCTATAGCTAGAGTTGGCGGGGTTTCAGTTTACCTGGCAACAGAAAAACTTGGATGGCGAGAGGTTTACTTCTCGCCATTTTATCTGAGTTATTTCAAATTTATCTTGAAAAAGTTACCTTTAGAAATGTAGAATATATAAAAAAGTTTTAGGATATATTTCAGTGAATAATAACGATGATGGTACACTAAACATTAAGGGTTTTGATTATGATGATTTAGTAGAAGAAAGCCTTAAAAATGTAGTTAAGAAAGTATTAAAAATTACAGCTGAATCTGGTCTTGTAGGAAACAGTCATTTTTTTATTACTTTTAATGGAAATGATAACGAAGTTATTGTCCCAGATGAATTAAAAAGTACTGACAGTTCAGAAATTAAGATAATTATACAACATCAGTTTTGGGATTTAAAAGCAACTGACGAACATTTTGAGGTGACTTTATCTTTTAATGGTCAAAAGAAAAATATTTACGTTCCTTATAAAGCAATAATATCTTTCACTGATCCTTCAGTAGGATTTGGTCTACAATTTAAAGTTGAAGAAAAAAAAATAATCCCTGATGAAAAAAAGAAAGATGAAAATATTGTATTAGAAAATAAACAATACCAAACAAAAAACACTAACGAAACTGAATCTGGAGAAATTATTTCTCTTAATGAATTCAGAGATAAAAAATAAATGTTATTATCTGAAATAGGAGAATTTTTTGAGCGAATTTAATTATTCACCAATGTTTCCACTTTTAAATGACTATACTGAATATATAAAGATATCAGATTCTTATGTTAAAACCTCTCTAATAAATGATATTGAAATTTTAACAGTAGACCCTGAAGCTCTAACTTTACTTTCCCAAAGAGCTTTTAAAGACGTGTCTCACTTATTAAGAAAATCACATTTACAGCAACTTAGAGATATACTTGAAGATAAAGATGCATCGGAAAATGATCAATTTGTTGCCCTAACGATGTTAAAGAATGCAAATATATCTTCGTCAGGCATTCTACCTATGTGTCAAGATACCGGTACAGCTATTATTTTAGGCTATAAAGGTGAAAAAGTTTTTACGAATATAGATGATGGAAAATATTTATCATTAGGTGTTTATAATACTTATCAAGAAAATAATTTACGCTTTTCTCAATTAGCACCTTTGTCAATGTTTGAAGAAAAAAATACGGCCAATAACTTACCTGCTGAAATTAGTTTATTTGCTTCAGAAGGACAAGAATATAAATTTGCATTTGTTCAAAAAGGTGGTGGATCTGCCAATAAAAGTTTTTTATTTCAAGCAACACCTGCAACCTTAAATTATGAAAATTTAAAAAAATTTCTACATGAAAAAATTATTTCTCTGGGTACTGCCGCTTGCCCACCCTATCATTTATCTATTGTTATTGGAGGGACTTCGGCTGAACTAAATTTAAAAACAGTTAAACTTGGTTCTATGCGGTATTTAGATAATTTACCAAATCAAGGTGATTATAAATCTGGTCATGCATATAGAGACCATGAATGGGAAAAAATAATATTAAATCTAACACGTGAAATGGGTATAGGTGCACAATTTGGAGGTAAATATTTTTGTCATGATGTAAGGGTTATTAGACTTCCAAGACACGGAGCATCTCTTCCAATAGGTATTGGGGTTTCTTGTTCAGCTGATAGACAAATATTAGGTAAAATTAACAAGCATGGAATTTTCTTGGAAAAGTTAGAGACTGACCCTAGTCAATTCATGCCTAACATTGATATTAGTGAAGTTTCTGAAGA
Source organism: uncultured SAR116 cluster alpha proteobacterium (assembly GCA_902528415.1). Taxonomy (GTDB): domain Bacteria; phylum Pseudomonadota; class Alphaproteobacteria; order Puniceispirillales; family Marisalimonadaceae; genus Marisalimonas. The sequence goes on along the minus strand of CABZSR010000002.1, from coordinate 162,651 downwards.
AGTTACAAACATTGATTTAAAACAGCCTATGAAAAATATTTTGAAACAATTGGATGAGTGTGAAGTGAAAAAAAGAGTAAGTCTTACTGGCCCACTTATCGTTGCGAGAGACATAGCTCACGCAAAGCTACTTGATAGACTTAAGAATGATGGATCTTTACCTGATTATATTAAAGATCATCCTGTATATTATGCGGGCCCAGCTAAAACTCCTAAGGGAATGGCTTCTGGCTCTTTTGGACCAACCACTGCTGGACGAATGGATGGATACGTTAATGAATTTCAAAAAAATGGTGGTTCCATGGTTATGCTAGCAAAAGGAAATAGATCTTCACAGGTCAGAGATGCTTGTCATAAATATGGTGGGTTTTATCTTGGTACTATTGGAGGGACTGCAGCCAAAGTTGCTCTTGATTGCATAAAGAAGATAGAAGTATTAGAATATCCTGAGTTAGGCATGGAAGCCGTATGGAAGATTGAAGTTGAAAAATTTCCTGCATTTGTAGTCATAGATAATAAAGGAAATGATTTTTTTAGAAATTAAAAATATTATATTATGTTGTCATATTTTTCATGATTGAATATAGGTCAGACTTACCTTCAAATCCAATACCCTCAATTTCTGGTAAAGTAACAATACTATTTTCAACTTTTACTCCATCAGGAAAACCACCATAAGGTTGGAAAAGATCAGGGTAACTTTCATTACCTCCTAAGCCTAAACCAGCTGCTATTGCTAGGGACATTTGATGACCACCATGTGGAATACATCTGGAAATGTCCCAATTATATTCTTTAAGCATTTTAATTATTTTCAAGTACTCAACTAATCCATAACTTAGTGCACAGTCAAATTGCAGCCAGTCTTTTTCTTTTCTCATTCCAGCATATCGGATTAGGTTTCTAGCATCATAAACAGAAAATAAATTTTCACCCGTGGCTAATGAGCCTGAATAAAAATTTCCTAACTGCTTATGAAGCTCAAAATCTAATGGGTCTCCAGGTTCCTCGTACCAAAACAAGTCATAGTTTGAAAGTGCTTTTCCATACTTAATTGCTGTTTGAAGATCAAATTTTCCATTAGCATCAACTGCAAGTTTGTCATTGGGGCCTAAAATTTTTAAGACTGCTTCTATCCTTGCACAATCCTCAGACAAAGATGCACCACCGATTTTCTTTTTAACGACTGAGTAACCAAGATCTAGATATTTTTTTATTTCATCAGTTAAACCTTGTATACCTTGATCAGGCCAGTAATATCCACCAGCGGCATAAACAAATACTTTTCTATTAACTGTTCCATTTCCATACTTTTCAGCAAGCATCTGAAATAATGGTTTTTTTTCAATTTTAGAAACAAGGTCCCAAATTGCCATATCTATTGTTCCAACAGCAACTGAACGCTCTCCATGACCACCAGGTTTTTCATTTTTCATCATAATATCCCACATTTTTGTAGGGTCAAAATTAGTTTCTTCCTCATTTAATATTTCTTTAAGATTAGCTTCGAGAAGGCGTGGAACAAACCTTTCTCTAATAAGATGACCCTGGCTATATCTTCCATTCGAATTAAAACCATATCCAATTAAGGGTTTACCATTTCTTTGAATATCAGAACAAACAGCTACTAGACTTATTGTCATTTTCGAAAAATCAATATAGGCATTTTTTATGTTAGAACTAATTGATTTAGTTTCTTCTATAACTTTAGTTATCTTCATGATTTAATCCTTTATTAAAGAATTGAATTGTAGAAGAATTATAAAAGTTTAAAGTAATTAAAAAAATAAGTAATAAGGATTTATTAACCTTGACGAGCTTTAAACCTAGGATTTCTTTTATTTATTACGTACAAACGACCCCTACGTTTAACAATTTGACAGTTTCTATCTCGTACTTTTAATGTTTTTAAAGAACTTACAACTTTCATAATATGCACCATCAGTAATTATTATCACTGAATATATTACGAAACAAATCAGGTCAAGGCGTATTATAGAAAACAAAGTGATTTATTTAAATTTTATTCCACAACCACCTAAGCCACAATACCCATTTGGATTCTTATGTAAGTATTGTTGATGATAACTTTCAGCAAAATAATATTCTATATCACTCTTGATTTCTGTAGTAATATTTTTTAAACCTTCTATATTTAGTAAATCTTGAAATTCTGCCATTGTATTTTTAACTTCAACCAAATCCTCTTTATTTTTGATAAAAATTGCTGATCTATACTGTGTACCTATATCATTACCTTGTCTCATTCCTTGAGTTGGGTCATGTCCTTCCCAAAAATAGATTAAAACTTTTTTTATGCTTATTTTACTTGGATCATATACTACTCTTACTACCTCGGTATGACCAGTTAAACCACTGCATACTTCTTCATAGGTTGGATTTTTAGTATGACCACCGGCGTAACCTACTGATGTGTGATATACTCCTTGAAGACTCCAAAAAATTTTTTCAGCCCCCCAAAAACAACCCATGCCAAGAACAATTTCACAGAACCCTTTTGGAACATGCATAAGGTCACGTCCATTTATCTCATGGGATAATTTATCAATGAGTGGATTATCTCTCCCTACAAGCGCGTTACTCTTATCTATTACGTCATTATTATATTTAGAAAAAAACATACAACCCTCTTTTTTGAATGTTTATATTATAGATATTATATTTTATTTAAACCATAACTTGACCAATTCTATATGGCAATATAATCAAACTATTAAAATAATTAAGGTTAATTTAGTATGAATGATGATGTTTATGGAATAAAAAAATGGGGCAATGACATTCTTGAAATACTTGAGAATGGAAATATCGGGCTAAAAAATCCATTTCATCCAGATAATTCTCCAGCGGACTTGATCAAAATTATAAAAAGTCTAGATGAAAGAGGAATAAGTTGCCCAGTTTTATTAAGAGTTACAGATTACTTAGCATTTAGAATAAAACAAATTAACAACTCTTTTTTTAGAGCAATTAGAGAAATAAGATACAAAGGTGAATATAAAGGTGTTTTTCCTGTAAAAGTAAATCAACAAGCTCAAGTAATTGATAGAATAGTTGAGTTCGGTAAGGAATTTGATTTTGGTTTAGAAGTTGGTTCCAAACCAGAATTATTAATAGCCTTAGCGCATGATCTATCATCCAACTCTACAATAATTTGTAATGGAATAAAGGATAGAGAATTTATTTATCTTGCAATTTTATCAATAAAAATTGGTTTTAAGACTATTTTAGTTTTAGAAAGCCCAAGAGAACTTGATCTTATAATTAAAATTTCAAAAGAACTAAACGTCCTTCCATTACTTGGAATTAGGATAAAATTAACTAATAAAGTTAGCGGTAATTGGTCACAGTCAAGTGGTGATCGTAGTGTGTTTGGATTATCTGTTGAGCAAGTAATGGAAGTCATAAATAAATTAAAACTATATGATTACCTTGATTGCTTAATTTTACAACATTCACACCTTGGAAGTCAGATACCAGATATAATTGAAATAAGAAGAGCAACTCAAGAGGCATGTAGATTTTTTTCGGAAATGAGTAAACTGGGTGCGCCATTAACCTATTTGGATCTTGGTGGAGGTTTAGGAGTGGATTATACTGGAGAACAAAAATCTGCTTTTAACTCTATAAATTATTCCCTAGATGAATATTGTACGAATATAGTAGAGACAGTTAAATATGAACTTGATCAATCCAAAATAGCTCACCCAACAATAATAACTGAATCTGGCAGAGCTTGTATAGCTTCTAGCTCAATGCTTATTTTCAATATTTTAGAAACCACTAACTTTGATAGTAAAAAAATTCAAATAATCAATGAAGAGGATCATCCTTTACTCAAAAATATGATCCATATCCCTGAATATCTAAGTTTAGAAAGAGCACAAGAATGTTTGAATGATCTGAACTATTATAGAGACGAGATAAGAGCACTTTTCAGAAGTGGTCAAATCGATCTACCTAATATGGCTAAAACCGAGGAAACCTATTTATATGTTATCAACAAAATTAAGACTGTCCTAACTTCATCAACAGAAATAACCGAAGAACTTCAAGATTCAATTGATAATATGGCAGATATTTATCACGGTAACTTTTCATTATTCCAAAGTCTTCCAGATGTTTGGGCTATAGATCAAATTCATCCAATAGCACCAATACAAAAACATCATAAATATCCTAACAGAAGAGTTATTTTAAATGACATTACATGTGACAGCGACGGCATTATAAATAAATTTGTTCTCAAGGACGGTGTTTCAAAAACTTTACCACTTCACAGTATTAAAGATAATGAAGATTATTTTTTAGGTGTTTTTTATATAGGCGCATATCAAGAAACTTTAGGTGACCTTCACAATTTGTTTGGTGATACAAATGTAGTTACAATAAAATTAAAAGAAAATGGTAATTATCAGCTATTGCATGAACAAGAAGGTGACACTATTTCTGAAGTATTATCATATGTTGAGTATGAACCAAAAGATATTATAAATAGATTTAAGCGTATAGTGGAAGATGCCGTTAGAAGTAAAGACTTATCCTTAACTGAGAGGAAGCAAATGATTCAATCTTTTAAAGAATCAATATCTGGTTACACCTATTTTGAAAAATAATAAATTGCTAAAATTTTAGGAGATTTAAATGCAAAGTGTTTTAGTTATTGGTGCAGGCGGTGTAAGTCATGTTACTATTCACAAAATGGCAAGAATTTCAAGAGTTTTTACTAACATAATTTTAGCCAGTAGAACTTTGGATAAATGCTTAAAAATTAAAAACAGTGTGAAAACAAAATATAACGTCAATATTACAATTATAGAGTTAGATGCTGATAATGTTAATGAAACTGTCTCTGTAATCAACAAATTCAAACCCTTTTTAGTAGTTAATCTAGCACTTCCTTATCAAGATCTTAATATCATGGATGCTTGTCTTATTACAAAAACACATTATTTGGACACTGCCAATTATGAGCCAAAAGATGAAGCAAAATTTGAATACAAGTGGCAGTGGGATTATATGAAAAGTTTTGAAGAGAAAGGAATTATGGCACTTCTAGGATCTGGCTTTGATCCTGGCGTAACAAACGTTTTTACTGCCTATACGAAAAAACATTATCTTGATTGCATAGATAGTTTAGACATTCTAGACTGCAATGATGGGGATCATGGCCATCCATTTGCCACAAACTTTAATCCCGAAATTAATATTAGAGAAGTAACATCTAATAGTAAATACTGGGAGGATAAACAATGGAAAATTGGTCCTGCACTAAAAAATAAAATATTATTTAATTTTCCTGAAATTGGTCATAAGAATATGTATCTGATGTATCACGAAGAATTAGAGAGCCTTATCAAACATTTTCCAGAAATAAAAAGAGCTAGGTTTTGGATGACTTTTGGCGATAACTATTTAAAGCACCTTGAAGTACTTAAAAATATTGGAATGACATCAATAGTGCCAGTAAATTATGATGGAGTAGAGATAGTTCCATTACAATTTTTAAAAACCGTTCTTCCAGATCCTGGTAGTCTTGGTGAAACAACAAAAGGTAAAACATGTATTGGTACTATTATTACTGGTAGAAAAAATAATATAGAAAAAACATTTTATACTTACAATATATGTAATCACGAAGATTGCTACGATGAAGTTGGAAGTCAAGCAGTTTCATACACAACAGGTGTGCCAGCAATGATTGGATCACTGTTGGTGCTCCAAAAAAAATGGTTCAGACCTGGTGTATGGAATATAGAACAGTTTAACCCAGATCCATTTATGGAACTTCTTAATCAACACGGGTTACCCACTAAAACTATTCAATTAAACGATAGTCTGAATTTTTAGAGCTTAATATGTTACAAACAATGGGTGGAAACCCTAAAAATTTTAATAAACTTGATTTGAAAAGATTACCAAGTCCATGCTTTGTAATAGACAAAATAGCATTACAAAATAACTTAGAAATTTTATTTGAACTTAAAAAAGAAACAAACATAAAAATTCTAATTGCTTTAAAAGCTTTTTCAACTTTTTCACTTGCAGACTTAATATCAGAATACTTAGATGGTTCATGTTGTTCAGGTTTATATGAAGCAAAGTTGGCTAATAAATATTTTAAAGGGGAAATCAGCACTTATTCACCTGCATTTAAAAAAGATGAATTTGATGAAATTTCTAAAATATCTGACCATATTATTTTTAATTCTTTTAACCAAATCAATACTTTTTATGATATCTCTAAAAAATTCAATAATGAAGTTGGGATAAGAATTAACCCACTTTATTCAGAAGTTAGAATTAATAAGTATAGTTCTGCGGGAATTAGTTCTCGTTTAGGTGTACATTTGAAGGATTTAATTAATTACGATATAGACAAAATTGATGGAATTCATTTTCATTCATTATGCGAACAAAATTTTAAACCCTTAGAAAATACATGGAATGAATTAAAAAATTCACTTACACCTATAATTACCAATATAAAATGGATAAATTTAGGTGGTGGACATCATATCACAAGAAAAGATTATCAGCTTAATGAACTAAAATATTTTTTGAAAAAAGTTTCTAATGAGACAAATTGCCAAATATATATTGAACCTGGAGAAGCAGTGGTTTTAGATAGTGGTATTTTAATTGGAGAAATACTCGATTTTTTTAAACCTAGCAATTCACTATCTCCAAATATTGCGATTACAGATATAAGTGCCACATCACACATTCCAGACGTAATTGAAGCACCATATAGACCTGCCCTTCTTAATGAACCAGATAATGGACATAAAATTATTTTGGGAGGACCTAGTTGTCTGGCTGGTGATATAATTGGTGAGTATAATTTTACTGATATTCCCAAAATAGGCGAAAGAGTAGCCCTACTAGATCAAGCACATTATACTATGGTAAAAACTAGTAATTTTAATGGTGTAAAATTGCCATCTATAGCAATATGGGACAGTAAAACAAACGATTTAGAAATTGTTAAAAGCTTTTCATTTAAAGACTTTGAAAATAGATTGTCATAGAGCTTATAAATCATGAATAATAAAAATAATCACTTTTTAAATTCAGAGCTTTCTATAGAAGAAAAAAATAAAGATAAAGCTAAATTTCATATTGTGCCAGTCCCATTAGAAAAAACTGTGTCTTATGGTAAAGGTACCTCTAAGGGACCTCAAGCCATTATTAGAGCAAGTAATGAATTAGAACGGTATACGGGTAAAAGCATACCATGCGTCCACGGGATACACACACATCCGCTTTTAAATTGCAATAAACCATTGAAAGTAGTTATGAATGATATTGAAAATGTTACTAAAAAAATAAGCAAGCAAAACAAAATACCCGTCACATTAGGCGGCGAACATGGTATTACTTATGGCGCAGTCAACGGTATTTTTAAAGGGTTAGAATTACATAATAAAGATGATATTGGAATAATACAAATTGATGCCCATGCTGATTTGAGACAAAATCATGAAAATGAAGTTCATTCACATGCTAGCGTAATGTATCTTCTTGGTAACGAAAAATATAAAATTGCACAATTTGGAGTGCGTGCATTAAGTGAAGAAGAAGTTAAAAATAGAAAAATTTTCAAAGTTTTATTTTGGGACGCACAGGATATTAATTATAAAAAGAAATTTAAATTACCTTTAAATTTTCCAAAAAAAGTATACTTATCATTTGATGTGGATGCATTAGATCCCTCTGTTATGCCAGCAACAGGTACCCCTGTGCCAGGAGGTTTAGGATATTATGAAAGTCTAAATTTAATCAAAGAACTTATTAAAGGCCGAGAAGTTATAGGATTTGACGTTGTCGAGTTCTCTCCAATAAAAAATTTTATTGCTTATGATTTTACAGTAGCGTCTTTGGTATATGGAATAATAGAATTAATTAATCTTAATAACTAAAAATCATTGATTTTGAATCCATTTTTCAGCATCTAGAGCGGCCATACAACCCATACCTGCAGCTGTTACTGCTTGTCGATAAATTTTGTCAACGCAATCACCTGCTGCAAAAATACCTTCGATATTTGTTATAGATGTTCCAGGTTTTTGGGCAACAATATAACCTTCTGTATCCATTTCAAGAACTCCTTTAAATGGTTCAGTTGAAGGACTGTGTCCAATAGCGATAAAAACACCTTCAACTTTAATTATCTCAGTTTTGTCTGAATTTTTATCCTTTATTTCTAATGAATTAACTCCCTTTTCATCTCCTAATATTTCACTTACAATGTTATTCCAAATTACATTTATATTCTCCTTTGCAAAAAGTCTTTCTTGCAAAATCTTTTCTGCTCTTAGCTCATCTCGTCTATGAATTAATGTTACCTTTGAACAAATATTGGATAAATATAAAGCCTCTTCAACAGCTGTATTACCACCCCCAATAACAGCGACTTCTTTGTTTTTGTAGAAAAAACCATCACATGTAGCACATGCAGAAACTCCTTTTCCGTTAAATTTATTTTCACTTTCAAGACCTAACCACTTGGCTTGAGCACCTGTAGCTATAATAACTGTATTTGCAGACAATACGCTTTTAGAGTCTAACGAAATAGTTTTACTATCTTTTTTAAAATCAACATGAACAACTACATCATTAATTATCCGCGCTCCAACATTTAAGGCTTGTGACCTCATTTGTTCCATCATCCAAGGTCCTTGAACAACATCAGCATAGCCAGGATAGTTTTCGACATCGGTCGTAATTGTTAATTGACCACCAGGCTGGATTCCTTCTATAACTAAAGGTTTCAAATTTGCCCTAGCGGCATAAATAGCTGCGGTAAGCCCTGCAGCACCAGATCCAATTATGACGACTTTTTCTATTTGATTTTTCATCCCAAAACTCTTTGTCCTTTAAAAACTATTGTTCTTTTACCATTCAAAAAAACTCTATTTTCCGAATGAGCTTTTAACGCTCTATAGAGAACTCTCGCTTCTATGTCTCTTCCCATTGAAACTAAATCATTAGGCATCATTTCATGGTCAACTTCTTGTGTGTCCTGTTCAATTATAGGTCCTTCATCCAATTCTTTCGTAACGTAATGAGCTGTAGCACCAATAACTTTAACACCTCTTTCATGTGCCTGATGATAGGGTTTTGCCCCTTTAAAACTAGGCAAAAAACTATGGTGAATATTAATAACCTTTCCTTCAAATTCATTTGTGAAATCTTCGGAAAGTACTTGCATATACCTTGCTAGTACTATTAATTGGATGTCATTATTATATATGATTTCTCTAATTTTAGCTTCTTGATTTTCTTTATTTGTTTTACTAATGGGCAAAAAATAAAAAGGTATATTGGAAAATCTTGCAATATCTTCAGCAATTTTATGATTTGAAATAATTGCTTTAACATTCAAATTAAGTGATTTGCTTCTTATTCGAAAAAGAAGATCATTTAAGCAGTGGTCAAATTTTGAAACCATCATTATCGTATTCATAGAACTTTCAATTTCACCTAGGAAAAATTCTGCATTTAATTCTTTTGATAACAAATTTAAATTATACTGTAATTTTGCTAATATATTTGGATCATGAAGTGTAAAACTTTGCCTAATAAAAAAATTTCCGTTCTGGTGGTCTGTAAATTGTTTAGATTCGACAATATTACATCTAGAATTTGCTAGCAAGGTAGAAATTTTTGAAACAATTCCTATTTGATCCCTACAGGAAAATTTTAAAACATGTGTTTCAATTTTATTTATCATGGTTACCTAATACATTTTTTATAAATTTGAAACAACATGATATAACTAATATTTAAGAAAATTTTTTGAAACTTCATAAAATTCATCAGGGTTTTCAATATGTAAAAAATGTCCTGCATTTTGAATTTCGTGAAATAAAACGTTTGAAAAAAAATTTTTAAAAATTTGAAAATGATTTTCATTAACATAATCACTTTTTTGTCCATAAATACATAATGATCTTGTATCAACATTTTTATTTTTATGAATTTTAGGAAATGATCGTAAATCATTCATACCTTTTTTTATTGCAGTCAGATTTATTGTCCATTTATATTTTATATCATCAAGTTTTATGTTTTGTAATAGGAAAGACCTTAAAAATTTTGGTTCGATTTTGTTGGACAGTAATTCATCTGCATGATTTCTATTTCTAACTAAATTTAGATCTAAGTTGAACAATGCGTTAATTATATTTTGATTATCATTAGGATAATTAATTGGAGCAATATCGGCTATAATTAAATTATTTATATAGTGCGGCCTTAACAAGGTAATTAACATTGCTAATTTTCCACCCATAGAATGACCTAACAAGTTGGTTTTCTCTATACCTAGATAATCAAATAAATGAAAAATATCTTCCATCATTAGATTGTAGGACATATTTTCCTTAAAGATATTCCCACCATGATTTCTTAAATCAACTGTAAAAACCAAAATTTCTTCATTTTGACTTATCTTTTTTGCAAAAGATTGCCAATTTTTTCCCCTTCCATAAAGGCCATGAAAAATAAATAATGACTTATTTTGCTCTGCAATTAACAATTTAATATTATTGTTATACTCTTTTATTTTTCCATTTTGGTATATTTCGAAATTGATCATATTAATAATTTTTGTAATGGTTAAATAAGAATTTAAAATTATGATAATTCTGTCGTAATGTATATGTGATTTTAATCAAAGCTGAATAGGTTTTAAAATGGGTCAAATAGTTAAACTAAACTTCTCAAATATAAATAATAATAGGGATATAATTTGTGAACATAAAGTTTATGAACAAAAATTAATAAGAATTAGGGACGATATAGAAGATTATCTTTGTCTAGCGTCTCTTAATGAAAAAGATGAACTTGCTGTTGCCTTAGCTGCTGGAAGATATGCTGCTATGAAGCTTGCCCAATTAACTGGGGAAGTTGATACGAAAGAATTTTTTCAAGACTGTATTAAAACAACTTTGAGTAATTGAGATACAAGCTTATTTAAATTGTTTAAGATATCCTAGTTATGCTTCCCGATACTTCTGCACCAAGATCTATAGAAAGAGCATTAGTTTTCAAATTACCTTCAATTTTAGCACTACTAGCCACATTCAAAGTATTAGCTGCAACCTCACCTTTTACTAGACCACCTAAAGTAACTTTATCAGCAACTAGATTACCATCAAATATACTATTAGCCTCTAATAGAACATCTTTAGCCCTTAATTCTCCCTTAAACCTTCCAGCGACAACAACCGAAGATCCCGCAGAATCAAGGTTACCCTCCATCACTAATTCTTCTGATATGTATGTAACTTCACTCATAATAAATCCCTTTAAATTTCTTAATTAATTATACTAAGATTGCTCTTCCTGAGTATCTTCTTCATTCACTTGTTTTTCCTCTACATTATTTGTTTCAGCTTCGTTCCAATTATGGACAACCCTACAATTTAGAGCTGCTCCTCTATCCATTTGTAAAGATTTATAATGTACTTCGCCACTTATGCGTGATGTTTCTGTAAGCCAAACACTATCAGCTTGCATTTTACCTTCATATTCTCCAGCAATAACAACTAGCTCAGAATCCACAGAACCAAGAAACTTACCCGAAGATCCAATTGTAACCTTTTCAGTTGTCAAGTCAGCTTCAACGTATCCATTAATTTCTATTGATCTGGCATTAGATATTTTCCCACTAAAACGAGCTCCTGCTCCTAATACTGCTTGTTTGTTTGCCATTAATATTCTCCCCTAGTTTTTACTTTTTCTTTTACCAATTTGAGCTTCAACCATAGCTCCTTCTTCAATAGAAATATTTTCATAAAAAACTTCACCAGAAATTTTACCAGTAGATTTTATTGAAATAACGTCACCTGACACTTGCCCATCGCATTTTCCTGAAATAGTAACTACATCAGCATCTATATTGCCTTTTAATGTACCAGTATCTTCAACAGATAAACTGTGACACTTTATATCTCCTACTACTGATCCTAACAAGACTAAACCACCTTCAGCAGAAATCTTACCTTTTATTTTCATATCTTTTGAAATAACTGATTTATCAGTTTCAGTATCGTTTGTTTTTCCTAGCATTATGGAAATCCTTTTGCTTATTGATTAAAAAATTAGTCCTTTAATTTACTATTATTAAAATAATATTACTATAAATAAACTTAAAACAAAAAATTTATTTAAAAAGTATTTATTTGGTATGAATGGTGCAATTAACTTGCCATAATAATTAATTTAATTAAAAAATTTAGAGTAACATATAATGGCAGAAGAAATTATAGATTTAAGAGATCGCATAGAACAAATGCGGATACAGATAGAAAATGAGGCTGTAGAACAAATTTCTAAAGATGAACACTTAGAAATTCATCAACAAACTAGTAACTCAAATATTTCTTTATCTATGGAAAATAAAAAAAGTTATGCGAATCAAAATCAAAAGATACAACACGAATCGAATAATTTTAAAAAAAATGAAACAGAAATTAATAATCTGAACAATAAAAGTGAAACTTTTCCTGCTGTTAGTTTATCAGTGAAAAATCCGGTTTCTAGTAAGGTATTAATTTTTATGGTTTCATTGCAAATTTTGTCAAATATTGGAATTTTGTATTTTTTGTATTTAGGTATGGAGTAGTTAGTGGTCAATGCCACATTTAATAAATTTGGTAAAAAACTTCCTCCTGTTAAGACTGGTCAACGTTTTGGAGAAGAAGTAAAAAAAGATAAAAAAGTAGGGCTGTTTTCTGAAAGACGTTTTTTAATTTTTACTAAAAAAGGACCAATTGAAATTGCTTTTAAACCCGTTCACTATACTACTGTACTAATAACCACCATAATTGGTTTAACTAGCATAATTTATTGGTCTGCAAAAGGTATTTATTCTGCTATAGATGTAGCAAAAAAGAACGATATAATTACTGAAGCTTCAGCAAACATCAATGTCTTAATAGAAAATGATTCAGATACTAACGTGAATTTTAATGTTGAAGATCAATCAAATATAACACTTCCAATTCTTAAAAAAACAAAAGTAGATGTTGACAATGTTGATGTTTATAAAGCCATCAAGAGTGAAAATTTCAATCAAAAAACATTCATTCAAGAAAATAACATAAAAAAAAAGATGGAATTAAAAGAAACAACAAAAAAACTTGATCAAGAATTAAAAGATAATGTTATTTTCAATTCGACCACAATTATTGCTAATAATAACCAAGCTATAGATTTATTTAACAAAACATCACGAAATCAAGACATCCCATATAAAGCAATAAATCAATTATCCAATGATAGCAATATCTCAATCTCTGAAAGTCACAAATCTGATTCATATGAAAACAAACAATTTCCTAAACCACCTAAACTAAATGATAAAGTAAAAAGTTTACGTTTTATTGCTTCAGTTGATAATGAACTTATTCAAATGGAAAATGTATTTAAATTAATAAAGGTTGAGCTAAAAAACGAAGATTTAGTAAGTGTTACATCAATTATTAAAGATAATAAATCAATAGATCCTGATAGTGATAATTTTTTTAGAACCCTAAAAACTCGCCTTAACCTTCTTGCAATTTATAAAGATGCCCTTCAAGATATACCTCTTAAACCACCAATGGAACATTACTACGTTTCTAGTCCATATGGACCAAGAAAACATCCTGTTACGGGCAAATATAGAATGCATCATGGCATTGATTTGGCTGGGACTTGGCAAGAAAATATTTCTGTTTCAGCAGATGGAATAGTTGTTTTTGCTGGTTATCATGGTTCCTTTGGAAAAGTAGTCCGTATCAAACATAATTATGGCATAATGACAACATATGGACATTTAGCCAAAATAAGCGTTAGAAGTGGAGATATAGTAAATGAAGGACAAGTTATAGGTAAAATGGGCAGGACTGGTAAGGTTAAAGGTGCACACCTTCATTATGAAATTTCTGTTAACGGTAAGTCTCAAGACCCTGCTACTTATATAAAAATAGGAAGAAGCTTAATAAGCAGAACAAGTTTAAAAGGTTATGTAATTAAAAATTAAGTTATAATTATATTTGGCATAACTAATGCATTCACTTTAAAAAAAATGTGGGAGTTGAATTATGTTGAAAAAAAAAACTAATAAGTCAAGAATTAATACACAACAACAAATAGTAGATAATTTTAATGAATATTTCATTAAAATTGATTATTTCGATCAAAAAGGTACAAAGGATTTTGAAAACAACATTCCTTTAAGTACCATATTTAATAATAACACAAATCTCACTGAAAATAATTTAAATCTTGAATATTAATATTACTAGTTTAACCAGCAGCAAGACTTTGTAATCTTGCCTCTCTTCTTCTTTGAGAACTAGATGGTATATTGAGCATATCTCTATACTTTGCTACAGTTCTTCTTGCAACATCCATACCTTCCTTATTTAATATTCCAGCTAATTTATCATCGCTCAAGGGTTTAGAAGCAATTTCAGACGAAATTAACATTTTAATTGTCTCTCTTACGGCTGACGCAGCATGCGTTTCTGAATCTTCTGAACTGGCAATAGATGCAGAAAAAAAGTGTTTTAACGGCATTACTCCCCATTCAGTCAAAATTAATTTACTATTAGTTACTCTTGAAACAGTACTTTCATGCATTCCTATAGCGTCAGATATATCTTTAAGTATCATAGGTTTCATATGATTAAGACCATGCCTAAAAAAACTAACTTGTTTTTTAACAATCTCTGCAGTAACTTTTAGGATTGTTTTATTTCTTTGCTCTACAGCTTTTTTTAACCAACGTGCTTCTCCTATTTTTTCATTAGCAAAGTTAGTGCCTTTCTCATCAAAATTATAATTACTAATTTCGGTAACATAATCCTCATCAATTTCTACAGATGGCAAATTCGATTTGTTTAAATCAATACGCCAACCCTTTTCGGATTTTGATACAATAATATCGGGTTGATCTATAATCATATTATCTTCATGATATTGTTCAGCAGGTTTTGGGTTTAAAGTTTTGATAATTTTAATCATTCTAAAAAGTTCTTTTTGGGAAACGTTGCACAACCTGCTAATCTGTTTAAATTTTCCAGTAGGTAAAAGTTGTAGATTTTTTAGTAGAATTTCGTAACATTTATTATAACACTTTTTATCAATTAATTGATATTTTAAACATTCAGATAAATTTTCAGAGAATATTCCAACTGGTTCTAGTGTTTTTAATTTTTGAAGTGCATTCGATATTATATCACTTTTTACATTTAAATCTTCCGCTACCTCAGTTATTTTCGACGTGAACCAGCCACTAGGATGCAAATAATCAACCATTCCAATTGCAATTTCTTTATAATCTTTATTTTTAAACTCAATGTTGATTTGATTTACTAAATATTCTTTTAAAGATATTTTATTTTTTAATGTTTTTTCTATTACTGCACCTGCAGATAAAATATTACCAGATTTGAGAATTTCTCTATCATATAATTTTTTATTTTCATCATTTGCATTTGAAGATAAATGAGAGTCAAAAGTATTTTCTAAATCAATTTTATTTTCCTTTTGCAATAAATTAGAAGTATCATTTAAATTTTCGCAAATATTTGGGTTTATGTTTTCATTATCTAGAAGTTTATTTTGTGATAATTCTTTTTTTTCTTGTAAGAACGGATTTTCCATTTGTGCTTTATCAATAAATTCAGTCAGTTCAATGTTAGTTAGTTGTAATAATTTAATAGCTTGTTGTAATTGAGGTGTCATAATTAATGACTGGTTTTGTTTAATTTTTAGCTGTTGTGCTAATTTCATTTCAACCTCCACTTTTTTTTATTTTGTCAGTGACAAGAAAGAAAGCAGGAATATTAGGTAAAAGCAAAATCATAATTTGACAAAAAAATATGACAAAAAAATGACTGAAAATGAATTTTAAACTATAAAAAAATAAAGTGATTACAATAGGTTTTTATTGCTTTATTTTTGACAATTTTAAAAATTTATTTTTTATTTTAAATTATTTTTGTTATGGTTTATTAGAGATGTCAAATAATTGGCACATATTTTACTACATTATATAAAAGGTATTAATAAAATTTTAAAATCATCTAAAGAAATTAAAACAGAACATAAATGTCAAAATTGTCAAATAATTCGTATTTTTTTGCTTAGTGTTGTTTTCATAATAATAATAGCTTTAATTCAAAGTGATAAGTTACATTATTTAAGCTTTGTTACACCATTAAATGCAGCCATTTCAATAATATCTTTAGGTTTAATAATGTTCTTTATAAAATTAACAAAATACCTTTTAGAAAAGAAACAAAATTAATCCATTACCGATCACGAACTAGTCTAACATAGTTAGGAATAAAACCTGGAAATCTTCCAAAAGTGTGACCAGTATAAAAATTTACAGTCCACAGAAATTTTGGTTGCCATGGATTTTTTTCACTTGTCCAAAAAGACTCTGGTGGGGTGTTGGGAAATATTTCTTTATCAATTTTAACTTTCTTACACTTTGTGCATATTATTTTTTCTAATTCTGCTCTATTAGGCAATCTCCACTTACCTTTGAGTTGTTCGTTAGCTTGAAATATGGCTGTTTCAATTTCACTAAATTTAAGTTTTACAGGTTTCCCAACACATGTTTTATTTTCCCAAACCATTCCAACTGGACAAGTCAACCATTCTAACTTTTGACTTAGGTCGATAACATAATATCCTCTTGAAATAAAATTATTAGCGCATACAGTGTTGATATTTAAGCTTATTAAGAATATTATTAATAATGCACTAACCTTGTAGAATGGAATTTTAATGAATAACATAAAAGCCTCTGTAAATATTTTTTATTTTAACAACAGTTTGGTCTCATTCTTGCAGAATTTGTGCCTAATATCATTATTTTATATTTAAAAAGGCAAAAAAATGGATATAGCTTCTCTAATTGGTCTAATAGGAACTCTAGGTATGATAGCTGGGGCAATGATCTCATCTGGTGGTCTAGGAATGTTTGTTGACACCCCATCTTTGTTAATTGTTTTTGGTGGAACCTTTTTTGCTGTTATGTATAGATCAACTTTACCAACATTTTTATCATCTTTTGGGACTCTTGTTAAAGTTTTTATGCCAGGCGTAAAAAAACATGATGAATTAATTACGCGATTAACTGAATTAGCGGGAATAGCAAGAAAAGATGGAATGATGGCATTGGAAGGTCAAGAAGTTCCTGATAAATTTTTTGAAAAAGGTTTGCAAATGCTTGTTGATGGAGCAGATGAAACAAAATTAACTGATCAATTAAATAGAGAACTTAAAGCCATGAAGACTAGACATGAAAATAGTACAGGTGTTTTTCAGGCTTGGGTTGATCTAGCTCCTGCGATGGGAATGATTGGAACCTTAATCGGATTAGTTGCAATGTTGGGTAACATGGCAGACCCTAAAGCAATTGGACCCGCTATGGCAGTTGCATTATTAACTACTTTATATGGTGCTATGATTGCCAACTGTATTTTCATGCCTATTGTGACTAAGTTAGAAGGATACTCTGCTCATGAACTTTTATATAGAGAAATGGTAGTTATGGGGTTGAAATTTATATCAAGAGGTGAAAGTCCAAGAAATATTACAGATCAACTAGTTGCAAATTTACCACCAAAAATTCAAGCTCAAATTGAAGAAGCGGCTTAAAAGTTTAGACTAAATAGGATTATATCATGGCTGAAGCTCAAGTTGAAGAAGTAGAAGAAGAAGAATGCCCTAAATGTCCTCCGAAAGGGGCTCCTGCTTGGATGGCAACATTTGCAGATATGGCAACTCTGTTGATGGCATTTTTTGTTTTAATTTTATCTTTTGCTGAATTTAACGTTCCTAAATTTAAACAAATAAGTGGTAGCTTAAAAAATGCATTTGGAATTCAAAGAATTGTTCCAGTTGTAGAACAACCAAAAGGTACTACAGTTCTATCTCTAAATTTCAGTCCGTCTCCAGCACCTTCTGTTACTAAGAATTTAAGACAGCAGACATCAGATTCTGAGCAAAAGAACTTAGATCTTAAATCAGAAATTGACGAAGGTGATAGTGCTAAAAGCAATTCTAAAGAAAACTTAGACGCTAAAAAGTTAAGTAAAGAAATAATTGACAAAATTCAGTCTGATAATGTAACAGTTGAAACAATAAACGATAAAGTATTAGTGAGTGTTAATACCGAAAACAAATCATCCGAAGAAATTTCAAAATTAATTAAAGATACAGTTGATGCTGTGGAAACAGCGAGGGAGAATACAGGAGCAACTGATACAGATGTCCTTATAGGAGGTATCGATCAAGATATTAAATCTATGGCCTCCGCAACTATTGAAAATCAGTCTCTTAAAAATCAAGTCAGCAACCTAGAAAAACAAAATTCTGAAAGTGAAAAGGTAATCCAAGAAAAAAAACAAAAAGCAGAATTTAGTGAAGATCAACTAAGAGTTGCACTAAAACAAGAAATTGGTAAGGGTTTAGCTGAAGTTCAAAGGGAAAAAGACAGAGTAGTTGTTACAGTAGGGTCTGCTGGTGCATTTAGTTCTGGATCAGCAAAGTTAACAAAACAAGCAAGAGCAATAATGCAAAAAATTGCTAAAGTTAGTGGTAAAGGAGCAGGTCAAGTTAATGTTTCTGGACATACGGATGACGTGCCTTTGATTTTTGGAGGTCAGTTCAGAGATAATTGGGATTTAGCTGCTGCAAGAGCTTCAAGTGTAGTTCAGGAGTTATCTAAGGCTAAAACCATTCCTTCTGATAAATTGAAGGCAATTAGTTTTGGTGAGACAAAACCACTAGAGCAAAATGATACAAGAGAAGGAAGAGAAAAAAATCGAAGAATTGAAATTGAAATTAAATATTGATATAAAATAACATACTAAAGTTAGATTTATTGGAAACAAAAAATGAATGACTCAAATTTAATCGCCAAACTACCTGATGAAGGTTATTCTCCAGAAGCAATAGCAAATTTAGATGGAGCTGTTGAAGAATTTGCTGAATCTCTGCTAGTTATTAAACCAGAGGATGCAAATATTGCAGTTTTTCGAAGTCTTCAAATAACAATGACTGGTCGTAAAAGAAGAATAGGTGATTTAGGTAATGTAGAATCACCTGATGATCCAATGAAAATTCAATTAATGATCTATAATAAGGAGCATATTGAAGAGGTGTTACAATTTATAAAGAAAAATGGTTTTCCTGCTAAGAATGAAGAAGGATCCCAGTTTATTCATATTAGAGTTCCTAAGCCTTCACGAATGCAATTAGAAGAACTTGGTGATGACGTGGTTAGAAGAACTAATGCAGTTATAGCACGTTTAGTTAAAATCAAAACTAATACAGGTTTAAGAATTCGTGCTGCTGTGGAAAAAGAATTTATTGATCAACGCATTGCTGGAGTAGCTACAAAAAAAATAGATACAAATTTAGAAAGATGCACAAAAGAAATTAAGATTATTGGTTTAATGAAGAGAAAAAAAATACTTGGTAGTTTTTTTAGACCTGTTGAAAGGGATGATGCTGATTTACTTAAAATAATAAGCAAAAGGTTGAAATTAGAAAAAAGTAAAGTTAAGAATGAAAATCAATTACGTATACAAGCTGAGGCCTTAACAAGTGAAAATCAAAATAATGAAACAGTCAATCTGGATGGTGTCTCAACTATTAACCAGAATGTAAGTCCCACCCAAGATACCGCTTCTGTCAATTAAGAGTTTGTTATTGTTCTATATATGGATTATTTCCTTTTCTATACATAATTCTTACTGGCAATCCATATAAATTAAAGTCCTGCATAATTGATGCGGCTAAAAAACGTTTATAACTATTTTGAAGATTATCAGGACTTGACATAAATACAGCAAAGGTAGGCGGTTTAACATTAACTTGTGTAATATATCTGATATTATTTTTTTTACCCTTAAATAAAGGAGGGGGATTATTTTCAATAATAGGAGCTAACCATCTATTTAGTTTTCCAGTTGAAATTCTAATATTTAATCTATTTTTAATATCTAAAACCATTTCAAATAACTTTTCTATACCTTGATTTTGCAGACCCGATATAAAAACAATGGATATTTTTTTAATTTGAGATAAAGAAATTTTTAGCTTATTGATTATTTCATCTTTAATTATGTTTTTATCTAATACTTTATCCCACATATTTGCGCCAATAATCAAACCTCTCCCTTCTCCAATAATCATACGCGCAATAGTTAGATCTTGTTTATCAATACCTTTTGAAGCATCAATAAGCAAAATACAAATATCACTGTATTTTATAGTTTTTAAAGTATCATTAACCATATCTTTTTCTAATATGTTTATAACTTTTGCCTTCTTCCTTAATCCTGCAGTATCAATAATGGATATTAATTCGTTATTATAATTCCATAAAACCTCAATAGAGTCCCTAGTAATTCCTGCCTGAACACCGGTAACTAATCTTTTTTGACCTATGATTTTATTTATTAATGTAGATTTTCCTGTATTTGGACGGCCAATAATTCCGAGTCTTATTGATGATTTTTTTTCATGGATATTGAGGTCATTTTTCTCATCAATTTTTCTATTTTGATATTCTATCTTTTCTTTTAGACAATCATATAAATCAGATAAGCCCTCTCCATGTTCTGCAGAAAAAGGAATCACATCTTCAAAGCCCAGTGAAACACTTTCACTTAAACCTAGCCCTCCCTTAGTTCCTTCGCTTTTATTAACTAAAATAATTGTTGGTTTATCTGTTTTTATTAAGCTTTTAGCATATATTTTTTCAACTGGTAAAACACCAACTCTCCCATCTATAACAAAAATAACGATGTCAGAATCTTCAAGGGCTATTAAAGTCTGAGCTTTACTTTCATTTTCAACTTTCTCTTTAAATGCATCATTTATCCCAGCTGTGTCAATCAAAGTAAAATTTAGGTCAACTAATGTACCTTTGCCGTATTTTCTATCTCTCGTCACACCAGGTTGGTTGTTAACTATCGCTTTATCTGAACGCACCAAACGATTAAACAAAGTTGATTTGCCAACATTGGGTCTTCCTATTAGTGCAATCTTCAACATATTAATGACCTTAAAGATTTCATAATTGGCATTATTTGTAAGCTAATAATTTTCCTTTTTTAGTGAGGAAAAAGATCTTTTTATCAACTGGAATAGGCGCGAGTGCCAACTCATTAATATCTAGTTTATTAATTTCATTTCCGTTATTAGCATCTATAATGATAATTTTTCCTTCTAAATTAGAAAGTAGAATTTTAGAGCCTGCTAATGTTGGGCCTTTGTATATAGCAATCTTTTTATCTGAAAATAAAGAGTTTTCATTAATATAGGAAGGATATTTCTTCTTCCACCTAAGTTTACCAGATGAGATATCTATAGCAGCTAAAAGTCCCATATTTCCATTAACAAAAATAGTTTCACCAGAAAGTGTAGGAGTTTCAATTCCTCCCACAGGTATGTTCCAAAGCTCTTCCGATGTATCTATGTCAAATGCTGCAGTAAAACCTGACTGTGAAACTATATATACTACACCTTCATGATAAATTGGATTAGCAATTATGTCTCCGGAATGAAAAATTTTAGGTAATTGTTTGTTTGAAGAAATATTTTCATTCCACAAAACTTTTCCTTTGTCACCTGAAAGAATAAAAAAAGCACCTCCCGTTCCGGGTACTATAATTTTATTTTGAGCTACAATAGGCCTGGCGCTTGTATAAACTGAGTTGTAATCACTTCCTAAAAACACACTCCAATTAGTTGTTCCGTTTTCATTATTGATTGATAAAATATTCCCGTCGAAATCACTGATTAATATTGAGTTTTTATAGGAGGTAATTCCACCCCTAATTGGTAAATAATGTTTTTTTTTCCATATAAGCTCTCCATTATCACCATTAATAGCTCGAATTTCGTCATAACCATTGTGGGCATATATAGTTACTTTACCGTCATTTGACAATTTACCAGAGAGAGCTGGGGTTCCTATGATTGTATTTTCTAAATTTTTAAAAATTGATTTATTCCAAATAATTTTACCATTGTTAGCTTCAATTTTATATAAAACACCATAATTATTTAACAAAAATAAGTTTTGTGACAAATATATTGGATCCGGTAAGTAAGGATTTTTATCGTCTATCATTTGATTAGTGTTAACTTGCCAGCTTTTACTTAAAGGAAATTTTATAAAAGAGTTTGTTAAATTATAGGATTTTGCATTTGATATGTTTTTAATATCTCTAACAAGATCAAGTTTAGCGTCCTGTTTTTGGTTAATAGTAGATAACAATTCATTGTCATTATTAAATATATTTACAGCATTTTGTAATTTAGTGTCTTTGTCAGAGGAGCACCCTAAAAAAAGTGCAAATGTTATAATTAATAAATTTTTATTTTGCATTAGAGATATAAATTTTATTTAAAAGTTCTAGCCTGCTTTTTTGTTCTAAACTAATATCTGGTCTTTTAAGTAAGTTTTTAATTTTAGTATAAGCATCATTCACATTTCCAGATCTTACATACAACATAATTTCCAATTCAGCTGCCAACAATTGTAATTTACTAGGGCTATTTAATATTGGTTTTAAGATATTTATTTGCTCATCAAACGTGCTAATATTGTCTTTCATTACAGTTAATATACGAGACAAATCTCTATAATATAAGTCTATGTTAGTATCTTCATATATATTTTTGTAATTTAATGACATTTCTTCAATTTTACCTTTTTTGTAATTAGTTTCTGCAAGACCAAAAAGAGACAAAACTCTGTAACCTTCATTTTCTTCCGTAGAACTTTTTAAAAACATCTTAAAACTTTCTTCATATTTTTTTTCTTCTAGTTTTTCTAGTGCATTAAAAAATTGTTCTGAACTTACCTCTAACTTTTTTTCACTCCAGTTTAAGAAGAGTTGAAAAGAAATGATTAAAACGACTACAATTAAAAAAAATGAAATTATATATTTTGAATTTTTTTTCAAAATTTGGACTAATCGGTCCTGTTTAAGTTCTTCAGAGACCTCATCAAAAATATCTGCCATATATATATCCGCAAATGAATAAATTACTACAAAATTCAATATTATTAGACTTATATCAAAAAAATATCAAATGATTATCATTATAATTAGACAATTATATGATTTCAATTATAGAATATTTTTAAATGGGAAATAATAATGAATATCATCAAACTTAACGAAAAAAAAAACTTTAATAAAGTTAAAAAATTTAACTTAAGTAATACTGCTAGCTTTATTAATAAAAATAATAAAAATTTCATTTTTTTTTCAAAGTACGAACTAACTTCTATCTTAAATTTGTATAGCAAACAGGTTTCTAAAGGATATTGGAAAGACTACGCTTTAGATAATAAGGCAAACACAGCCATTTTTTCAATATATAAACATTCACACGATAAACCTATATATCAAATAATTAAAAAAAGTTTTAAAGGCTTTCGAAATATGCCTGATTTTTTTATTACAAAGGATTTTGAAATTATTAACAAAAGTACTGAAATATCTACTATCTTATTAAAATTTGAAAAAAAATTAAGTATAAGGAAATATTTATGATGTAATATATATTTTTAGTCATGCAATTAAGTTATTAGTCAATTTCATTATTAAATTGAGGAATTAGAATGGACAGAAATACAATTAGTAAAATTCAAAATTATTTAAGAAAATCATTGGGATCAAAGCATATAAAAGTTGAGGGCAGAGAAAACAAAATAGATTCGGCCGACATAACTCATAATGGTGAATTTCTTGGAGTAGTTTTTGAAGATAATGAAGACGGTGAAACTTGCTACCATTTTAATATGACTATACTTGATATAGATTTAGAATAAGTATTTTATATAGATGAAATTACATCTGTTATAATTAATTTGATCAAAGTTAGATTAATTGGAAGGGTAAACAAAACTAATATAATTAAAGTTGTTATAAAAATAAAAACATAAGTTTTTAAATTAAAAAAAGAGTATTTTTTTTTATTTTTACTAGACTTAACTGACAAAGTATTAATAGTATCTTCAAGGTTTTTTACTTTATCAGAAAGCTCTAGTATTACCTCAACCGCCTCATTGAATTTTTTAGCAATCATACGAAATTGAGCTTCGTTTTCATAAGGTAAATTGTCCGTTGCCTGTTTAGTTGGATTTCGAACATTTTTAATATTTGAATTTTCTATTTTTTTATTCTCTAAAGGAGAATTTTCTTTTTCTAATTTTGTTTCGAAGTTTACTTCTTCTCTGATCACATCGTTTTGGGTCTTTTGAGGAAGGATTTCAGTGGAAGTTTCGGGTATTTTAATTTCTGATTTAGCTTGATCTAAGACAACATTGTTACTTTCTCTCATCTTCAATATTCTATTTCTTAAATCTAAACTTTCATTCATTTTTAAAACCAGCTTTTAATATATTCATTATAAAATCTTACGACTTAATAAATAATTCATTTAATATTATTACATTTGAAATTGAAAAATCCCTCACTTATTAACATTTTTTTTTTCATTTCAATTCCACCTTTTCCACTGTAACCTCCCAAATGACCGTCTGATCGAATAACTCTATGACATGGAATTATTGGAACATACGGATTTTTACCACAAGCATTTGCTACAGCTCTTGCACATTTAGGTTTATTTAAATCAAAAGCAATTTCTTTATAGGTTTTAGTAAATCCCTTTGGGATTTTTAAAATTTCTTTCCAAACCTTAATTTGAAAATCTGTACCTTCAAGTTTCAAAGTTAATTACCCTTTATGAATTAAAATAAAAATGATTAATTTTTTTTACCATATCTAAATATTATTAATTATCATCCTCAATTTCAATTTCTTTTTTCTCGGATGAAAGTTTCTTTTTTTTCCATCTAATTCTAGATTGACTTATATATCTTAAATATAACTCTTCTTTCTTTCCATATTCAAAACCAACAGTTTTATTTAAAAAATATCCTCCCTCGATAGGAATATTTATATATAAATATTCCTTTTTATCTCTTTCACTTCTGGTAATAAGGTGTGTTTTTTCATTTTCATCAATATTCTTCCAAAAATCTTTCATAGGAATCTTCTTATTAAGAATTTCAGTTAAAGTTTCACCGAATGTTATAAATTGATGTCTGACAAATCTTTTATTAACTCTTTTAAATTTAGTTACTTTTTTAAAGTTGTTTTTTTTATATTCTTCATAACATAACTTTGAAATACTAGTAATACGCATTAAACAATATTCACCAGAAAAGAGAGATTTAAGCATTACTCTTTTTTTTTCCAATGGAAAATTACTATCAAATATTTTTGTATATAAATTATAAAATTCTTCAGATTTATAGTTCCAAAATCGCATTTAAAAAATTCCTAACAATTTAAATCAACCTTTTTTTATTTAATAGCATCTGAATTACTAGCAATTGATATTATTTTTATTTACTCCCACTCAATAGTTTTTTCTTTATAAGTAATTGATTATATTACATTTATTTTTTACTTGGAAACTACTTGGAAACCAACCGAAAAAACCAAGCAATTTCAACATGTTAAAAGTTACCAATTTTTAATTAGTCTATTACGTTTTTAAGTAGAGTTAAAGAAACGATTATAGTTTAGGAAGTGATTGTAAGTTTTGATTTGGGTTGTAATTCTTTTAAAGTTGTAAATCTGACTAGTAGATCTAATCCTTACTAGTTAATATTTAAGCATTTTAATTTCAATTTTATTTTATGATTTACTTATAAATATTTATTAATCAAATTTAAGTATGGTAATTTATTTAATTAGAGGGAAAGTTTATGTCAGATAAAATATTAAATAAGGGAGGTTGTGCATGTGGAAATGTTCGTTATAAAACAATTGGAAAACCAGAACATTCTGCAGTTTGTCACTGCAGATATTGTCAATTAAGAACTGGGTCGGCATTTGGCATATCAGTCTATTTTAAAAGTGTAAATGTAGAGTTATTGTCTGGCGATTTAAAAAAATTTGAATATACAACGGAATCTGGAAATTTAGTGGCAACAAAGTTTTGTGTTGAATGCGGGACATCAGTTTTTTGGAATGCGGACATTTTCAAAGATATGACTGGTATTGGTGGAGGAACATTTGATCCACCTACATTTTGGTATGACATAAAGAGGGAAGTTTTTTGTAGATCAAAAGCATACTTTTCAAAAAATGAAATAGATGCAAAATTTGAGACCTCACCAATCTTTAATAAAATAAAAGAGGATCCCCCAAGAAAAAGTGGAGTTTAACCACTCTAAATTAAAGATAAAAAATATGAAAAAAAAATAAAATGTATTTAGCATTCATAATAATTTTTCAATAATAAAGAAAGTAATATTATTAAATTATTTAAAAATAAGTAATGGTCAAAGGTATTATGAAAAAGAGTTTAAGGATGAACTTAATAAATTAGAATTAGATATTAAAGAATTATCAGACCAGATTTCTAATTTAAATCAAACAATTATTAACAAAGAAAAATGTTAGTATCATATTTAAATCCAATGACTATACAGATAAAGTAAGTCCTAAAACATTATACTATTAAAATAAAACTTAATATTATATTTTTTCATTAATAAATTAGATAATGTCGAAAAAGAGGAATTTATGGGAACTAATCCAAAGTTAATTAATTTTACTACACAAGATTTTATGTCAGAAAAAGAGTTAGAACTTGCAAGTTTAAGGTGGGATCAAGTAAAAGATTCTTACTACAAAAGATTAAAAAAATTAGGATTATTACGTTTTGTAAGTTTAAGAATTTGGAACAAAGAGAATATATCAAGATTAGGTTTTGTTTTTGAATATAAAGATGAAAAAGCATTTAAAGCATGCCTTCCTATTTGGAAAGAAATTGATGCTAAGGAGAGTGAAGATATGATCATTAAGACTTTTAGTAATAGAGGGATAGTTCTTGAAGACACCATTCTAAGTTAAAAGTTCACTGGTAATGAAAAGAGCACAGAACTCATAATTACTCCTTTCACTGTGTCAAATCTGTGTCAATATCTTAGGGTATTTAATTATTACTTAGGAAAAAAGAAAGCAGAACTGAATTTTATTTTCCATTTATTATCTTCTTTAATAAAAATATAAAATGAACTTATTTGTTCAAGTGGTTCGTTATTATCTTTAACTCTCAATGCCTCTTTTAAAACTAAATGTGCTTTTTCTTCGTCAATTTCTACTACATCAATACTAAGTGCAATTGTATCTTTGTAACCTCTATTTTTTAATTCATTTAGGTTAGAGTGAAACTCGTTAAGTTCTTTTATTTCACCATCGAGAAATCTATAATTAGGAAAACTTAAATGGTTTTCAACTTCTTTTGTATCTCCTTTTATAAATGCCTTAACATAAGAATTATACGCATCCAAGACCTCCTGCTTAAGAATTAACTTATTCATTCCGAACTTCCTCTAAATTATCACCTCTTATTAAATCCAACACACTAATCTTTCCAATCTTTAAAATAATTTCTCTATATAAAATTTTATTTTTTTTATCCATAATTACAGTCTAATCAAAATAGAACTGCTGAGTAAAGAGCAATTGATATTTCTCTCTGGATACTATCGTGGTTTATAGATTAGGTTTTGGTTGTCAGTTTTAATGTGTAGATTATTTCTTTTTACTTTTCCAAGTGCCACCATATTGGTAAGTGTTGTCAAATTCCGTTTTAACCTTTTGCAGACACTTTCTACATAGAAACACCCAATCTTTCAGTTCTGCATATTTACAACGGTAAAGAACCTCTTTCTGCTCTTTGCATTTTAAACAATCCTTTGTCCTAACTCTCATAGGTCTAATCATACTGCAGTTTTTAACTAAATCAAAAAAGACAACTAAAATAAAAAGAGAGTCCGAAGACTCTCTTTTTATTTTAAGGAAGGGAGAAAATTACTTTTTATAATATGCAATTTTCATGCCCTTTTTAACAATTTTTATAGTCAGAATTTAGATGGTTTAAAACCTCATTGGGTTAAGATACATTGAAGGGTTAATATTAAAGAATATATAACCTTTTAATAAAACAAAAAAACTTGCGACCCCCAAAAAAACTTTGAAATCTTTACTCATAATATTGAATCACCTCATACTTCAATTTACATGATATAGAGTTAATTCTGAATTAGATAATTTCAATCTACATCTTATAATTCTTTTAATGTTTTCAATCTGACTAATAAATCTAACATTCACAAATCTGATTTCTTTAATACAGTTATAACAAATAGATACCCATTCTTTATGATGTCCATATTTACATCTCCATAAAGTCTTGAATGGATATTCACATTTATTACAAAAATAACTCATCTTTAAAATACTTTCTAATTGTCTCTAATATGGATTTATTAGTTTAGTAAGTCCTTCAAATCTTCCATACATTAACCCAATACAAACTAATACAAATAAAATGATAAACCATTTATTCATTAAGCATCTACCCAGTACAATATTGTAGGTAAAAACAAAATAAATAATCCAAATAAAACCAGTTCAAATCTACTCATTCATTTATTTTCTTTGGGGTATTTACATATAAAGTATTTTTTCATTTTTATTTTTCTTTATTGATTCTATGGTGGTTTACAGAATAATTTTCAGATAAATATTAGATAAAATATATTGTCACAACAATTAGTATTATCCAAAATAATGTTTCTACACTTATAACTTTATAAAATGTTTTAAGTCCTTTTCTCATTTAAAATTTATCCTAATTTTATTCATCGTCCTCATCATCATCAAAAAGTAGTCCATGAGGATATTCTGAACAAACAGTTAGTGAATTAACTAAATTTCTAAAGTTTTCAAAGTTTTTAAACATTGGATTTATGATTTCAAATTTTATTAAATTTTTTTCGAATGCAATATGACATTCTACTTGAAAACCATCAAGCACATCTTCAGTCGGTTCATCTGGATTTAAATTTAAATTATTTACTGCAACGAAGAAATCTTTCCAATTTTGAGGTGATGGTTCTGCGAATATATCAAACCCAGAAACTATGTGCTCACCAACAGAAGTCTTTTGAAGTTTTAATTTGCCTTTGAAGAGTTTTATTAAATACGTATAACCAAAATATTCAATTTCTTCATAAAAAAATTTTGTTGGTCTCATTAATCAAACTTATAAGAAATTTAATTTATATAAAACTTAATTAAAATATTAATCTAATTTAATTATTATTTTCTTTTATAATTTTTTTAATAAATGGTCTTAAAATCACTGGAAAATCTTCAAATTTAACTTTATCAAGATCTTCATACCATTCCTCTAATCCTTCTAAAATAATTGAAGTATCAAATACTGAAGGATAAGTTTTTAAACCTAAGTTTTCTATGACTTCGATAGGTAAATCATCCCATTCTATATGGTTTTCTTCAAGTTGTTCCCAATCGTCTACAACATAATTTTTTTCGTTCTTATCATATTCAAGTTCTAGTTTTACAGTTTCAAAACATACGTATGATTGAATACCTCTAGTTATCTCTGGATGTCCATCGTCCATAAAATACCTTGTGTTTAAAACAATTAAATTTTGATTATTTGGGTCATGAGTTTGAATTTCATTTTTTACATATAAATTATCTGGAGCACCTCTAAATAATCCATCATGCCATGCGTGCTCAGCATCGTTAATTTGAACCATTAATTCTTCATTAGATTTAGACATTTGTATTACTTATTGTTTGAATGACTTTACTCAATGCATTTTTGGTTTTGTCAAAAGTTTCATTTTTTTTGAATGTCTTTTCATCCATATACAAATCTCTCCTCACTTCAATCATAATTGAAATAACTCTTTTGTTAATTTCATAATATGTTCTTGGTACAATTGAACCACTAAATGGTGTGTTAAAGTCCACACTAAATCCTAAACTTTTAAATTCTTCAAAAAAAATATTACTAATTTTTTCTGGTGTATGAAAATTATCTGTTCCCAGACAAATTTCAGGACGAGTTTTTATTTCACTTTTTTCATATGGGAGTCTTTTTAATGGAAAACTGTGACAATCAATGATTATTACATTTTCAAATTTATCTAATTTAGATTTAACTAAATCATAAAACTTTTTATGATGTGGTCTGTAAAATTTGTTTATAAGTCTATCTCTAATTTTTGAACCATCTTTAAGTTTATTCCCATGACTTGTTTTTTCATAAATACATCCCATACCAACTTCACTCATAGTTTCATCTTTATCTATTTCAAATCTCTCTGGGTCTACTAGCAATCGTGAAACTGGAAATAAAAGGGATGTTACATTATCTAGACTAACACCAAATAATTCATCAGTGAAATGGTCTGTCATAAGATTTATTTCTTCATTCAACTCATTTTTACTTAGATAAAAATAATTTAAGAATTCATCTGGAATCAATTTTGATGAGTGAGGAATATGTAAAATAATTGGATTCACAATTTAAAGTACCACTATAAAATCAACTTTTACTAAAATAATCAAACAAAACTAATAATATTACTATCATTTTAACTTTCTAAATTTAATTTATCCGTTGTTGTAAGAAATTGAAAATATTAAATTTTCATTTAAGATTTAGTCTGAAATAATAGTTAAAAAATAAGTATAATATTAATTTATTATAAAGGTTATTACTAATGACATCATACGCAAGTAAAGAACATTTTTTACAAGCGCAAGTTGAGTCCTTCGCAAACGCAAAAAGAATGTTAAAAAAATATAAAATTAAAATTGCTGATGAAATATTACCAGATTTTAGAGGAGATAGAGACAAAGTACTTGAAGGCATTGATGAGAGTTTAAGATATCTTGAAATTGAAAGAAAGAAAGTTAAGTCAGAATTAAATAAATCAGTTCCACCAAAAATATAAAAATGACTGAAGCAAACGCACGTATTAAAATTAACAAACTTTTGGAGGAATCCGATTGGATTCTGCCAGGTGGTATAGGTGTTAAACCAATTACAACAAACACTGAAGAAAATGGTGATTAACTAATGACAGAGGATATCAAAACCACCCTTTGGAAATCCGCAGAAAAATTGCGCGCACAGATGGATGCCGCCGAATATAAGCACATTGTTCTCGGATTGATTTTTCTCAAATATATCTCTGACAAGTTTGGAGCACAACAAGAAAAGATCAGGCATATGGTGTCTGACTCTTCGTCAGATTATTTCATAAGTGAAGATCCTGAAAACTATCAATCTGAGTTAGAGGAGCGTGACTATTACATCCAGGACAATGTGTTCTGGGTTCCACGGGACGCTCGTTGGGAAAAACTGCGTGCTCAGGCAAAACAACCAGCGATTGGTTCCATCATCGATAGCGCGATGACATCGATTGAGAATGAGAACTCATCCCTGCGTGGTAAGTTGGATAAACGCTTTGGACGAGCGCAATTAAACCAAGGTGTGCTTGGAGAACTTATCGATCTCATCTCTACCATTGGGTTTGGGAACAAATACGACGAGAGCGACCTTCTTGGGGAGGTTTATGAATACTTTCTTGGACAGTTTGCATCCGCTGAAGGGAAGAAAGGTGGACAGTTCTATACACCGTCACATATCGTGAAAACTCTTGTTGCGGTGCTCTCGCCAACATCAGGTCGTGTTTACGACCCATGCTGTGGTTCGGGCGGGATGTTCGTTCAGAGTGAACGCTTTGTCAAAGCACATGGTGGGCGAGTTGATGACATCTCCATCTATGGTCAAGAAAGCAATCCAACCACATGGCGATTAGCAGCAATGAACCTCGCTATTCGAGGTTTTGCTGCTGACCTCGGCAAAGAACCCGGAGACACCTTTGCGCGTGATCAATTTCCAGATGTAAAATTCGATTATGTGATGGCAAATCCACCCTTCAATATTTCCGATTGGGGGGGTGAAAAATATGAAAGTGATCCTCGCTGGAAATTTGGGAGACCACCAGTAGGCAATGCCAACTATGCTTGGTTACAACATATGCTTTGGAAGTTGCGTCCAGGTGGTCAAGCAGGTGTTGTGCTTGCAAATGGTTCAATGAGTTCAAATACCGGTGGTGAGGGTGACATCCGCGAAGCAATGGTTCGAGGAGATGTTGTTGAAGTAATGATCGCATTGCCAGGGCAGTTATTCTTGAACACTCAGATACCTGTCTGTCTCTGGTTTCTCACCAACGACAAAACCACGAAAGGACGAGACCGTCGCGGCGAGACACTGTTCATTGATGCCCGTCAGTTAGGAACGATGGAGACCCGTGTTCTCAAAGTATTCACCGATGAAGACATCGCGAAAATTGCCGAAACCGTTAAATCTTGGAAGACAGGTGAGGATTACGCAGACATTGCGGGTTTCTGTAGGTCAGCGTCTTTGGAAGAAATTGAGAAGAACACGTTTGTTTTGACACCTGGACGATATGTGGGTGTCGAAATCCATAAAACTGACGGGGATGAATTTTCTGAAAAGTTATCTCGACTTAACAAAAAACTCACTGATTATCAGAATCTTAGTAGGCAATTAGATAATGAAATAAATTCTAATCTTGGTAAAATTTTAGATGATTGAGCAAGTTGAAAGACTATCTGACGTCATAAATCTAATTGGAGGTGGCACTCCTAAACGCTCCAAAAAAGAGTATTGGAACGGTGACATATCATGGTTATCTGTGAAAGATTTCAATCATGGTGGCAGATACGTTGAAGAATCAGATGAAACTATTACAAAACTTGGACTAGAAAAGAGTAGCACTAAGTTATTGCAACCTGGGATGCTAATCATTTCAGCGAGGGGAACTGTTGGTGAACTAGCACAACTCAAGTCTGAGATGGCATTTAACCAGTCTTGTTATGGAATAGATGCGAACACAGACTACCTCCAAAATGACTACCTATACTATCTTCTCAAATTAAAAATCCGGGAATTGAAATCGATTGCTCACGGATCCGTTTTTGACACCATTACAAGAGAAACTTTTGAGAATATTGAAGTTGGAATTCCAAACAAATCTACTCAAAAAGCAATCGCCCACATCCTTGGCACCTTAGACGATAAGATCGAACTTAATCAAAAGATGAACCAAATCCTTGAACAGATTGCTAAGGCAATTTTCAAGTCATGGTTTGTTGACTTTGATCCAGTGCGAGCGAAGGCAGAAGGTCACCCAACAGGTCTTCCCCCTGAAATTAGTGATCTGTTTCCTGAGGAGTTTGTGGACTCGGAGATTGGGGAGATTCCTAGCGGTTGGAAAGTCGCTGCTCTGTCCGATATTACAGATGTTACAATGGGACAATCTCCGCCAGGTAGCACATATAATGATAATGAAATTGGGTTGCCGTTCTATCAGGGAAGCACCGATTTTGGTTTTCGTTTCCCTTCAATTCGCAAATTCTGTTCAGAACCTAATCGATTGGCAGAAAAAGACGATGTATTGTTGAGCGTCAGAGCACCTGTTGGAGATCTTAACAGAGCGCTAAACCAATGTTGTATCGGAAGAGGTCTTGCATCAATTCGGTCAAAATCTGGTTTTTCCTCATGGATTTTCTATCGTTGTAGTTTCCTAAAAGAATACTTCGATACCTTTAATTCTGAGGGCACAGTATTTGGATCTGTTAATAAAACAGACCTAAGAGGAATTAAAACTCCAGTTGCTAATTCGGAAATATTGAACTGTTTTGAAGATATCGCCTCCCCTATGGATAAAGGTATAAGGGTCAGAACTGATGAAATAAGAGTTCTATCCGAACTTCGCGACGCACTACTCCCTAAACTCATTTCCGGTGAACTTCGCATCCCAGACGCTGAGAAATTCCTTGAGGAGGCAGGTATCTGATGGCGTTAGTAACCGAGGATCTTGTTGAACATCAGACTATCGATTGGTTCAAAGAGATCGGTTACCAGTATGCTTGTGGGTATGACATCGCGCTTGATGGTGAGACGCCAGAGCGCGAAGACTACACCTCAGTTATCCTGAAAGGTCGGTTGTCAGCAGCGCTTCAGCGCTTCAACCCATATATCCCCCAATCCTCTATTGAGCATGCGCTTTCACAACTCCTGAATCTAAATATCCCTGCTTTGGTCTCTTGTAACCGCCAGGTTCACGGTTGGTTGACCAAAGGCATCAAGGTTGAGTTTGACCATGACGGTGAAACTATTGGCAAGCAGTTAAAGGTCATCGACTATGATGACCCATCGAATAATGACTGGTTGGTTGTGAATCAGTTCCGTGTTCAGGGGGTGAAACAC
This sequence comes from uncultured SAR116 cluster alpha proteobacterium, assembly GCA_902528415.1. Taxonomy (GTDB): domain Bacteria; phylum Pseudomonadota; class Alphaproteobacteria; order Puniceispirillales; family Marisalimonadaceae; genus Marisalimonas. Next base: position 128,373 of record CABZSR010000002.1, on the reverse strand, counting down.
GCCCGCCGTCCTGATCTGGTGGTTTTTGTGAATGGATTACCACTATCAGTTATTGAACTAAAGAATGTTGCAGATGAAAGCGCAGACATATGGGCGGCGTTCAACCAACTTCAAACCTACAAGAACGATATCCCAGACTTGTTTAATGCCAATGTATGTCTGGTGATCTCAGATGGTATCTTCGCACGCATGGGATCTCTCACCGCCGATGAAGAACGTTTCATGCGTTGGCGAACAATTGACGGCGAGACACTCGATCCGTTGGGTCAACACCGTGATCTGGAGACATTGGTCAAAGGCATTTTTGACAAGCAAATCTTCCTTAATTACCTTCGTTATTTCTGTATTTTTGAGGATAACAAAACAGTCATCAAAAAGATTGCAGGGTATCATCAGTTCCATGCTGTCCAAGCAGCGGTTGAGTCTGTTGTTACTGCTAGTGATAGAGACGGTAACAAAAAGGGTGGTGTAGTTTGGCATACACAAGGCGCGGGCAAATCGATTGAGATGGCATGTCTTGCTGGACGCCTAATTACTGAACCACGTCTTGAGAACCCTACCCTAGTCATGGTCACTGACAGGCAGGATTTGGATGGTCAGTTATTTGGAGTCTTCACAGATGCGGGGGAACTATTAGGTGAGAATCCTAAGCAAGCAAACACTCGAACTAAATTGCGGAACCTATTAAGTGATAGACCTTCAGGTGGAATTATCTTCACAACCATTCAGAAATTTGGTTTGGAGAAAGACGAGGACAAGTTTCCTGTTCTGACGGATCGTCACAATATTATTGTCATCGCCGATGAGGCGCACCGAACTCAGTATGGGTTCAAAGCAAAGGTTGATGGTGAAACAGGACAAATCAAATATGGTCTGGCAAAATCATTGAGAGACGCACTACCAAACGCAACATTCCTTGCCTTTACTGGCACTCCGATTTCACAAGATGACAGAGACACACAATCAGTATTTGGAGAATATGTTTCTATCTATGACATTCAACAAGCAGTCGACGATGGCGCAACGGTGCCAATCTATTATGAGTCTCGTCTTGCGAAGATTGACCTCAACTTGCCTGAACTACCGCAGGTTGATGAGGATGTTGAAGATATTCTTGACAGTGAAACTGCTGATGAAAGAGAGAAGGAAAAGGCAAAGTCCCAATGGTCAGCACTAGAGGCGATTGTTGGATCAGAACCGCGTCTAAAGGAAATTGCGCAGGACTTAATCAAGCATTATGAAACGAGGAGCGAGACACAACCTGGCAAGGCAATGATTGTTACCATGTCACGGGAAATCTGCGTTCGTCTTTATGAGCAGGTCATAGCGATAAAACCTGCATGGCATGATAATGACCATATGAAGGGCATGATCAAAGTTGTGATGACTGCTTCCGCTTCCGATAAAGCAATGTTGCAACCACACCACACCAACAAGAAGCAAAAAAAGGACTTGGAAAAACGATTTAAGGACCCCTCTGACCCCCTTAAAATCGTTATCGTTCGAGACATGTGGTTGACTGGTTTTGATGCCCCATGCCTTGCTACAATGTATGTCGACAAACCCATGCAGGGCGCAAACCTTGCGCAAGCAATTGCGCGTGTTAATCGTGTATTCAAAGATAAACCAGGTGGATTGGTGGTTGATTATATTGGCATTGCACCACAGTTAAAGGAGGCGTTGGCAACTTACAGTGGCGCTAAAGGTAAAGGTCGTCCAACAATCGACTCTTCTGAAGCATTACGAATCCTTAAAGAGAAATTGCAGATTGCCCGTGATCTATTACATCCTGTTGACTGGGGTGGGTTTGCGACTAGCGCCCTTCAACTGATCCCTGAATGCATGGATCATATTCTTGGTCTTGAAGATGGTAAGCGAAGGTATTGCGATACTGTTCTGCAAATGACTAAAGCATTTGCATTGTGTGGCACGTTGAGCGAAGCACTAGAATTATCGAAAGAAGTCGCATTCCACCAAGCGGTCAGAGCACCACTTATAAAGAATAGCATAGGTGGTGGTCCGCCTAAGGATCACGAATTTGAACTGCGGCAATTACTCTCTCGCGCAATCATCGGTGAAGGTGTAACTGACGTCTTCAAACTTGCTGGTTTGGAGAGTCCTGATATCTCCATCTTATCCGATGAGTTCCTAAAAGAAGTTATGAAAATGCCGCATAAGAATCTAGCAGTGGAGTTATTGCAACGACTTATTAAGGATGAAATTAAAACCAAGTTCAGAACCAATGTTGTGAAACAACGCAAGTTTAGTGATCTCCTTGGGGACTCACTTAGTCGATATGCCAGTCGTGCTGTAGATGCGGCGCAGGTGATTGAAGAACTCATCGCTATGGCGAAAAAGTTCAAGGAAGATCTGGAACGCGAAGGCGCAAATGGTCTCACACCCGAAGAGTCAGCATTCTATGATGCACTTGCCCAGAACGATTCAGCGCAGCAGGTAATGGGTGAAGAAGTGCTCTTGGAAATGTCTCGCGAAATTGCAAAGAAATTGCGTGAAAATGTAACAGTTGATTGGGCAGTCAGAGATTCTGTCAGGGCGAGGTTACGGATCCTTATTCGCAATCTGTTGAAGCGTTATAAGTATCCACCTGATGAGCAGAAAGGCGCTGTTGAGATTGTTTTAAGGCAGGCAGAAGTGCTGTCAGAGGACATAGCAGCATAATGGTAGGAAACAGCAAAGATCTACTCAGAAAAATCAAAACGGGTGAATTGATTCATCCTTTGAAGGCAACCGACTGGGATAGATTTTTCCAACTCATCAAGTCAAAACTACCGAACGGCGTCGATATCCCCAATCCACTGATCCTAGGTGGGGCAGGCGCAAGCAATTACAACAAAAATCAGAGACTTCAAGAGCATCTCCGTATTGCAGAGGTGCATGGTCTTTTGGAGTTGGCGTTGACTATGTTGTCAAAAATTCCAGCAGATAACTGGGTGACTTCCAACGGTAATCTCAATCCCAATGAATTGGACAACTGGCAACTTGATGAATTGCATAATAAAGACTTGGAAGAAAAAAGTGATTAGTTGATGAAGAATATTTCAGTTAATGAGTTATTAAAACTATCTTCAGATGAACAATGGAAATGGGTTAAGTTACAAGACTGGTTCAAAGATGAGAAATTTGAACAGTCCTTATATGACGCAAAAGTTACTGCAATGGCAGTACCCTCTTTAGAAGAGGATTTGTTAGATTATATTAATAATCATAAAGATTATGGTTCTAGTTCAATATTAAAATATAGAGATTTTATCTCGATTGAACGTGAGAATGAATTAGAAGAATTAGGAAATTTTACTGAGTTAGAGAAAACTCAACTTAAAGAATATCTTGTTGATACTGCATTAGATAATTGTGATGTTCACGAGGCAAGAACTTTAAGTTTTAATCAAGAAGACAAAAATATATTAGTAACATTCCACGGAATTAATCATCCTCAAGTTGGTTTTGATGCGAACTTTCTTGGAATTTTTGAAACCGAAAAAGATATTGAAAAAGCAATGTCAAATATAGGTGTTATTATTGATAACTTTCAATAATTAAAATTGTGATACTAATTATTTTTTTTAAATATGACTATTACTTTATATAATATCACTTAACTAAACCTGTGTATTTAAATTGTAGTTTAAGGGTTTACCCATATCCAAAAATAAATCCGACACTTTTACTGTCGTTTTTAAGTAGTTTCTTGACAACTACGACATTAAGCATTAGAATTTAGACTCATAAACGACACTAATAAGGATTATTATGAAAGTAGGATATGCAAGAGTTAGTTCAGTAGGTCAAAACCTAGAAGTTCAATTAGAAACTTTGAAAAGTTTTGGTTGTGAGAAGATTTACCAAGAGAAAGTCTCTGGAACTTCTACTCAGGGAAGAGATGAACTAAAAGAATGTTTAGACTTTGTTCGTGAAGATGATGAATTGGTCATTACTCGTATTGATAGACTTGCAAGGTCAGTTCTAGACCTCCAATTGATTGTAAAAGAACTATCTGAAAAAGGTGTCAATCTTTCTGCAACTGAACAACCAATATCAACCAAGGACGCAACTTCGAAATGTTTCTTGGATATGTTGGGAGTATTCGCAGAACTAGAAACTAATCTCCGTAAAGAGAGACAGAATGAAGGTATTCTTCGTGCAAAACAAAATGGTGTTTATAAGGGAAGAAAGTCTTCAATAGATGCTGACAAGATTAAAGAACTTAAAGATTCTGGAATGGGTGCAACTGCAATCGCAAAACAAATGGGGATACATAGAGACTCTGTCTACAGAATTTTAAAAGCGGAATAGAATTAAACAAATAATTTTAATTACCGTATAAAATAGCAAGCATAAAAATTTCCTTTCAAATAAATTTAAGTGGAGATTAAATTCTCCACTTTTTTATTTGTATCTTGAAATCATGAAAAAAAAGTATTACATATAAAGCATGTGCATAGGTTCTTCATCTAGTTTTTTTCTACATTTTTGTTAGCACTCGCGTGCTTCATAGCAATATGGAATTATTCAAAAATTAAAAATTACATAACCAAACAATATACTAGATATTTTCCCCAGAAATTTAAAATATAATTCGATAATTTTCCAATTTATATAACTAGAGAACTATATTTATTTTAATGTTTTTTAGGTTTTTACGCAGTTTGTAAGAATGAGGAAAAGGTTGGTTTAAGTCCGTTACTTTGCATGTCAATTATAAGGTTTTTTTCTAATGAATTTCGTATGTAATCGGATTCGTTAACCCTATAAACCTCACAAATCTTCTCCAAGGACTGTTTAACTTTATCATTTAATCTAATACTTCTTTGATAGTCGTATTTCTTCATCAATTTCTCCTAAACTAAATTTGTTTTACACAAGTATTTATATTTCTTACGCACTTACCTACGTTTCTTTTCCATTTTGCGTAAAAGATTATAAGTCCTATCACTAAACAAACCACCAGATGCAGAAATGTACGCATTTCTTCGCAACATTTCTTCTAAACTCTCAAAGGTTTTAGAAAGTGCGACAAAACCCTCTGCAATCGTCTTTTGTGCGTCTTGAGTAGTTTCATCTCTTTTGAGTTTGTCCCCTACTCTACGCAGTTCTGTCGCAGATGATTGGACCTTTTTACCAGATTGAAGAGTGTTTCTTACATTAATTGTAATCGCAGCAGTTCTTAATAATCCCATTAAAGATTCATCTAATTGTTCTGGTTCTTCTTGGTAGTCTGCAACCTCTTGGAGTGCATCTCTCATACTCTTTGAATATATCATTTATGAAACCCACTTGAATATGGTCTAACAACTTGGGTTGTATCTTGATGGGTTGATGTATTCTTTCTCACCTCTGCAAGTGCATCACTCATACTTTTATAATGTTTCTGGGTGAAACTGACTTCGTCAGTTGCAACTTTCGTTGCATTTACCGGCATTTTACTTAATGCATAATCAATTCGTTGTTGTTGTCTTTTTCTTTGTTCTTCTTGTTTCCTAATTGCAACAGTACTTAAACCATTTCTATCAATCATTATCTTCTCCAAAAATACCTTTGTCATAATTCCTTTTGTTATATTTATTCTTCAATCTTTGGTCGGTGAAATAACAATACTCTTCATAAGAATATGGGTGTCTGGAAGGTTTATGATTACCAATTTCAACAAGTAGTTCTATTTCTTTATCCAACCAATTCTTAATCACCATTCTTCCTAGTAGTGATTTCCATAACCAGAAATCACTATCCTTTTGTAATCTTCGGTAGTGTCTTATGAACTCTCTAGTTCGTTTCAAATCATAATGGGGACTAGAATAATCCAGACCTTTTGCAAGGTCTGGATTGGAACTGTCGTTCCAGTTTCTAGAGGATAAATCGTTATTGGAAACTTCATCAGTAATCTTGTTTCTAGATAAAGGTATTTCTTCATTACTGACAAAACTATTTATACTGGAATCAACTAAATTGGGGACAAGACTATGCATAAATTTTCTCCCCATAATAATGCGAATGATTGTTGTTAATTATTGAGTAAGTGAAACTCTCCAAGTCTTTTTCTGATTGGGTTTGTTTCTGGTTTACTGCCCCAGGATTTCCAAGGTCATAAATTTTGGGTAGGTCATCATTCTGAGTTTTTAAAATCTCTGGGTAAAAATCATTCTTGTTTCTAATTCTCTGGATACATTTTTTAATCGTATCTTTTGTTAAATTTTCGCCTTTGGAATTCTTAATTCCTATTCTATTAAATACCCTTGCGAGTTCATTATGTGTTGGTTCATTCATTAGTGAGAGATATGGTTTTTCAACCACCTCTTCTAGGTAAGAAACTATCTTACTAAATAGTTTCTCATTATGTGTTTGATTGTTTTTCATGTTCTTTTCCTCATTAATAAGGAGACCAGTTCCTTTCTCTGGACTCCTTATTATTTATAATTTTTGAGTTCTCTATGAGTTTCAAAAATCTGAACTTCTTTACGAGGAACTGAGTAGATAATCCTTTCCTTAATTCCCAAATCTTTCAATGCACGGTTAAAATCTCTAATCGTATGTTTCTCTGCACCAGAACCTTTTTTGGGTGTTGAACTCACAATAACCACCCTCTTTTCATCACGGTGAAATAAGGTGAATTTAATATGTCCATTTACTTTTTTTGTGATGGCAGGTGCATCATAAAATGCACCTATTTCGTTCACTATAGAATCTAACCAACGATTCCATTTTTTATTATTCATCACGCAACATCTTTCTTCCATGGTGTTTCAAAAACAAATCCATCTTCTTCACGGATTGCATTCATTTTTGGCATAAGAAGTTCTTGAACCTCTTTATAATCTTTTGAGACATTCCCACGGTCTTTGTAGAAGTCAAAATATCCATCTACATAACCATCATTGTGGTAATCATCCTCTGGAGTGACACCAATAAACACACTCAATTTCTCTGAACGAATGTCATCCATTACTAGGTCAAAACCCCATCCTTCTTCTGCACCATATGTGTTAATGGTTTGCATGACTTCATCATTGAAAAGGTCATAAACTCCAACCATGATTCCACTATCATTCTTTTCACCACTATTCAGAGTTCCATAACCGTTTATGGTCATTCCAACATAGTTGACGAGGGGTTTAATGAATTCTTGTGTCCAAACCGTTCCTTGACTAGGGTCATAGATATCTACATTGAATTTCACGGTATTTTTAAGTTCTTTTGCCATTATTTTTTCTCCTATTTAAATGACTCGTAATCAAGAATTTAGAACCATTTCTTTCTTCTCATTACATATACTTTATAACACGAAAAACCTCAAAAAGTCAAGGAATTGAGGGTTAGCATTGCAACCATTAATAGGTGGTTATAATTCCCTAATTTGCACCCATTAAAGGGTGGTGCTATAGTAATGTTATGAAAACAAGTCGGTGGGTTAAATATGATGCTAAGAGTGGACTGTGGATTCAGTCCAATAAACGCATCTACTTCTATTGGTACTCATTCCTACAACACGCAGAGAAAGACCCAACCAGAACGGTTGATTGGTCTATGTACGGTGGTTGGGGTGGTGCTGATACAGTTCTAAACACCAAGTTTGACGGTTGGTGGAGAACGCATTGGAAAGACTTGTTTGGGATATCCAACGAGGGAGATGAACCCAAGTTTCCTCTATCTACCAAAAGACCAAAAGAACAAGGATTGAGATATGCCCTTCTCGTTTATGAAAAACGAGAGATTGGTGACTTGTGGAAGATTGCAAATGAGATTGCCCGTAGGGAATGGGGTAGACGGAAAAGAGGTCTAACTTCTGCTGCTTTTGATTATGCAGTTCTTGAGGATTGGAACAAATGCACCCCACAAGAAAAGAGTAAAAGAAAACGATATACCCATTCAAAAGTTGCGAGGATTAGGGATAGAGGTGAAGAACTTTTAGATGGTGTTTGTAAGGGAATATTTCCCTAATTCTTAACATCAAATCCATCTTCACTTATTGAGAAACCCTTTAAGGCATCTTCCTTTAATTTATCCATATCCAAGTGGGCATAGTGTTGTTCAATGAACTGAACATTAGTCCCTGCCATCTCACTAATATTGTAGATTGGAACTCCTGCTATCAATCTTGCAGTAATCCCAAAGTGCCTTAGTGAGTAATATGACAAATCTTTTTCAATCACATCAAACCCACTAAATTCCATCAACTGTTTCCAGTATTTGTAGAAAGTAGGTTTTGCTAGTGGTCTATCAAATTTAGGGTGTGAGAATACAAAATTCTCTTTGTCGGTGAATTGTGAATATTTCTTAATCCTATCCAGATAAGTTCCACCTCTAGACCAAAATTCACGGTACTTTTTGTTCTTACAAATCTCTGCTGGTAATTCGCACCAAACCAGATTCTGCCCCTTTTCTCTCTTGGTCTTAACCATCTTCCATTGAAGATTCCTTATCTCTCCAAACCTCATACAAGTGTTGGATTTGAGTAGGATAAAATCTCTAATGATTTTCCTCATATATTCTTCATGGGAATCTACTGCGTCATTCACCCATTCACCCAACTTTGGATAGAACATTTTGTATTCTTCCAAACTGAAAGTATCTCGTCTGGGTGGTTCAATTATCTTGATTGGGTCAAAGTCAAAACCCTCAAAAGGAAGATACCCTTTTCTATAACCAAACTTTGCAATGGAATTTATTGTTGTCTGTTCATTGCGAATGGTTACATCTTCAACCTTATTTTTTGTCTGCTGTTTTCTATAAACAAAGAATCTTCTGAAACTTTCCCTATTCAATTCACTAACTTTGGTTGTCGGATTGATATAGGGAATAATCCATCTATTGATTTGAGTTTTAATTGTTGAATGTCTTTGTTGAGTAATTCTTCCAACATCAACATCTTCTTGTCTGATGGTTAAATACTCTTCACAGAGTTCAGTAAATTTCAGACCAAATATTTTGAACCCTTTATCCAGAGTTGCATAAACTTTGAGATATTCTTTCTCGGCAAGTGCGATTGCATCTTTCTTATTTTTGGTTCTCAAACTTTTGCGAAGATACTTTCCCTCTTCACTAATCCAAGTGCGAAAATACCAATTACCGTTGGAGTAAGGGGTAATGTAAACCATTCCCTTACCACCTAGAATTTCATGTTGTTGTAGGTATGCAGAAGAACCTTCTGTCTTAAATCCCATACGAGGTTTTGCGTGTTTTTTTCTATTCATAGTTTCCAAGTACTTTCCAAGTGGTTGGAAACTCCAAAATCAATCTAACTAATTGATTGAAAATAACTTTGTCAAAAATAGACTGTTCTTTTCAATAGTGCGTTTAGTTGGAAAGATTCTTGGAAACTCCTACCACTAAGTCATTGATTTTACTATACTTGGAAACTACTTGGAAAGTCAATTATTATAATAAGTTATTGTTTTTATGTATACTTTTTACCATAGACTATTCCCATTCAATAGTACCAGGTGGTTTAGAAGTAATATCATACGTTACTCGATTTATTCCAGCTACATTATTTATAATTTTAGTAGCTGTTTCACTCAGAAACTCATGATCAAATTGATAATAATCAGCAGTCATACCATCAATTGAAGTTACAGCTCTTAATGCACATACATAATCATAAGTCCGAGCATCACCCATTACACCAACTGTTTTAACAGGTAAAATTACAGTAAAAGCTTGCCAAATTTCATTATAAAGCCCATATCTTTTTATTTGGTCAATGTAAATTTCATCTGCATTTCTTAATATATTTAATTTCTCGTCAGTAATTTCACCAGGACATCTTATTGCTAAACCAGGTCCTGGAAATGGGTGTCGTTCTATAAATTTATTAGGAACACCAAGTTCTTTTCCAAGTGTCCTTACCTCATCTTTAAATAACTCTTTTAGTGGCTCTATTAGAGCTAAATTCATTTTTTTTGGCAATCCACCAACGTTATGATGAGACTTAATAGTAACAGATGGTGCACCAGAAAAACTGACACTTTCTATGACGTCAGGATACAATGTACCTTGTGCAAGAAAATCAACTTCTTCAATTTCTAATGCATATTTCTGAAAAACATCAATAAATAATTTTCCAATTATTTTTCTTTTCTCTTCGGGATCAATTACACCTGATAAGTTTGAAAGAAAAAGTTGTTGTTCGTTAGCCTCTATCAAGTTGAGTTTAAAATGATCAGTATATAACTTAATTACTTCTTCACTTTCATTTTTTCTCATTAAACCATTATCTACATAAACACACGTTAACTGATCTCCAATAGCTTTATGAATAAGTATTGCAGTCACAGAACTATCAACCCCACCAGATAATGCACAAATTACTTTTTTATCACCAACTTTCTCTTTTATCATGTGAACAGCTTGTTCAAGATAAGCTTTCATATTCCAATCAAATGAAACATTAGCTAACTGAAGAAAGTTTTTTATTAAATTTCTTCCGCTCAAAGTATGTACCACTTCTGGATGAAATTGGACTGCATAAAAGTGTTTTTTTATATCACCAATAATAGCAAATGGTGCATTTTCAGACTCTCCATAAACTTCAAAATTTGAGGGAATGCTTGAAACATGGTCACCATGAGACATCCATACTTGTTCATTATTATCTTTAAAAAGATCTTTTAAGAAACAAATACTTTTATTTTTCTTTTTGACAAACGATTTCCCAAACTCCGAGGTACCAGAGCCATGAATGACATTACCACCTAGCATTTTCATCATTATTTGTTGACCATAACAAATACCTAAAATTGGAACCCCAATATCAAATATTATTGATGGTGGTGTAGGTGCATTGTCATCTAATACACTTGCTGGACCTCCAGATAAAATAATAGCCTTTGGACCAATAGCTTTTATAAACTCATCATTAATTTTATTAAAGGGATGAATTTCACAATAAACTTTTAATTCTCTTAAGCGCCTGGCAATGAGTTGGGTAACCTGACTTCCAAAGTCAATAATTAACACTAGATTATGTTTCATCAACTTACTTTCTATTAAAAATAATTAAACATTATCTCTTTCTTTGAAAGATTGAAATAAAGAAGCCATCCATCTTATGAATTGCCGGATTTATTGTTATGCTTTTATTTACATTCGGAAAAGGATATTCACTGTTGTTTTGTAAAAAAATTGTGTCTTGCCATATGTTATTTAAACTTATTTCAGAAAAATAAGGTTTGATTTCTCTCTTAAATTTTTTAATTTGATCTACTCCCTCTTCTGACAAAAAAGAACAAACTACGTATGCTAGTTTACCACCAGGTGCAACCATCAAAGACCCTTTTAAAAGAAGTTCTGCTTGTATATTTACTAATTCTTGAAGTTTTTTTGGACTAAAACTAAATTTTGAATCAGGACTTCTTGACCATGTTCCAATTCCTGAACAGGGTGCATCAATCAATACCAAATCAAATTTTTTTTCTAATCCTGTTACATTCCAATTTAGCTTTACCAGTCGTCTCTCAACATTGTGTACACCTGCTCTCTTTAGCCTTAAACCTGCGTTTAACAACTTTTTTTTATTAGTATCTAATGATAATATTCTTCCCTTATTTTTCATAATATCTGCTAGAATAAGAGATTTCCCACCTGCACCAGAACAAATATCTGCAACTTGCATTCCAGGTTTTACATCAAGTAATATAGAAACTAATTGTGAAGCCTCTCCTTGTATTTCTAAAAACCCTTTCTTAAAAAGTTTATGGCCTTCTATTGGAAACCTTTTCGAAAGCCGTATACCTAATGGTGAGTATTTAGTTAGTTGAAGTGGTACTTTAATATCCTTTAATAAATGATATATTTCATCTCGAGATTTTCCTTGAAGCATGTTTACTCTAATATCAAAAAAACCTTCTTGATTTAGAGATAATGCAACGTCTCTCCATTCCTTTTTAAAACTATTTTTGAGGCTCTTGAGTAGATATTTCGGCAATTCATAAAAAATATGTTCTGGCATTTCTTTATTATAAAATTCTTTATAATTTAAACGTTTTAAAAAATCCAAATCAACATCATGAAATATTTTTATTTCCTTGTATTTTAAAATAAATAACTGTCTAATTTTAGACGAATTATTACAATAATCTTTATTTAAAAAAAACAATTCTAACATCATTTCTTTTTCAAAAGTTACTTCAAGATTTAAACAATCAAGATGCCAATGGATCTTATACCGATGTCTTAAAATATTCCAAAAACTGTTAGAAATGAACTTTCTGTCTTTAGAGCCTATATATTTTTTTGATCTAAAATAACTTTGTAATAACTTACGAGCAATTTTGTTGCTTTGGTTAAGTGAATTCAATAATTCTAAAACAGAAAAAATTCGTTCTTGATCAAGCATTAAGAAGGACGATAATTAGGGGCTTCTCTAGTAATAGTAACGTCATGTACGTGACTTTCTTTTAGACCAGCATTACTTATCCTCTTAAAAATACATTTTTTTTGCATTTCATTAATATTTATATTACCCGTATAACCCATAGCTGATTTTAAACCACCTACTAATTGGTGAATTACATTCTGTGCAGGGCCTTTGTAAGGAACTTGGCCTTCAATACCCTCGGGAACTAGTTTTAATGTTTCTATCTCTGCTTGAAAGTATCTATCAGCAGAGCCTCTTGCCATTGCTCCTAATGAACCCATGCCTCTGTAAGATTTATAAGATCTTCCTTGAAACAAAAAGACTTCTCCAGGAGTTTCGTCAGTTCCTGCAAGTATAGAACCAACCATAACTGCACTTGCTCCACCTGCTATGGCTTTAGCAATATCTCCAGAATATTTTATTCCACCATCAGCTATTATAGGAATGGAGTTTTTTTTGGCAACTTTGGCACAATCAGTTATTGCTGTTAATTGAGGCACCCCTACTCCAGCCACCATTCTTGTGGTACAAATTGATCCAGGGCCAATACCAACTTTGATACCATTTGCACCTGCATCTATTAATGCCCTTGTTGCATCTCCAGTTGCAACATTTCCTCCAATTAAAGCTACTTGACTTGATAATTTTGAAATTGCTCTAACAGTTTCTAGTACCATTTCACTATGTCCATGAGCTGTATCAACTATTAGAACATCAACTCCTGCATTAATTAAAGCTTCTGCCCTTTTAATTCCATCCTTTCCTACACCAGTAGCTGCTGCAACTCTTAATCTTCCTTGTTTATCTTTACAAGAGTCTGGATGATTTTGTGCCTTTTCCATGTCTTTAACAGTTATCAATCCAACGCAAAAATTATCCATGTCTACAACAACTAATTTTTCAATACGGTGTTTATGTAAAAGTTTTCTAGCATCTTCTGCAGTAACTGTTTCTTTAACAGTTATGACATTTTTTGTCATAAGTGCAGAAACAGATTGATTAAGATCATTTGCAAATCTAACATCTCTATTTGTTAAAATTCCAACCAATTTATTATTCAAGCCTTCTACAACTGGTATACCACTAATTTTGTATTTTTCCATCAATTTAAAAGCATCACCAAGTGTCTGATCAGGTTTTATTGTTACTGGATTAACAACCATGCCAGATTCAAATTTTTTTACTTTTTTTACTTCTGAAACTTGTTCTTTTATTGAAAAGTTTTTGTGAAGGACACCCATTCCTCCTAATTGAGCCATACTAATTGCCAACCTGTGTTCAGTAACAGTATCCATTGCAGCTGAAAGTAAGGGAATATTTAACTTAATATCTTTCGTAATAAAAGTTTTAACGTCTGCGTCAGCTGGACCGAATTTACTATGTGCAGGTTGTAATAAGACATCGTCAAAAGTGTAAGCTTCTTCTATATTCATATTTTCCAACTAAAGGGTTATTTGAATAATGATATAATTAATATTATTAGTGTAAATTTTATAAACTCCTGATCTTAATTTGCAAAGGTTAATTAATATAAGTTTTATGTTTTATAGCCTATAGCAATTACGTATCCTTCAACTGACTCTTTTCTACTAGCATCAGGTTTAATATGATGCACTCTTGAAAAATGTTTTTTCATTAGAGATAAAGTCTCTATTTCAGTACCACCTTTAAAACATTTAGCTAAAAAAACTCCATTTTTTTTTAAGTTTTCTAGAGCAAAATCTAGTGCGGTTTCTAATAGATAAGTGGTTCTTATATGATCAGTTTGACGATGTCCTGTAGTATTTGCAGCCATATCTGACATAATAATATTTGGGTTAGAACCGAGAATTTTTAATAACTTTTCACCAACTACTTTATCACTAATATCACCTATAATAGAGATACTTCCAGGTATTTCTTGTGTGGGCAAAAGATCAACGCCTACTACTTTTTCTTCCCCAACATTTGAAGAAACTTTTTGCGAAGCTATTTGAAGCCACCCTCCTGGAGCGCACCCTAAATCAATAACTGATAATCCTGGGGCTAAAAATTTATATTTTTCGTTAATTTGTAAAAGTTTAAAAGCAGCTCGAGACTTATACCCTCTTTTTTGAGTTTCTAAAACGTATGGATCATTTAGTTGTCTTCCTATCCAACGAGTACTTGAAGATTTTCTGTTTTTATCTTTTTTAAGATTTTGTGATAAACCTCTAGAACTTCCAAATGATCCTGGGTTATTTTCGTTAGTCATTTTTTACATCATGTAATGATTTAAAAAAACAACTCCTCACACCTGTGTGACAAGCTACTCCAGTTTGTTCAATTATGGCTAATAATGTATCGTTATCGCAGTCTAATCTTAATTCGTGTAGTCTTTGAAAGTTTCCACTCGTCTCTCCTTTTTTCCAGAGTTCATTTCTTGACCTAGAAAAGTAGTACATGTCCTTAGTCTCAATTGTTTTTTTAACTGATAGATTATTCATCCATGCCATCATTAAAATTGTGCCAGAATGAACACATTGTGCAATGACCGGAACTAATCCATCTTTATTAAATTTTATGTCTGAAACATTAAAGCTTTCAGAACTAAGAGTTGTATATACTTGTTTCACCATATTTTATCTTCTTCTAACATTTTTAACAAAATTGGAAAAATCGTTACTAATTCCCATCATAGATGGAACTATGACAAGTACAAGAAAAGCTGTAATACCAAGGCCAAAAACAATCGTAGCCGCCATTGGTATCAAGAATTGGGCTTGGAGTGATTTTTCGAATAAAAGTGCTGACAATCCTCCTATTGTAGTAAGTGATGTTAATAGAACAGGTCTAAATCTATCTACTACTCCAGCTATTATTGCTTCATCGATTACTTTATTATTCTGATAGTCTTTATCATTTTGATCACGTAAATCGTCAAATCTTCTTTCAATAGTTGATACTAAAATAATAGAATTATTTACAACAATTCCAGCTAAAGCTAAGAGAGCAAACATTGACAAAATTGACATTGTTAGCCCTAACAAATAATGACCAAGCACCGCTCCAATAAAAGCAAATGGTATCATTATCATTATTGAAAAAGGTCTTGTCCAAGACTTAAATACCCATGCTAATATAAAATAGATTAATAATAAGCCTATTATTGAACCAATTTTCATATCTGCAAAAGTTTCTTTCTGTTCTAAATCTCTGCCATCAAATCTATAATTTAGATTATATTTTTTAGCAATTTCAGGTAATCCGTTATTCAACAAAAATTGTCTTGCTTGAGAAGTGTTCATTAACGCTGGGAATAAATCACCAGAAATAGTCACTTCTCTAAAACCATTTTTTCTATTAATTGAAGCAAATGGTATTTTTTCATTTATTTTAATGACCTCTTGAAGCTTAAAACTAGTACCTAAAGGGGTAATAATTCTTAAGTCATTTATCATATCCGTAAGCTTTTCTCTTTCAGACAACTTTAATCTAACAACCACTTCTTCGTCTGCTTTTGGAAACTCTGAAATTATTATTCCATTAATAGCTGATCTTACTTGCTCTCCTATATCTGAGATGGATAGACCAAGTGATTGTCCTTTATTGTTTAAAGATAGAATCCTTTCTTGAACTCCAAACTCAAGATTATCGTTTAATGATGTCACGCCAGGGATTGTTCTTGCAATTTGAATTAATTCATTAGATGCAATCTTAAGGGTTTCTAATTTTTCTCCTTGAAATCTTACATCTAAATCTCTTCCGGGAGGTCCACCACTTGGAGATCTAATAGTTAATTTATCTAAACCCTCAACATATTCAATATTATTTTTCCATTCTTTTATAAACTGATTTGTTCGTATTTTTCGTTTATCGGCTGTTTTTAATTCAACAACCACGGAACCTAATAAGTCACTTCCCTTAGAGCTTGGTACACCCCCACCTGAAAATGATGTTCTACCTCCAATAGTTGACATGCTAAATTTCACTAGATCAGGAGATGTTGAAAACTTTTTTGAAGTTTTAATCAAACCTCCTTCTATTTTTTTTACCATCTCTTCAGTTTTAGATCTAGTCGTTCCAGAATGCATTTTAAAATTAGCAATAATTATATCTGCCTCAGGGGTTGGGAAAAAACTAAACATTACACGTCCGCCAGACATCATTCCCACAGAAACTATAAACATGCCAATGGCAACCATAAAAGTTACATATCGATAGTTAAATGTTAATGATATGAATTTTTTAAATATACCTTCTTGAAAAGCCATAAATTTTTTATCAAACCATAGTCTGAATTTACCTTCCTCAACTGTCTTTTTATCAAAATGTGCTAAATGTGCTGGTAAAACAAGAAAACATTCAATTAAACTAGCAACTAAAACAGCACATACTACCCAAGGTATAGCCGCAATTATTTCACCTATAACTCCTTTAACCATAAATAAAGGTATAAATGCAGCCACTGTAGTTAACATTGCTGATATTACAGGCATCGACATGCGTGTTGCAGCAACAACTGGAGCCTGTGAACTATTTAGTCGTCTCTTAGTTTTTAAATATGAAGAATGTTCCCCTACAACGATTGCATCATCCACTACTATACCAAGGGCCATAATAAGACCAAATAAGGATATCATATTGATTGATTGACCTGAAACTAACATTACGCCAAAAGTAGCAAGAAAAGCTATTGGAATACCCAAAGCTACCCAAATGGCAGTATTTCGACTTAAAAATAGAAATAATACGGCTAAAACAATGCAAAGACCACTAAGTCCGTTCTTGACTAATAGTGTAATTCTTTCTTGGATAAGGTTAGCTGCCGTATTATAAGTTTCAATATTGACTCTATTTCCAATAATATTTTTAGATTCTGAAATTACTTTATTAACATTTTCCGATACTTCAAGAGCATCGCTAGTTTTACTTCTTCTGACCCATAATTCTACAGCAGGATTATTGTCAACAGATTTTAATATACTTCCTTGTTCGAGAGTAGAAGATATTCTGGCTATATCTTGAAGGATAATCCTACCCCCCGAAATCGTGTTTTTAAGCTCTAATTTTTTGAACGTTTCTACTAGTCTTTTTTCACCTGCGGTTCTGACCCGCAGTGACCCATCGGCATAACTACCTCCTGAAACATCCTGAGTTTCAGATTTAATTAAATTAGCAATTTGATTAAATGATAATTTCAACCTTGCTGTTTCTATCTGAGGTATTTCAATCAATATCTCTTCTTTGGGAAGACCTTGGATGTCAACCTTATCTACACCAGAATTTAGAAGTACTTCCTTAAGTTTTTTTGATATTAATCTCAGTTCTGATAAAGGAATATTTGCTGATAAAACTATTCTAGTAACTGTATCAAAAAATTCCCCAACAACTATTTTGGGTTTGTTTGCTTTTTGAGGAAAATTTATTCTGGATACAGCAGTTTCAATATCTGTCCTCCCTTTTTGCATGTCATAACCATAGTTAAATTCAACTTGTGTAATACCAATACCTTCAACGGATTTTGATGATACTTTCTTGACACCTGAGATAGGTCGGAGTTCTGGTTCCAATAATTGAACAATATTTTTATCTATTTCTTCAGCTGTAGCTCCAGCCCAATTTACAGAAACAGCTACAACTTCAACTTCAAAGTTAGGAAAAAATTGCTTATTCAACCTACCAATAGAAAGTAAGCCAACTACAATCATTAATATCATTATTATGTTTGCAGAGGTTCGATGCTCTACAAAAAACTTTAAAAAACCAGACTCTTTAAACTGTAACAAAATTTCATCCTAAAGTTTTAATATTTTTGAAAAATTAATTTAAAATTGTAACTTTTTGATTATTTAAATTATCGGGCATTCTTGTTGTTATAATCAAATCATTTTCTGAAATATTTCCGTCAACTAAAATAAATCCTGAACCTTTGTATATTAGGTTCACCTTTTTTTTCTTTGCAATGCCGTTATCTACAAAATATATATTTTCACCGTATAGAGAAGTTTCAGGCAATTTAAATATATTTTTAAAATTACCTACTGGATAATTCACACGAACAAAAGTACCAAGAGGGATATAATTACTTTTATTCTCTTCAATATTAATTTTTGCAAACAATTTTCCTCCACCTTCTTCTTCATTTGTTTTTCCGTCTGTTCTTTCAATTTTAGCTTTTATATTTTTTAGAGGGGTATTGCCTCCCTCCCATATAACATCAATAGACTTTCCAATTAAATTGTCTGAATTTGAATATATTTTTGATGGTATAACAAACTCAACTTCTAAATCTTCTGTAGAAAATATATTAGCTAATTTTTCATTACTTGAAATAAATTGTCCTTTATTAATTTTAACATTATATAGCCTACCATTATATTTTGCTCTTAAAATAGTATCAGACAAATCTTGCTTTGCTTTTTCTAAAATAATTTTGGATCTATTAAAATCTGACTTGTTTTTTGATAAGAGAATTAACTCATTATCATACTTGTTCTGCGATATAACTTTTGTTGATAGCATAGACTTATATCTTTTTATTTGTCTTTTTCTAATATCTAATTGTGAAGCTAGTTCTTGTGTTTCAAAATTTAGTTTTTTTATTTCAAGCAAGAAGCGTGTTTGATCTAGTTTTGCTAAAATTTGCCCACTTTTTACATAAGCACCATTTAAAAAAGAATTAGATATAAAATTAACTCTACCGGAAACACCAAAACGAAGATCGCCAGTCCTTGAAGAAACAATTTTTCCATATGCATCAGATGATGGAGTATATTCATGTCTCTTAGTTTTAACCACTTTTACATAAAAAGTTTCTTCTTCAACTATTGAAGGCTTTGCAAGTGGTTTTGAAGATACTAAATACTTATAACTAAATATACTTATTCCTAAAACTAAAAAAAACATAAAAGTTTTAAGACTAAATATTTTGGACAACATTTTAACTTTCCTAGAAATACTTTAATTTCGATTATTTATTATTGGCATTTCGATCAAAAGACAAATTTTTTAAAATTTAATTATTATTTTTGTTAATTTCTTAATCAATATAATCCTAATTTAATCAGTTCGGCATTTATATTATCTGGTAAGTTTTCACCTGACTCTTCATCTAAATTCAAGTCTCTTGGAATATCTTCCTCTAAATAATATCTCCAGCCTTGAAAGGGTTTCATAGGAGTGGGAATTACTCTTATTAGTTTTTTGTCTAATTCAATTTCACACCCTTTAGTACCATCACTTCGAATAACTGATAAAATATCTAATATTTTCTGCCTGACTAAAACTTTTCTTTTGATAATCCAAAACATTGAACCAGTTTTAATTAAATCTTCTCTTTTTTTTGGCATGTTTCTTGTAGTATGTAATATTGTGCCATAAGTTTCTTTAATCATTTTTTGTCTTACATAAAGTCTTTCAATCGTTTCGATACCGACTGCTATTTTTTTTAAATGATAAGACACAACTAATAACCCAAATTACAATATTACTAAAGCTGATAAACCTAAAAACGTAAGGAAACCTATTACATCAGTCGCAGTTGTTAAAAAAACAGAGCTAGAAATCGCAGGATCAATTTTAAATTTTTCTAGTGTTAGCGGAATTAAAGTACCTAGAACACCCGCAAATAACAAATTAGCGATCATTGCTAATCCCATTATTATTGCGATTTCTTTATCACCAAACCAAAGATAAGCTAAAACAATAGACAAAAGAGCGAATAAGAAACCATTAATCATACCAACCCATGTTTCTTTTAAAACAAATTTTTGAAGATTGCTATAATTTAGCTGCCTTGTCGCTAATGCTCTTACTGCAACAGTCACTGTCTGGGTTCCTGCATTTCCTCCCATTGATGCAACAATTGGCATGAGAACAGCTAGCGCAACTAATTTTTCAATTTCTTCCTGAAATAAACCTATAACTGAAGATGCTAAAACTGCAGTAAACATGTTTAATATAAGCCATGAAAAACGGCCTTTAGCAGTTTCTAAAAAAGATGATGTTATTGAAAGATCACTTACACCAGTCAAACCTTGCAAATCTTCTTCGGCTTCTTCATTAATTACGTCAACAATATCATCTACAATTATTACACCAAGAAGCCTATCTGCATTATCAACAACCGGCATGTTTACTAGACCATATTGCTGAAATAGAAGAGCTACTTCTTCTTGGTCAGTTTCAACATTCACATTTCTTGGTTTTAATTCCATTAAATCATTTAATCTAACAGGTCTTTTAGCAGATAATAGTTTAGACAGGGAGATAACTCCCATCAATCTATGTGCAGGATCAACAATATAAATTGAATAAAAACTATCTTCTTCATCTTGTGGATTTGCTCTCATATGGTCAATTGTCTGCCCTACTGTCCAATTTCCAGGAAAAGCCAAAAATTCCCGTTGCATCAGCCTTCCAGCTGAATACTCAGGGTATGACAGAGCCTCTTCAACTAAAATTCTGTCAGCTTTTGGTAGTTGTTTTATAACTACATTTCTATCTTTTTCTTCTAACTCTTGAAGTATTTCAACAGCATCATCTGAATGTAATTCAGGAATTGCCTTTGCAAGAACTTTAGGGCCAAGAATATTAAAAACTTTTTCTTGAACATTATGATCAAGATAAACTAAGACCTCTGGATCAAGTGATCTTCCAAGAATAGTTAGGAAAATATTTAATTTTTCATTACTAAGTCTTTCTAACATGTCCGCTTGATCAGCTGGATGAAGTGGTTCGATTAACTTTTTTAAACTTGTTCTATTTTTTTTATTAATAGCATTTAAAATAGCATCTTCAACAATTGGAGTAAGACCATATAAACTTTTAAAGTTTGCATCATTAGTTGAAACTAAATTTTCATCAAAATTTGTTTTAATTTTATTATGATCCATTACTTTCCACACGAAATTCATTATTTCATATAAATAAATCCCCAGTTCATTAAATTTATTTATTTATTTTCTGAATCAACTTCAGCAAATACTTCTCTAATATGCCTAAGTGACTCCAAACCTGCAGGAGCTCCACAGTATATTGTAATCTGTAAAACGATATCACGAATTTGTAATCTAGTTAATCCATTATTCAAAGCACCTCTGACATGTAATTTAAATTCATGCGATCTATTAAGAGCGGCAATCATGCCTAAGTTAACCAATGATCTATCTCTATCTGACAGATTTTCTTTGTTCCAAACTTCACCCCAAGCATATTCAGTTACTAATTTTTGCATATCTGCACCCAATTCGTCTGCTGAGGCAAGTGCTTTATCTACATATTCATCTCCAAGTACTTTCCTTCTTTTTGCTATTCCTTTTTTAAAAATTTCACTTTCCATTTTTATCTCCTAAGTTGCATTTTTAATTATTAAATGAATGCCACATAAAAATAAAGCCACATGACTAATGTTGTAAAATAAATTATCAGAAAGTTTTAAATTCAACCACTTACCTAAAAATATACCAATAGGGAGAACAGGAATTAAAAGAAAACTCAAAAAAAGTGACTGATTGGTAAAAATGTTTAGATCTAAATAAAAAGGTATTTTTGAAAAATTAATTAAAAAAAAATAGAAACTCATGATGCCCACAAAATTTTTTCTATTAACTCCTAACTTTAAAAGATAAATCTGTGCAGGAACAGAACCTGCCCATGCAATAAAACTTGCAAATCCAGATAAAGAGCACCAAAAAACTGCTCTCAGATAATTTGGTTGCAATGTATTTAAATGATTTTTTGATTTTTGTAATAGATCTATTTTACTTAAAAAAAAATTTACAGATGTTATTAACGCCATAGTTCCAATTAAAATTAGAATAGATTTATTATCTAAATAATTAAAAAATATCCAACATATTAATTGGCCAATCATTCCACCTAAGACCATCATCCAAATAATTTCAAAAATAAAAAATTTTCTCCATACAAATATTACCCATATATCTGTTAATAATGTTAACGGCAAAAAAACCGCTAATGCTAATTTAGGCGGCAATACTAATACCATTAAAGGAAAGCCTAAACCACCTAAGCCACCTCCAAATCCTGATTTTGATATTGCTACCAACATGACTGCTAAAATACTTGTAGGAATTAATAATTCTAATTGATTAATTGTACTTAAGCCACTTAACGCTTGCTCAAACAAATTATAAGTTCCTTTTTTATTTATTTTTGGTGAAATATCAATTTATCTATATGGATAAAAAAAAGTTCATAATTATTATTTTTAAAGTTATAAAGACATTATGACTGTTAGACCAATTTTAGAAAGAAAAAAATCAAATCCAGTTTTAGAGGGTGCTGGTGTAAAATTAGATAGAGCTTTTGGCTTTGGAAATACTAGTGATTTTGATCCTTTTTTACTACTTGATGATTTTAGAAATAACAATCCCCAAGATTACCAACTAGGTTTCCCGTGGCATCCTCATAGAGGAATAGAGACAATCACTTATATCTTAAAAGGAGCCGTGGAACACAAAGATAGCTTGGGAAATTCAGGAAAGCTGAATGATGGAGATGTTCAATGGATGACTGCAGGTTCAGGTATACTTCATCAAGAAATGCCCTTAGGTAATTATAAAGGTGAAATGCATGGTTTTCAATTATGGGCTAATTTACCATCTTATCTTAAAATGACTGATCCTAACTATCAAGATATAAAATCAAGCGATATCAAAGTTATAAATGATGACGATGGTACTATCATAAAAATAATAATAGGCGATTATCGGGGGTATAAAGGTTTAATAAAGGGAATTGCATCTAACCCTCAATATTTTGACATTTATGTTCCACCAAACAAAATTAAAAACTTCCCAATATCATTACGAGATAATTGTTTTGCATATGTTTTTGAAGGAGAGGCTAACTTTGATTATGCTTCGGAGCCTAAAGGCATTAAAATTGAAAAATCATTTAACAATGAAGACTACACAATACGTGACATGAGTGGAAACAAGACGCTAATTACCTTTGATAAAGGAGATGAAGTTAAGCTGTTATCTGGAAATCAAGGTGTTAGATTCCTACTAATCTCTGGTAATCCTATTCAAGAACCCGTTGCATGGCACGGACCTATTGTAATGAATACTAGTGATGAAATTCAACTTGCTATGTCTGAATTAAACAATGGAACTTTTATTAAGCAGTGATGGAGATTAGGTTATGAAAATTGCTATAATTGGAGCAGGTGCAATGGGATCTATTTATGCATCCTTTCTTGCTCAAAATAATAATAAGGTTTTAGCAATTGATCTTTGGGAAGAGCATTTAGAAGCCATAAGAAAAGATGGTCTTAGAGTTTCAGGTTTCAGTGGTGATAATGTGGTTAAAAATATAAATGTTTCGAATAACATAGAAGATGCAAAAGGATATGAACTATTTATAATAGCAACTAAGGCATCTGGAGTCAGTTCAGCCGCATCTAATCTAAGCAAAATAATATCAAAAAATTCTCTTATTTTAACTATACAGAATGGGCTAGGTGCTGGTGAACGAATTGCTACTTTTATGCCTGCTGACAATATTCTTTTAGGAGTGGCTCAAGGCTTTGGAGCAGCAATGGTTGGTCCTGGACATGCTCATCATAATAATATGAGTATGATAAGAATTGGTGAAATGAATGGAGGAATAACTCAAAGATTAGAAAAACTAGTTAAGGTTTGGTCTGATGCAGGGTTTAACGCAAAAGCTTTCGAAGATATAGAACAATTAATTTGGGAAAAATTTATATGTAACGTTGCTTATAGTGGCCCATGCTCAGTATTCAGGAAAACACTTGGTGAAGTAATGGGAAACAAACAAATGTTTGAAGTGGCTAAAGGGTGTGCTCTAGAGGCCAGGAAAATGGGTGACATTCAAAATGTTAATTTTACTTTTGATGACACAATTAAATATATAACAGAATTTGGCAAAAAACTTTTAGACTCTAAACCTTCAATGCTGCAGGATGTTGAAGCAAAAAGGTTATCTGAAATTGACGCTATTAATGGTATGGTTGTAACTTTAGGAGAAGAAAATAATATTGAAACGCCATTTAATTTAGCTGTTAGTTCAATCATAAAAGCTTATGAAGAAGACTATAAATAAGTACATTTCAAATCAAACTTGCTAAAATAAAGAATTGAAATATAATATCGGAGTTTATTAAGTACATAATTGTATAACCATGTTTTAATAAATCACAATATTAACTAAGCGCTCTTTATTTTTAGAGCTAAGAAAAGGAAACAAAATGGCCACAGGAACAGTTAAATGGTTTAACCCTACAAAAGGTTATGGCTTCATTGAACCAGAGGGTGGAGACAAGGATGTGTTTGTTCATATCAGTGCCGTACAAGCTGCAGGTATGACAACTCTAGAACCTGATCAAAAAATTGAATATGAGTTGGAAGACGGCAAAGACGGTAAAGTTTCTGCAGGCAACCTTAAAGCTATATAAATTATAAGCCTGAATTTTTTTATTTAATTAGATTAATCAATAAAATATTGTACTAGTACATGAAAACAAACTTATTGAATCAACTCTTAACTAAAACAAACAATTGCAAAAACATGGAATTGTTCCTCAACGCGCTTTTTACCAACAAAGAGTTAAAAGAGCTTGATAATCGTTTAAAGATATTTCAAATGCTTTTGCATGGTAAAAAACAAAGAGAAATTTCTGAAGATCTAAATGTAGGAATTGCAACAGTTACAAGAGGTTCATACGCTTTTGAAAATGAAGAAATTTTTAAAATTAAATCTAACATTATTGATATTTTAAGAGCAAATCATAAAAAATGACTAAAAAACAAAATGAACCAAATAAAATTAAAATTGAAGGCAAACCTAAATACATAAAAATAGGCGATAAATATAATTTTTTTGAATTGTTCAAAAAAATACAATTTAACTTTAAAAACTGTTTTTTATTTGAATCACTAGGGGAAGAGAGTAATATTTCTCGCTACCATATAATTGGTTTTGATCCAAAATATCTTATATTTTCAGAAAATAAACATGAATTAAAAATTGAAAATATAAATAAAGGTGAAATTAGATCATTTTCATGTGAAAACCCTTATTATAAATTAAGAGACATTATTCCTCAAAATATTATATCAAAGAAATATGCTGGAGGATTGGTTGGCTTCGTAAGTTACGATGGTTTTAATTATTTTGAAAATAATTTAAATATAAAAAAAAATCCTAATTTCGAGTCTTTTAAATTTGGCGTGTATCTTGACGGTCTTATTTATGACCAAATGACAGGCGAAATATTTTATTATTATTATGAAGATAATAAAATTGAAAAAATAAAATCAATTATTAAACAAAATAATCATAATAGTACACAAGTAAGCTGTAAATTTTTAAGAAATTCAATGACAAGGGATGAGCATAGAAAAACTGTATTAAAGATTAAAGAAGACATAAAAAATGGATTAATTTTTCAATGTGAAGTGGGTTTTAAAAGTCATTATGAAATAAAAGGAGATCTTACTGAAATATATTCAAAGTTAAGAATGCTAAATCCATCCCCTCACATGTATTTTATGAAGTTTACTGATCAAATAATCATTGGAGCGTCACCAGAACTTCTCTTTCGGCTTAAAAACGGGGAAATGGAAACTTTTCCTTTAGCTGGAACAACAAAACGAGGAGCTGATAAAACAGAGGATCTAAAATTAGCTAGAGAATTACTAAATGATAGTAAAGAAATAGCTGAACATAATATGTTAGTAGATTTACATAGAAATGATTTAGGTAGAGTTGCTAAATTTGGTACTGTCAAAGTTAGAAACCTTATGGATATAAAAAAATATTCTCATGTACAACACATATCGTCTGAAATTGCTGGTATAATTAATGATGAAGAGGATATGTTCTCTGCTTTAGCCTCAAATTTTCCAGCTGGCACTTTGTCTGGCGCCCCTAAAATAGAAGCTATGAAAATAATTAATGAAATTGAAGAAGACGGCAGAGGTCCATATGGAGGAGCAATAGGGCAGTTTGGATTTAATGGTGATTGTACATTTGCTATTCCAATTAGATCCATTTTTATAAAAGGTGAGAAAGCTTTTGCTCAAACTTGTGGTGGAAATGTTTATGATTCAGATCCAGATAAAGAGTATCTAGAAATTGAAAGAAAACTTGCTGCCATGAAGACAGTTCTAGAATCATTTAGAGAGACGAAATAATATGAAAGTCTTAATAATAGATAATTATGACTCATTTACTTTCAATCTATTTCAATATTGTGGTGAGATTTTAGATAAAAATACATCAGGCATAAAAACCGATATAATAGTTAAAAGAAATGATCAAATATGTCTTAATGATTTAAAACTTGATAAGCCTGACAAAATAATAATTTCACCTGGTCCAGGATCACCTGCAGAAAAAAAGTATTTTGGAGTCTGTCAAGAAATTATACTAAAATTTGGTCCAAAAATACCAATCCTAGGCATATGTTTAGGTATGCAAGGTATAGTTCATTCATTTGGAGGTAAAATCATTCATGCAAATGAACCTATGCATGGAAAAACCTCATTTTTATTACATGACCAAAAAGGAATACATAAAAAAATACCTCAAAATATAGAAATAATGAGATACCATTCTCTAATTGTTGAGACAAAATCTTTACCAAGTTGTTTTATTATAAACGGGATTTCACAAGATATAGATGATAAAAGTTCTATACTTGATATTAACAAAGTTTCTTTTAGTGGTGAAATTATGGCAATCAGTCATAAATTGTATCCTATTTATGGAATTCAATATCATCCAGAATCGTTTGGTAGTGAGGGTGGAAAGGAAATATTAGAAAATTTTTTATTTAATTTATAGGTGTGTTTTATGATAAGTAAAGCGATTAAAATTTATGAGCAAGGATCTTTGGAAGTCCTGAAAATAGAAGAAGTGAACTTAAAAGATTTAGGGGCAAAAGAAATTTTAATTGAACACTCGTTTGCTGGATTGAATTTTATAGATATCAATCAAAGAAGAGGTACCTATCCACTTAAGAGTTTACCTGCAGTACTTGGGATGGAAGCATCTGGAACGGTAAGAGAAATTGGTTCTAATGTTACCAAATTTAATATTGGAGATAAGGTGACACATTGTATGAATCCAGGTTCTTTTTCACAGTTTATGAATTTAGATCAAGATAAAACTATTAAGCTTAAAAAAGAAGTTGATCTTAAAATTGCTGCTGCATCTACCTTAAAAGGCTTAACTTCTCAATACCTAATTAACCATTCATATAAATTAAAAGAGCACGACACTGTTTTAGTACATGCTGCAGCGGGAGGCGTTGGACAAATTCTTTGTCAATGGGCAAACAAAATTGGAGCAAATGTTATCGGAACAGTAAGTTCTAAAGAAAAAGAAAGAATTGCTAAACAAAACGGATGTAGTTTTACTATTAATTATTCAAAAGATGACTTTGACAGGAAAGTCTTAGAAATTACAAATAATAAAGGGGTAAATATCATATATGACTCAGTTGGAAAAGATACCTTTTTAAAAGGAATAGGCTGCCTAGCTCCAAAAGGAAGAATAGTTAGCTTTGGAGTTTCATCAGGCCCTATTGACCCTATTAATATTAATATGCTGAGATCTTTTTCAGGGTCTATTTCAACAGGCGGACTAAATACTTACATAAAAGATGCTAACGAAATGCAAATGAATGCTGACTCATTTTTTAATATGATAATAAATAAAGATTTACAAATTAATATAGATAAAACATTGAATATTGACGAGATAAAAGAAGCTCAATCTATATTAGAAAAAAGAAAAACAACTGGTTCGATTGTTCTTAAATTTTAAATCATTTTTAAATAATGTAATATAAATATATAAATTTTAAATATTTTGGAGAATATAATAATCAATGCTTAATCTTGGATTATTTATGATGCCTCTTCACCCTGCAGACAAAGATGTAGGTATTTCTTATGACGAAGATAGAAAACTTGTTCTTTTAGCAGATAAATTAAATTTTACCGAAGCTTGGATGGGAGAACATTATAGTTCTACAGCAGAACCAGTTACCTCACCATTGATTTTTAATGCATCTTTAATAAAAGAAACAAAAAATATTAAGTTTGGAACAGGAGTTATTTCCCTACCTCAACAACATCCCGCAGTAGTCGCAGGTCAAGTAAGTTTACTGGATCATCTTTCAAAAGGAAGAGTTATTTTAGGTGTTGGTGCAGGAGGCTTAGTGAGTGATTGGGAGCTCTTTGGTAATATGGATGGACGTTCAAGAGCAATTACAATGATTGAATCAATGGAGGCAATTTTAAAGTTTTGGGATGAAAGTGAAAATTATCACTACAAAGGTGAATTTCTGGATATTTCTTTAAAGAAGAATATTATTCGAGAATTGGGTATTGGAAAATTCGTTAAACCATTTCAAAAACCATACCCTGAAATCGCAATATCTCTTAAAAATCCTAATTCAATGACAGCAAAACTAGCTGGAGAAAAAGGATGGATTCCAATTTCTGGTAATTTTGTTGATGCAAAAGATATAGCAACTCATTGGCCAACTTATCAAGAAGCGGCAAATAAGGTCGGGAAACAACCTACCTATCAAAAATGGCGTGTTGGACGAAGTGTTCTCATTACTTCATCAAATTCAGAAGCTGAAGAAATATTATGTGACCCTAAAGGAGTGTTTTCTCACTATTTTCTATATTTAAATACTGTTTCAAAACTTGCGTCAGGTACTTTAAGTAAGGATATCAACCTTAGTAAGGAGTTGCCAGAAGCTATGAAAAAAGCAAATGACTTAATAATTATTGGAAATAAAAAAACTGTAACTGAAAAATTAGTATCATTTATTGAAAAAGTTGGTCCTTTTGGTACACTCCTACTCACAGGCCATGATATGGGAAATTCCAAAAAATTATGGGAAAACTCATTTTCAGAGATGGCTACTTCTATTCAACCTGTATTAAACAAGTATATAAGTCAAAAATATATCAATTAAGTTAATTACTTTGGCATCATTTTCTGAAATGGAAATCTATATGTTTTTAGTGTAAATTCATTATTCCTGGATCTTTTATCAATAGGATCCTCTTTAACAATTTCTCCCATTTGAGGTACACCAGACCTATCAGCATTTCTTTTAGCTTGATCCAAAGCTTCTTCATTTTGTTCCGTATGAGGGAATTTAAAAAGTTTATTTATCCCATCTTTTACAGCCCATAACACTATCAATCTTTCACCTTTATCATAAATAACTGCATGATGTTCGTAAACAAATTGTTCAGGAGGCCTGTCATACATAGGACGACCTATAAAGTCATGGTTTGTGTAAAAACTTAACCAAATTGCTATGAATATTATTGGAACAGTAAAAAATCTTTGCCATATATTTTTAGTAAAAAAGGGTAAACAACATATAGCTCCTGCAAAAGACCAAATTAACATTAATTGTCCAGAACTTATTGAGAAGTCTAACATTATACACCACTCTTCTTTCTAATCACTTCTCCGTCAATGATAAGCTCATTGGTAGGATCAACATGGACTATACCATTATAGTCAACTCTAAATTTAAATGCGGGAAGCTCCTGCCCTTCAGAACTAAAAAATAATTTTTTGGTATATTCTTCTTTGTAAGGATTAACCTTAAGAAGTTTTACCGTTGCATGTGTAAGTGGCGCAGGAAATTTTCTAGCATTGTAAAAGTGTATAGTTACTAAATAAGATCTCGCCTCAGGCGTTCTTATCGCTACTACTTCCCTATTTTCTTTTAGATAGACTGTTTTACCATTTTGATCAACATAAGTATCATTGACTGTTCCCAAGTCATCTCTTTCTAGATGAATTAATGCATCATCAGGTCTTCTAAAGCTAACAATATGCCCCATGTTATCTTTCACCCAAACATCAAGGTCGTAGGGTTTTTCTCCATCCCATTCAAGTTCAATGAAATACTCAGCCTTTGGTTTAATTGTCTCTTTTTTAGCAACTGGATTAATTAATAAAAAAGCTAACATAAATAAAAATACGAAGCCTATTAACATATTAAACAACAGGTCAATAAAACCAAAAGAAGATCTATATCTAGGATCACTCATAATTAGAATTATTCTCTAATATTACCATTTGGATTTTAGTGAGAACGCTCCCAACTAACCCTGAAAGAGTTGTACATAATGCAGTACTCATGCCCAAGGCCATGTTTGAAATTACCTTTTGAACATTTTCAACATTACTTACATCTAAATTATCAAAAGCAGAACTTAACATTAGCAAAAAACCAGCTACTGTTCCTATTAAACCTAAAGTAACCATGGTTTCCGAAGAAAACCATATGTAGTTACTTAATGTTCTATGCTCTATATTAGATTTAAAACTTAAAAAACCTGTAGCAATTGAAGCTGCTATAAAAATTACAATTATAATAAAACTAATTTTAGTTTGATCTGCATCATAAAGTTTTTCAAACCAACCATATGTAAAAATTAAAATAGCAGAAAATGATACAGTAACTATTTGTATCCACCATAATAAAAAAGCTTTTGACAAATAAGTTCTCCTTTAAAGGGCTTTAAAAATACTTTATATGTTAAATTAACTTAAGCAAATTTTATTATTTATTATTTTAAAAAATAATTTTTAATGAAGTCGATTATCTACTTTAAATCAGTAATAATCCAGCCACATTAATTCCTGATTAGGGTCAATTATGTTATAATTATGTTAAATGTTTCCATTTTGGAAATAATCATTTTCCATTTACCTATGTTCTCTTTCTTATTTGTTTGCCGTATATGTAATATACAAATAAATAATTCTTATAATTTTTAGAAAGAAAATAATAGACGATGGAAAAGACATTTTTAACTAAATTAAATGCATTTATTGCAACAGTATTTGAAAAGATTGCTATTAATAGAACAAGACAAGCTTTAATTAGCTTAGATGAGCGTACATTAGCCGATATTGGATATACAAAACAACAAGTATTAAATGGTGATTTTTATAATGCAACAGATGTTGTTGACTTCCCAGCAGGTAGCTTAGGTATGAGTAACACAATTAAACAAGATAACAAAATTGACGATAAGGAAGCTGCATAAAGATTTAAGGTATTAATATTCGTTCCTCCCTCGAATATTGATTAAAGATGGTGACATAGCTTAGAACTCAATCCTCCCCCAAGGTAGCTATTATGTCATCTGATAAAGCAAGGACGAAGGACACCCATCCTTCGTCCTTTTCTTTTTGATTGTTTGATAAACAAAATATTAAATGACTATTTCTTATAAATTTAATATGTTAAATAATGTTAAATTTAATTCAAAAATATTTTAATCTAAATCTTTCTAATACCATTCTGGGCACGCTACTACTTGTATTAACTTATTTGTTTTTTTCAATAATGGAACTAACAGCGAAACAGTTAGGGCAAAGCTTTAACCCTTTTCAAGTAGTATTTGCAAGGTACCTATCTCAATTAATAATTTTAATAATAATATTTAATAAAAATTCCAAAATACATCTTATGAGCGAGTATCCAGTATTACAAGTCTCGAGAGGAGCATTACTCCTAATTACTACTTGTTTTATGTTTACAGGTTTAGCTTATCTGCCTTTTGCAGAAAACATTGCCATTTATATGATAGGACCAGTAATTACGACAATTTTAGCATTTTTTATTTTAAAAGAGAAAATCTCGTTTCCACAAATTATTGTCGTTATTATTGGATTAATTGGCGCTCTTATAATAGCAAATCCAAATAGCCAGTCATTTAAGTACGCAGTCATATTTCCCTTTTTAGCAGCTTTATGTTTTTCTTTTTTCACTATATCAACAAAATTTCTTAATTCATCTGATACTAATCAGACCACCCTTTTATTTACTGCCATAACTGGTACATTTTTATCAGCCCCATTTATTATTTATTTTTGGAAATGGCCTGACTTTTATCAAACCATTCTTATGTTCTGCTTAGGTTTATTAGCAACAATTGGTCATTTTTTATTTATAGAAGCTTTAAAAGTAATTAGTGCCTCTTTTGCAGCACCATTTGTATATTTAACTGTACTATTAGCAGCTTTTTGGGGTTATCTTATTTATAATGAAGTTCCAAATCAGAATACTATAATTGGAGCTTTTCTCATTGTAATTGCAGGATTAATAATTACTCAAATAAAAAAAATAAAATTATAAACAATTATGTGAGAAAAATTTTTGATACAACTTCTTATAAATTCTTTTTTACCCGTAGCACTATTAATATTACTGGGATATGTTTCTGCAAAAAAATTAATATTTAAATACGAAGACGCTTTATCAATTATTAAATATATAGGTATTATAGCAGTACCAGCTCTGACTTTAAAGATGACTGTATCAATCAGTTTTTCAAATGTTAACTGGCTACTAATTTCAAGCTACATAATATCTGAATTAATTATTTATTTAGCTGCAATATTTATAGCAAAATATTTTTTTAATCTTAAGTGGAATGAATCAATTTTAATTGGAATGGCATCTTCTTTTGCAAACCATTTATTATTTGTCTATCCAATTGCTTTAAATGAATATAGTCCTGAGTTAATTGATCCTATAATAGCTATAATTGGATTTGATGTGGCTTTTCTCGTTGTTAATTTAATAATTTTAGACTTCATAAAATATAAAAATTTAGAATTAAGTCATATAGTTTTCAAGCAATTATCAAATTTACCCTTATTGGCAGTTCTTATAGGATTATTTATTGTTTTTCTAGATTTTAATTTGCCTCTAAGTATAGAAAGAGCTTTAAACTTTATTTCTGGTTCTGCTGCTCCATGTGCGCTTTTTGCAGCAGGAATTATCCTTTCACAAAAAATTGAAAAAACAGACTTAAAAATATCTAATTTAATTATAGGATTTAAAATTTTATTACATCCATTAATTGCAATATTAGTAATGTGGAATTTAAATGAAATTGAATTTTCTATATCTGAAACCGCTATTATGGTAGCTGCAGCTCCTGTTGGTTTAATGGCCCTAGTTTTTTCAACTCAATATGATGTTAACCCTAATGCAATTACAAGAGCATTACTGATATCAACATTATTATCAATTATCTCAATACCACTCGTTAGTACTTTGAGCTAAATTAGCTAAATGCCAGCGTCAAACTTAAATCCAATTTTCTCAAATTTTTTAGATAAATTTGGTTCTAATTCATTCATCTCTTGAGCCGCATAAGGAGTAAATGAAATATCATTCATATCATGAACTCCACCAGAAATAATTACCTGTAAAAGACCTTCTTCTTTTCCTACATTAGTAAAAGATCTACAAACGCCTGGTGGAATGGAAATAGTGTCATATTTTTTAAGAGTCAGTTCTTCTGAACCGTCATCATTCCATTTAATTAAAAATTCTCCTTCTAGAACTGTAAAAGTTTCATAAGTTGCGAGATGATTATGAAGACCTGGGCCTTGCCCAACAGGACATTTAGCTAAAGTAATAGTTATTCCTCCAGCTCCAGTAATGGGTGCACCTGAATTAATGGGTGTTTTACCTTCTGACGGATCTAAACCAATGACTGAAAGTAGTTTTCTTGCATACACAATGTCTTTGCCAGCTTGAGGAATAGTTTCATCAATCTGAACAGGTAACGGTTCTAAATCCAAAAATCTAGAAATTCTTTTTTCCATACTTGATTGTGTTAATCTTAATGTTTTCATTTTACTCACTCACTTTAGACCATTAATAAGTAAACAAAATACCTTAAATTAATTCATCCTCAAAATAAAAAAAGGGCCTAAGGCCCTTTTAATTAAAAGATTTAAAATGGTTTACATAGACTGAAGATTAACTGCAGCTACTTTGCCGTTCTTTCCAGTTTCTAATTCAAAGCTAATTTTAGCTCCATCATTTAAAGTATTCATACCAGCTGCTTCGACAGCAGAAATATGAACAAAAACGTCCTGGGATCCACCTTCTGGCTCTATAAAGCCAAAACCTTTATTTGGATTAAACCATTTTACTGTACCGTTAGGCATACTTAACTCCTTGTTATTCGCTTAATTTTAAGCTTTGTTGTTCAATCAAAACACGCTAGACTAGATTGAACATGAAATGAGCAAGTAAGTCGATCGTATTAGTCAGTTACTGACTGCCTTCTTAGGCTAAGATAGTTACAATGAATATTCTAAATTCTATGATTTAGCAAATAAAAAATCTTTAGAAAATTATTAGTTCCTATTTTTGAGTAATTAAATTATCCAAAGCATTTAAAAACTTACCTTTATGAGCCTTTGTTAAAACTTTGTTTTTACCTTTTAAAAATGGATCAAACGACCTGAGATCAGACATCAAGTCTCTTGTAGCTAAAATGTTTCCTATATTCGTATTTGTTAAAACCAGCCCGTCATTTTTTAAGACAAACGCACCTTTATCTATGCATTTAGATGCTAATAGAATATCTGAAGTAACAACAATATCGTCAACCTTAACATTACTGTGTATCCATTTATCCGCTTCATCAGCTCCTTCAGAAACAATTATTAATTTCACCAAGTCATTTTTAAATGGCCTAATTCCTCCATTACAAACCATAAAAACAGTGATTTTATGCCGAATTGCAACTTTAGTTATTTCATCTTTAACTGGACATGCATCTGCATCAACATAAATTTTTTTCATAACCTTACTATATTATCTTTGACGATTATTGAAGGTATTAAAGTTTTTAATCGATTCAAAGCTTCTTTTTCTGACAACGCTGGTACAATTGCAAAGCCCATCATGTTTTCAATATCAATTGCTATGTCTGAATTATTATTTTCACGAAATATATAACAAGTTTTTGGAAGATTAAAAATTAATTTCCATATTGGAACTTTCCTTGGATAACCTAAATATCTACTAACTCTCGATGCATCTATGACAAGTCTCTCAACAGTATTAATTTTTTCTCCTGAAATCACTATGCTTTTCCAATATTTCAACAAGTTAATAATCTTTTACAATCTTATACAAAAAAGCTAATATTTTTAAATAATTTAATAAATTTTAAGGGATTTTTTATGATTTTAGACGTTAGAACATATACATGTAGGCCTGGTACTATTAATGCCCATCTAAAACTATACAACGAAAAAGGTAAACCTGTACAATCTAAACACCTAGGCCAACCATTACTTTTTGCCACTACTGAGACTGGTAACCCAAACCAGTACACTCATATTTGGGTGTATGAAAATGCAGGAGATAGAGAAAATAAAAGAGCTGCTATGTGGGCAGATCCCGCGTGGGTTAGTTATACAGAGGAAAGTGCAAAACTTGGGGCTTTAGAAGCCCAGAAAAATAAACTTTTAAAACCTGTTGATTTTTATAAATTCGATTTTAAAAACACCTAGTTAAGCAGGTTTTGCAGATCTATCTAAATACTCATCTCTTCTAGATAAATAAAAAGAATAACTATCTGGAAGATAATCCTTAGCATTTTCTAATTTAAAATATGTCGCAGCTTTATAAACCCACTGTGTGTCAGCAAGTAACTCTCTTCCCATAGCCACTAAATCAGCTCTTTTATTTGAAATAATTTCATTCGCTTGCTCTGCACTTATAATAGCTCCTACTGCCATTGAACTTATCTCTGCATCTTTCTTAATTTTTTCAGAATAAGGAACTTGAAAACCAGGGATAATCTTAGATTTAGTAAGAACTGGGGAGCCAGTAATACCACCTGAAGAACAATCTATAACATCTACACCAACACTTTTAAGTGATTTTGACAACTTTATGTTATCTTCTAAGTTCGCACCCTGACCTGGAGCATCAATGGATGACAACCTATAAAATAATGGTTTATTATCTGGCCAAACAGACTTGATGTCAGCAATTATCTCCAAAGCAAATCTGATTCTATTTTCAAAACTTCCTCCATATTGATCATTTCTTTGATTTGAAAGCGGAGAGAAAAAGGAATGTAATAAATAACCATGAGCGCCATGTATCTCAATAATGTCGAAACCAGCTTTATCAGCTCTTTGAGCAGCTTTTTTAAAATCTTCCCTTACTTTATTAATATCCTTAACTGTCATTTCTTTTGGAACAGGTGAATTGTTATTTATAGGAATTGCACTTGGTCCTATGGTTTGCCAAGCGGGTTCTACTTTATCATTTTCAGTAATAGGAGAAGCACCATCCCATGGTCTTAAATAGCTAGCCTTTCTTCCAGCATGAGCTAATTGAATACCACTTAAACAATTATATTCATTAAATATTTTCGCAATTTTAGATAATCCCTCAACATGACTGTCACTCCAAATACCTGTACACCCATGTCCAATTCTTCCTTCTGGAGATACTCCAGTAGCTTCAACGAAAGCAGCTCCTAGTCCTGAAAAAGCAAATCTTGAATAATGTTGAAAATGCCAATCACTAATAACTCCGTCTTTAGCTTTATATTGGCACATAGGAGACAAAACTATACGATTTCTAAAGCTTTTGGATTTAATTTTAAATGATGAAAAAAGAGGTACTTCGTTCATTTTTAAGTCTCCAGAAAAATTTATTAATCCTTTATTTTTGGAAAGATCTTAATTTGTTTGATCTTTGCGATGCAGAAGCCATCATAAAAGAAAGATCAGATCCTGACAATATAAATTTCATTCCGATACCAATATATTCTGACATAAGTTCTTCGTTATATACCCCACCCATTCCTGGGGTCTTGCCATATTTTTTGCATGCATTAATAACTTTTTTATATGCCTCCTTAATTTTTGGATTAGAATAATCTCCTGGAATTCCCATTTCCATACATAAATCGTTAGTACCTATTAAAATAACATCTACACCAGAAACTGCAGCAATATTATCTACATTTTCAATAGCTTCGGGGCTTTCTAACATAATTACAATTAACATATTATTGTTAATTACTGACGCTACTTCTGAAATTGGAGATTGCTTGAAATCTAATTGTGGTAATAATCCTGTCATGGAACGATGACCTTTAGGTGGAAAAAGACAAAAAGAGACTAATTTTTCAGCAGTTTTTGCATTATCGACATGAGGAAAAACTATACCCATAGCCCCACAGTCAAGCACTCTCGTCGCATGATGGTGTGCAAAATCTGGCACTCTCACTATAGGTGTTATGCCGGCATCTTGTGCAGCAACTGAAATCTGTGAAGCAATGTCTATGTCCATACTATTATGTTCCATATCTATGAACAACCAATCATAATCACATGTAGCCATTATTTTACCTATATCTACCGTTCTACTTTGTCTTAAACCTACACCAAGACACAATTCATTTTTTTTTAGCTTTTCTTTTGCAACATTTTTCATAATTTTTTCCATCAAATTAAATTAACCAATATATTTAAATTTTTATTTAATCATACTTTATGATAATCGAAATAAGAAATAATCATTTAATCTTTTAAATTAATGATCTAAAATAACATGTAAATTGATTTTACTTCAAATTAGCTTACTGTTAATTTCTACTTTGGGGGATTGTGAAATTAGTAATACTGATACGGCTCATTTTCCAGAAACTAGTAAATCTTTACCAATTGCTATGTTAAGAGCTAGAGAGGCAATGATGTTGTCTTTTAGGCCAATTTTAGCTAAGCATGGATTTACAGAGCAACAATGGAGAGTTTTAAGAGTTTTGGGTGAAAAAGGAACATCGGACGCTGGTCAAGTAGCATTCGATGCTTGTATTTTAGCTCCAAGTTTATCGAGAATTATTGGAAAACTTGAAACAGAAAAATTTATTACAAGATTTATTGATGATAAGGACGGAAGACGAATAAACTTATCTTTAACTTCACTAGGCCAAGAAGTTTTAAATAAAATAGCTCCTGATATGGATATAATTTATAAAGCTATTCAAAAACGTTATGGAGAAGAAAAATTGAGTGTTCTCTTAGATTTACTTGGAGAAATTAGTGAATGGCGTGGTAGATAAGATAAGTTTAAAGAACTATATCAAATTTTTCAGATATACTTTTTAATGCTATTATAGTTTCTTTACTTAATTCAAAACCCTCTTTTAAAGATTTTTGTCTTCTTAATAACGCGTGTTGTCCTGGCATCCTTACTTTTTTATTTTTATTTATGGGTGGGTTATTAATACATTGCTCATAAAGAAAAGTCATTTCATCTTTAAAAGCTTTCAAACCAGCAAATGCCTCAGGATCAATTACTTGAACAAATGTTGAAAGATTCATTGATTTTGGTTTTTTACTCCTTCCTGAACCAGATAAACCTTGAGACAAGGCTTCAATTCCTAGGGCAAGTCCAAAGCCTTTATGACCATAATCTAATCCACCAACAGGCATAACAGTGCCGTTTTTTTCCATAACTTCTTTTGGATCATTAGTAGGAATTCCTTCTGATGTAAGCAAGCAGTCAAAATCAAATAATTTATTTCTAGCTATTTTGTCTGCAATCATATTATTAGTTGTGATAGAAGCACTAATATCAATAATTACAGGTTCATTGTTAGTAGGATAACCTAAAGCCATAGGATCAGGGGTTAAGAGAGCTTTTGTCCCTCCAAATGGAGCAACAGTAGCTGAGGAAGGAACGGAACTTTTAATTATCGGAACTAAATTCTGATTAATTATTGGCAACATATACGCAGCTAGTGCACCATTGTGGTGACTGTTTTTTATAAGGACCGTTGAGGTTCCATATTTTTTTGCTCGTTTGGCTGACAGGCTCAAGGCTTTTTTAGTTAACCATATTCCCGGAAGACATTTCCCATCAATTGTTAAACAACTTCCAATATCCTTAAGAATTTCTTTTTCCCCTGCTACATTCATGTTGCCAGTTTCAATATCTTTTATATATAATGGTAATAGTCTAACGCCGTGTGTAGAATGTCCCATCAAGTCAGCTTCAATTAGAATATCAGAGGTATCTATTGCTTTTTCTTCATCCATTTTTAATTTAATAAAAACAGATTTACAAAACTTCATTAGTCGAGGACGAGTAAACATTTCAATCCTATAATTATTTATATTTTTTACTTAACTGGTATTAAAATTTTTTATTGCAAACTTTCAAAATAATTATTTAATTTCATCACAAAGATATCTAGTTATAGATGCGTTAGCAGCTAAAATAAAAGATAAAACGTTATTATCTAAAAAAAAGATATCTTGTATGTGGGTCCATGGTTCGTTTTTATCAAAAGCATAAGCTTTTCCAGTTCCCAAATCTAAGATTTCATATTTTGATTTATTAACCATAAAAAACCCTGAATCTGTACCTTGTCCATCTTTTATAGTAATTTCGACTGGTTTTTCTTTTCCAGTAATTTTAAAAACTTGGATACCATTTGATCTTACTGCTGCTGCACTTTTAGGCTTACAACTGTATTTAGTTTCTTTTGCATAGCTATTAGCAGAAAAAAAAATAATTGATAACAAGATTGGTAAAAATTTTAAAATATTCATTTTTTTTCCTTTTAAAAATTTATTAATCATATTTAGCATATTGTATTAAATCTTTTTTAGCATTTTTAGAAATATTAATTTTATTATCTGAAATAAATGCTTCATGATTTTCTTCTACTTTATCTAGATCATAAAGGTAATTTACCATTAAACCACCAGATAAATTTAAACCATTTAATGAAGTATCACCTAAGTAATTAATCTGTTCTAAAGATGCCCCATTACCCAAATGAAATCTTGCAACTGGATCATTAGGCATTCCGTCAGATCTATCAGAATTTAAAAAATAGTTTCCTGCATATCTCATTAAAGAAGGTTTGATTTTTAAAAATTGTTCAGATTTCTTAAATTTTTCCAACATTAATTCAAATTTAGGATTTTTATTTTTAATCCAATTTCTTAATCCTGGAACTGGAGACAAAGTTACAAACTTTTTTATATTATTAAACTCAAACTTTAGATCATTAGCAACTTGTTTAATTAAAAAGTTACCAAATGATATACCAGACAATCCCTTTTGACAGTTTGATATAGAATAAAAAACTGCAACATTTGCTTCATGTGGCTCAATTAACTGTCTTTCTTCTTCTAAAACATCTTGAATTTTGGATGGAATATTATTCATTAGAGCAACCTCAACAAATATAATGGGTTCGTCTTGCATTGCTGGATGAAAAAAAGCAAAACATCTTCTGTCTTTAGGTGCTAATCGTAATCTGAGCTCATCCCAAGAGTTTATTTCATGTACTGCTTCATAAGCTATTATTTTTTCGAGTATGTGTGCTGGTGTTTCCCAATTTATCGGCCTTAAAATAAGAAAGCCTCTGTTAAACCAGTTTTTAAATAAGTAGACGAGGTCATAGTCAACTGCGTTAAGTTCAGGGTTCTTTTTTAAAAGACCTAACAACCTTTTTCTTAAATTAACTAATCTTATAGTCCCTTTCGATATTCCATTACATCTTCTAAAAATTTCACGTCTTCTAGGTTCTGAAAGTTTCATAAAAGTTATTAAATTTTCTGAATTACTACCAATTTTATATTGATCAATAGCTTCAGAGAGTTCCGAAGTAGAAATATCAAAATTATCCCTAATTAATTTAAAAAAATTTATTAAATCTTTATCGTTTAATTTCTCACAATGTTGCATTAATAATTCTGCATATTCAAGAGCTGACACTTCACCTCTCGCAGACGCAACGTTTTCAATAATGTCTTTAGAAGATAAAGGTTGTTTCTTTTCTGAAAAAAAATTAAAAGGTCTTTTTTTTATTGGTTTATCAAATAAAGAATTAATTAAACCATGAAAAAAATTGATTTTACTCATTTTACAATATTATTTGTTAAATATTCTGAAGCTCTACTAGCACCTCCTTTTTGATGAGGCACGCCAGCTAAAGAAAGTCCCATTTCCACTCCATTTAATGTTCCCATTAACATTAAATCATTGAAATCTCCTAAATGACCAATTCTAAATACTTTACCAGCTAGTTTTGATAAACCATTTCCAAGGGACATATTAAATTCTTCGAGTATGATTTTTCGTAAGCCGTCAGCATTGTGACCCTCTGGTAATTTAACAGCCGTTAAAGCACTGGAATAATCTTTTTCTTCCTGACAGAGAACTTCTAATCCCCATGCTTGAACAGCAATTCTTGTAGCTTCTGCGTGCCTGTCATGGCGTTTAAAAACATTTGCCAACCCTTCTTCGTGAAGCATATTTATTGCTTCTTTTAAACCATATAATAGATTAGTGGCCGGTGTATAAGGGAAAGATCCTGATTCATTAGATTTAATTTGTTCTTTCCAATCCCAATAAGATCTCTTCATACTATTTTTATTTGAGGCTAATAGAGCCTTTTCAGATATTGCATTAAAGGACAATCCTGGAGGTAACATCAATCCTTTTTGAGATCCTGACACCGTAACATCAACACCCCATTCGTCATGTTTATATTCTAGAGAAGCTAAGCCAGATATTGTGTCTACCATCAATAATGCGTTATGACTTGAGGTGTCAATTATTTCTCTTACTTCATTTATCCTTGAAATACTACCAGTAGATGTTTCGTTATGTACAACACAAACAGCTTTTATTTTTTTTTCAGTATCTTTTTTTAATCGATCAAACAACTTTTCAGGTTCAACACCTCTTCTCCAGTCATTTTCTAAAAACTCAGTTTTAATTCCAAGTTTAAGAGCCATTTTATTCCATAAAGATGCAAAATGACCAGTTTCAACCATTAATACCAAATCACCTTCACTAAGGGTATTCACCAAAGCCGCTTCCCATGCACCAGTTCCCGACGCAGGGAAAATAATTACATCTGAAGTGGTTTTAAATATTGATTTCATTCCATCAAGACATGCTCGAGTTAGTTTAGTAAAATCAGGCCCACGATGATCAATTGTTGGATAATCCATAGCTCGTAAAATTCTATCTGGGACATTTGAAGGACCAGGTAATTGTAAAAAATGTTTTCCTGGCATATATTTTTTTTTCATAATTAAAAAATTCCTTCTTTACTTAGTAAGTTTTATTGAAAATATTAAAATAATGACTTATTTTATCTATACACTTTAAATTTAAAAGTTTCCACACAGAATTTAATGTCAAAATTAAAGGTTATTTCAATGCCAGATGGCGATACAGACCAATTATTAAAAAAATTAAAGGATAATACCTCAGCTGAGGTTTATTACGACAATTTTACTAAAGGAAGATATGCTACGGATGCTTCAATTTATCAAATGGTTCCTTATGGTGTGTTAATCCCAAAAACAAAAAAAGATTTAATAGAAACTATTAACTATGCAAGAGAAGGTAATATCCCATTATTAGCCAGAGGCGGAGGTACGTCACAATGTGGGCAAACAGTTAATAAAGCTATCGTTATTGATAATTCTAAATTTTTAAACAAAATTATTGATTTTGATAAAGAAAAAATGACTTGTATTGTTGAACCTGGAATAGTTTTGGATGAGTTAAATCGTTTTTTAAAACCTTTTGGACTGTGGTTTCCAGTAGACGTTTCAACTTCAAGCAGAGCCACTATAGGTGGCATGGCTGGAAATAATAGTTGTGGTGGTAGATCGATTAGATATGGGATGATGCGAGACAATGTCCTAGAAATAGAAGCTATACTATTTGACGGTTCAATATACAATTTTGGGAAAATAGAAAATGATAATCACAATTTTAGTAATGGTGTTGCTACCAAAATTATTTTAAATCTCTTGAAACTAGCTAAAGATAACAAAGAGGAAATACTTGCAAAATTTCCAAAGGTTCTTCGAAGGGTAGGTGGATACAATATTGACGCCCTGCTTCCTGATGCAATGGCAAATAGACCTAATGGTAAGGTAGGTGATGGTATAAATTTATCACATTTGTTAGTAGGGTCAGAGGGTACGCTAGCTTATTCATCTTCAATAACATTAAAATTGTCACCTCTTCCATCAAAAAAGATTATGGGTGTATGTCACTTTCCTTCTTTTTATGAAGCAATGGATGCTGCACAACATATTGTTCCACTAGATCCAGTAGCAGTTGAACTAGTTGATGACACTATGATACAGCTTGCAAGAAAAATTGATATGTTTAAGCCCACTGTAGAAGCGGTTGTTAAAGGAGATCCTAAATCATTACTTTTAGTTGAATTTGCAGAAGAAGAGATGGAAGAAAATCTAGTTCGATTAAAAAAGCTTCACGAATTGATTAATGATCTTGGATACTCATGGAAAAATACAAAAAAGCCTGGTGGAGTTATAGATGTAACTGACACTTCTCTTCAGTCTAAAGTAAGTGAAATGAGAAAGTCTGGTTTAAACATTATGATGTCAATGAAGCAAGATGCAAAACCAGTTTCATTTATTGAGGATTGTGCCGTTGAGCTTAAAGACTTAGCTGAGTATACTGACGGTCTTAATAAAATATTTGATAAATATAACACCAAAGGAACTTGGTATGCTCATGCATCCGTTGGATGCCTTCATGTAAGGCCTGTTCTTAACATGAAACTTCATGAAGATGTTTCCAAAATGAGAAATATTGCAAATGAAACTAGTAATTTAGTTAAAAAATTTAATGGCTCCTATTCTGGTGAACATGGAGATGGCATAGCAAGATCTGAATTCAATGAAGTAATGTTTGGCAAGAACATGAATAATTTTTTTAGAATCATAAAAAAA
This sequence comes from uncultured SAR116 cluster alpha proteobacterium, assembly GCA_902528415.1. GTDB lineage: Bacteria > Pseudomonadota > Alphaproteobacteria > Puniceispirillales > Marisalimonadaceae > Marisalimonas. Next base: position 84,407 of record CABZSR010000002.1, on the reverse strand, counting down.
TCATTTGACCCTAATAATATATTTAACCCCGGAAAAATTATTGATGCTCCTAAAATGGATAGTAGAGATCTGTTTAGATATGCGCCATCTTATAACGCTGAAAATATTAAAACACTTTTAGACTGGTCTTCGTGGACAGGTAAAGCTGGTGGTTTTCAGGGTGCAATTGAAATGTGTAATAATAATGGATCATGTAGAAAATTGGACGGTGGAGTAATGTGTCCATCTTTCAGAGTTACAAAAGATGAAAAAGACTCGACTAGAGGACGAGCAAATTCTCTTAGATTAGCTCTTTCAGGACAACTTGGAAAAGATGCTTTAATCAGTGAAGAAATGACAGATACTATGAAATTATGTGTGTCCTGTAAAGCCTGCAAAAGAGAATGTCCAACAGGTGTAGATATGTCAAAGATGAAAATTGAATTATCTTATCTAAAAGCTAAAAAGTATGGTTTAGATATTAACAGTAAACTTGTCGCTTACCTTCCAAAATATGCCCCATTAGCATCAAAAATGTCTAAAATTATGAATCTTAGAGATAAAGTGCCAGGTTTAGCTAAAATAAGTGAGCTATTATTTGGTTTCACAGCTAAAAGGCCTCTTCCCAAATGGAGAAATGATTACTTCAAAGATAGTGAATTACCAAATACAATAGATAAGACACAAGACAAAACACCAGTTATTTTATTTGTAGATACTTTTAATCGTTATCATGAACCAGAAAATGTAAGATCCGCAATAAAAGTTTTAAATGCTGCAGGATTTTTTCCGTTTATTCCGAAATCAAAAAATATGAAGAGAGTAATGTGTTGCGGAAGAACGTATTTAAGCAATGGTTTGATTGATAATGCAAAAACAGAGGCAACTAACGTTTTAGATACTCTTTTACCTTATGTATCACAAGGTATTAGTGTAGTTGGATTAGAACCCTCATGTGTTTTGTCATTTAGGGACGAATTACCTGCATTATTAAAAAATAAGAATACCGAACTTTTAAATAAAAATTCTTATACCTTTGAAGAATTATTAGCCAAGCAATGTAAAAATATTGCCTTTAAAAAATTAAATGAAAAAGTGTTACTGCATGGACACTGCCATCAAAAAGCATTTGATGCTGTTAAGCCAATCCAAAAAATTTTAAATTACATTGAAGGTCTAGACGTGGAAACAATAGAAACAAGTTGTTGTGGAATGGCTGGAGCATTTGGCTATGGCAAAGATACTTATGATATTTCTATGAGAATGGCTCATGAAAAACTTTTCCCAGCTATAAAAAATAACTCAAAAGAAATTAAAATTATTGCTGATGGAACCTCATGTAGATGCCAAATCAAGGATGGTTTAGATAAGCAAGCCATTCACGTTGCTAAATTTCTAGATGATAATATAATTTACTAAAATCAAATTAAGAATTAGTCTACTCTTGACAAGAGGTAAGAATGCCAAGCAAAATTAGAAAACCCACTTCTTTTCATTGGGGAAGTTATTACGCCGAGATAGAAAATGATAAACTTGTTGCTATGCGACCATATGAAAATGATAAAGACCCATCGAGTATCGCCAACGGAATAATTGATAGCATTGACGATGACTTAAGAATAAAAGTTCCACATGTTCGAAAAGGTTATCTTCGTGAGATAAGAAAAGAACTTACTAATAGTAAAATGTCTTTGACAGGAAAACGTGCGAGAGACAAACGTGGATCCGATAATTTTGTTCCTGTAAGTTGGGATGAAGCTATAGATATTGTTGCTTTTGAACTAAATAGAATTAAAAAAAAATATAAAAATAAAGCTTTCTTTGCTGGTTCTTATGGTTGGGGGTCAGCAGGAAGATTCCACCATGCCCAAAGCCAGCTTCATAGATTTTTTAATAGTTATGGTGGTTACACAAAGTCAGTTAACACTTATTCTTATGCTGCGAGTGAAACAATTATGCCGCATGTTATTGGTTTATCTTATAGAAAATTTCTTGATACACATACAGATTGGAACAATATTAAAGATAATTCACAGCTAATTGTTATGTTTGGAGGATTGCCACTTAAAAACTCCCAAGTAACTTCTGGTGGAGTGGGCAAACATACTACCAAAGACTATATTAAAAAATGTGAAAAAAAGGGTATTAAATTTATTAATGTTAGCCCCATGGAAATGGAAGCTGATATAATTAGTAAAGCAGAATGGATTAAAATAAGACCTGGGACAGATACTGCTTTAATGCTGAGTTTAGCATTTATTTTGGAAACTGAAAGTTTAGTTGATAGAGAGTTTATAAGTAAACGTTGTGTTGGTTATAATAAATTTTTAAAATATTTAAAAGGAATATCTGACGGCAAGGCAAAAACTCCTTTTTGGGCATCTAAAATTACTGGCATACCCAGTAACACAATATATAATTTAGCAAAAAAGATGTCTAATAATAGAACTATGATTACTGGGGCGTGGGCTTTACAACGACAACAATATGGTGAACAACCTCATTTTATGATTACCGTCCTAGCTTGTATGCTTGGACAGATTGGTATGCCTGGTGGTGGCTTTGGCCTTGGATATAGCGCTGAAAACGGTATTGGAAACCCAGTTCAATATCACAAATGGCCAGCATTAGATCAATTTAAAAATGCTGTTTCAGACTTTATACCAGTAGCGAGAATATCAGATATGCTCTTAGATCCAGGTAAGATGTTCTCGTATAACGGTAAAGAAATAAAATATCCAGATATTAAATTAGTATATTGGGCAGGTGGTAATCCGTTCCATCATCAGATGAACTTAAAAAAACTTGTTAAAGCATTTAAACAACCAGATAGTATAATTGTAAACGAAATTTGGTGGAATAGCCTAGCAAGACACTCTGACATTGTTTTACCTGCTACTTCGTCACTTGAAAGAAATGATATTGGAATTCGACATTGGGATCAAACTATATCACCAATGCATAAAATTATCGAACCAATAGGAGAATCAAAATCAGACTATGAGATTTTCTCATCAATTTCTTCAAAACTTAATATTAAAGACAAATTCACAGAAAATAGAAATGAAGATCAATGGTTAAAATATTTGTGGAATGAAGCAAAAGAGAGTGCAAAAGAAGCTGGTTTTAATTTGCCTGAGTTTGATAAGTTTTGGAAAAATGGATTTCAGGAAGTATTGTCTCCAAAAAAACAAACTATTTTGTTAGAGGAATTTGTAAAAGATCCTATTAAAAATCCTTTATCCACCCCATCTGGGAAAATTGAAATATTTTCAGAAACTATAGAAAATTTTAATTATAAGGACTGCCCTGGTCACCCAACTTGGTTGGAACAGGAAGAGTGGCTGGGTTCATCTTTAACAAAACATTACCCTCTTCAACTTATATCAGGTCAACCACATAATAGGTTACATAGTCAACTTGACAATGGATCTGAAAGTCAGAGAGAGAAAATATCTGGTAGAGAACCTGTAAAGATTCATCCCCATGATGCTCTCACGAGAAAATTAAAGGATGGAGATATTGTAGAAATATTTAATAAAAGAGGTAAATGTCTTGCGGGAGTTGTAATTAGTAAAGAAGTTATGGAGGGTGTCGTTTTTCTTCCAGTAGGTGCCTGGTACGACCCTGTTGACGATGGTGGATTTTGTGTGCACGGTAACCCAAATGTATTAACTGCCGACATAGGAACTTCTTCGCTTGCACAAGGTCCATCAGCTCATTCTACATTAGTTGAAGTAAAAAAATTTGTAAAAGAATTGCCCCCTATAAGTATTTTAGAAAAACCCAACATAGTTAATAAATAGAGTAATTAAATTTGAGCATAGAAATTTGTATCATTAATCCCTACGGGACTGCCATATCAAATGAAAAGCTAAAAAAATGTGCTTCAAAAGTAATTAATGAAAATTCTAGTATTTATATAAATGAAGAAAATTTAGAAGATGGTTATTTCAGTCATCATTTAGAAACAACTAATATTTCAAGTTTGGTTAAACAAATAGAAAATAATAATTCTTCAGATGCATTTATAATTGCATCTTTTGAAGATATTGGAGTTGATACAATTAGAAAGGTTACGTCAAAACCAGTCATAGGTATTGGAGAAGCTTCATTTTATACTGCCAATATAATAGCTAATAAGTTTTCAATTGTTACAAATGTATCTCAATCCCATGAGGCCTTAAAAAATAATTTAGTTAAATATGATATGGATCACAAATGTGTTTCATTAAAGTCTATTGAGGTTCCAATCTTGGATATGGAGACAATGTCAAAGTCAAATCTAACAAAATTAGAAAATGAAATTCAAAGAACTATTTCAGAAGACAGTCCTGAAGCAATCATTATTACTAGCGCGGGAATAATAAATCTTGCAAAAGATTTAAGTCATAAATTTAATTTACCTATTATAGAAGGCATGACTGCAGCAACTGCTCTCATTGAAAATTTAATCAAACTTCAATTAAATATAAAAAAATTTGTTCCCAAACCTTTAAGAAATTTTGGAATTCCTATTTAAAATTTTTAATCTCGTAACAATTCATTTTCTACATCAGTGTCCATCAATTCCTTATCTCTATCAGAGTAATCTCCATGTCCTCCACCACCAGGTGTGAAAATTTCTAATATTTCACCAGCTTTAATAACTTGAGTTCCTTTACCATTAAGTTTTCTTTTGTTTTTAATAGAAACCTGGCCTGCATTTCCGTTTTCCCCGTTTAATCTGCCTCTAGCGGGAAATTTTATTCTATCAAAAGAAGCTAATAAATCCATGTCTTCATCAATTGCAGATTTAATTTCAATAACTTGACCTAAACCACCATTAAATTTTCCTTTACCTCCACTTCCAGGATTATATTCTTTTTTAAGAAATAATAATGGAGCAACCGCTTCATTAATTTCAACTGGAGTTCCTCTTACTCCAGAAGGATAGGCAGTAGCTGATAAACCATCTTTATTTGGCCTTGCCCCTGTGCCGCCATTAACTACGGCAGTAACTGCAAATAAAGAGTTATTGTTTGCACCCCTGTCAGTAATGCCACGAAATGTAATATTCCATAAACAAGAAGCACCTTCTGCAGGGACCTTTTCAGGTATAGCTTTTTCTAAGCAACCAAAAACTACATCTGGGAGCATTTGTCCAATAATATGTCTTGCGCATACTGCAGCAGGATATGGCGCATTTAAAATCGATCCCAAGGGTGCATCAATTTCAAAAGGTTTTAGGGAACCAGCATTGTTGGGTATTTCTGCACTAACAAGACAACTCAAACCAAAACAAGTATAAGCCTTGGTATATGATAACGGAACATTTATACCAAATTTTGATTTATCAGAAGTACCTGTATAATCAACTGATATGAAATTATCTGAAACTTTTAGTCTAGCCTCTAATTTAATATCCTTTTCAAATCCATCTATCATCATAGAATTTTTATATACACCATTTGGGATTTTCTTAATTTCATTTTCTACAGCTGATAAAGACTTGTCATATATAAAATCAGATAAATTTTTTAAATCATCAATTTTAAATTCTTTCATCATTTCAACTAATCTTTTGCAACCTATATCATTACACGCAGCCAAGGAATAGACATCACCTTCTGTTTCTATTGGTTGTCTTGTATTTTGGCTAATTAGTTTTAATAATGTTTTATTCATTACACCTTTGTTAGCTAATTTCAACATAGGTATATAAAGACCTTCCATATGTATATCAGTTGCATCAGGACCAACTCCTAATCCTCCGATATCTGTCAAATGAGATGTACATGAAAAAAGACCAACTATTTTTTTATCTTTGAAACAAGGGGTTGTTAGCACAAAATCGTTCAAATGCCCTGTTCCCATCCATGGATCATTTGTGATGAATATGTCTCCTTCACACATAGTGTTTAATGGAAAATAATTTATAAAATGCTTAACTGATTCCGCCATAGAATTTACATGACCAGGGGTGCCTGTAACAGCTTGAGCCATCATTCTACCTTCTAAATCAAACACTCCAGCGGATATATCTCCACATTCACGAACAATTGGACTAAATGCAGTTCTAACTAGTGTTTGGCCTTGCTCTTCAACAACAGAAAGAAGTCTATTCCACATTACTTGATTTTGAATATTATTTTTATCATCAATTAAATTATTCTCATTCATTATCTATATGTTCCATTTGCAAAAAATTGTTACTTAAAACTTTTGTGTTAAAATTATTTGAAACAACTATTGTAGTTTGATCCTCTGTTATTACACATTGACCATTTATAAAATCTCCAGGTTTTAAATTTGTTCTTTCATAATTAGGTATTTTAATTTTTTCTCCACTTTCATAATCACAAAAATCAATTAAAGAATTTTCTTTAATGCTTTTGTACGCGTCAAGTTCTATATATTTAGTGGATTTCTCATCTATAATAGATAATGACAAAGACCAAGTTAAAATTTCTATATCAGCATTTGGCAGTATTCTAGAATATAATTTTTCGTAATTAGTTTCAAAAGACTCTTTAATTTTGTTTGTATCTTTAGTATAAAACACTTCATTGTCTATAGGCACTTTAATTTCGTGTCCTTGTCCAGCATAACGCATAAATGCAAAACGTTCTTCAATATATTCTGTTTTATCAGACTTGTTTTGTATAATTTTTTTTGCTTCATCCTTCATAGATGTTAGTAAATTATAAACTTTTTCAAAGTTAAACTTATTTAATAACATTCTTAAACTTTTAACTACTTCGTATCCAACAGGTGCTTTCAAAAAACCGACTGCTGATCCTACACTTGCGTTTGTAGGGATGATGATTTTTTTTACTCTTAATTTTTCTGCAACTCTAGAGATATGAAGAGGGGCAGCTCCTCCAAATCCAATTAATGTTCTGTTTGATGTTTCGTGACCTTGTTCAACAGTATGAACTCTAGCAGCATTTGACATAGTTTCATCTACAATTTCAGATATTGCTAATGCGGCTGTTTCGGTCTTAATGTTGAGCTTGTCACTAATATTTTTTGTAATTGCATTTTTAGCAAATTCTTTAGATAGGTCTATTTTACCCCCAGCAAATTTATCGGCATCAATCTTCCCTATTACTAAATCTGCATCTGTAATTGTTGGATTATCTCCCCCATTAGAGTAACATGCTGGGCCTGGGTTTGAGCCAGCACTGTCAGGCCCAGTAATTATTTGATCTAACTTATTTACCCGTGCTATTGATCCACCTCCTGCACCAATCTCAACCATTTCAATTACAGGAATTCTTAAAGGTAGACCACTTCCTTTTTTAAACCTCGCTTTTCTGTCAACTTCAAATTCTCGAGCTTTGATTGCTTGCTGGTTTTCAATTATGGTTATCTTAGCGGTTGTTCCTCCCATATCAAATGATATTACTTTATCTAATTTCAAATCTTCAGCAATAGATGTTGCTAGAATAGCACCACCTGCAGGACCAGACTCAACTAACCTGACTGGATTGTTACAAGCACTTATTACATTAGTTAAAGTTCCACCAGAGGTCATTAATAAGAGGGGACAATTAAAACCTTTTTGCCTTAATTTAGTATCTAATTTTTTCAAATACGTAGAAATTAAAGGTTTTATGTATGAGTTTACTACAGTAGTAGTAAAACGTTCATACTCTCTTATTTCTGGACATACATCAGAAGATATACTGACTTCTACATCTGGTAAATGTTTTAATAAAAATTCTTTTAATTCATTTTCATTTTTAGGATTCCCATAGGAATGTAGAAACCCAATTCCAATACTTTCAAATTTTTCATTTTTAATTATATCAACTAAATTTTGAAATTTTTTCGTATTTATAGGCTTTATTATATTTCCATTAATATCGGTTCTTTCTTCTATTACATATCTATACTTTCTTGGGACAAGTGACATTGTTTTTTCAATAAGTATATCATATTGATCAAACCTACTTTCATAACCAATATCTAAAACATCCCTAAAACCTTCAGTTGTTATGAAACAAGTTTTGGCACCTTTTCTTTCAATTACTGCATTTGTTGCTAAAGTCGTGCCATGAATAATCATTTTTATATCTGAAGAATTGATTTTATTTTCTTGTAACAGTTCTACTACGCCTTGAATTACTGCAACCTCAGGTTGAGATGAAGAAGTAAGCACTTTTTTAGTGAAAAGGTCAGTTTTGTGTTCTAAAACGATGTCTGTAAAAGTTCCACCAATATCAATAGCAAGTCTCATTAATTGAAATCCTTTAAAACATTATCATTGGATCATTAAATTGACAGGTGCAGTAACAATTTGAGGAAAAATTACGATTATAACTATACTTAATAACATTAAAAAGAAAAAGGGTAAGGCTGCTTTTGTAACTTTCAATATATCTCTACCTGTCATTCCTTGAAGAACAAATAAATTAAACCCTACTGGAGGAGTAATTTGTGCCATTTCAACAACTATTACAGTAAAAATTCCAAACCATATTAAATCTATACCAGCCGTCTGAACCATTGGCAAAACTACAGATGCAGTCAATACCATCATGGATGTTCCCTCAAGGAAACAACCAAGGAAAATGTATAATATTGTTAAAATTGCTAAAAGTGAAAGTTGTGATAATTCAAAGTCATTTACTATTTGTCCTAATTGTTTAGGAATACCAGTGTACCCCATTGCAACAGAAAGAAAAGCAGCTCCCACAATTATGAAATTAATCATGCAGGAAGTTTTTACAGCTCCCATCAAGCTATCCATAAAACTTTTAAAATTAAGAGATTTTGAAGACCATGCAAGTATTAGTGCACCAATCACACCAATAGTTGCAGCCTCTGTTGGAGTAGCATAACCACCATAAATTGATCCAAGAACAAAAAATATTAATGCAACCACTGGAAGTAAGTTTCTTGCTGCTTTTATTTTTTCTAAAAAAGTATAACTAACATTTTGTTTTGGTGCTAAAGAAGGATTAAGTTTAGATCTAATCGCTATATATGACATAAAAATAAAAATAATCATTATACCTGGCAAAACACCAGCTATGAACAGTCTTGAAATTGAGACTTGAGCTAAGACACCATAAACAATTAGCATGATTGAAGGTGGAATTAACAAACCTAATGTACCGGAACCTGCTAAAGAACCTATGCTGAGGGTCTCGTCATAATTTCTTGTTTTTAATTCTGGTATACTCATTCTACCTATTGTGGCGCAAGTTACCGCGCTAGAGCCCGCAACAGCAGCCATAATACCACAACCAACTACATTAACATGCAACAAGCCTCCAGGTAAATTAGATAACATTGGAGCAAGACCTTTAAACATTTCTGAAGAAAGTCTTGTTCTAAAAAGTATCTCACCCATCCATATAAATAAAGGTAAAGCTGTTAATGCCCAATTCCAACTTGCATCCCATAATGTACTTGCAAGCAGAGATCCTACAGGGGCTGGAGTAAAAAATTCTAATAATATATAACCTAAGGTAATTAACGCTGGAGCTACCCAGATACCCAAAGATAAAAGAAATAGTAATAAGATAAATAAAATTAATGATAATCCAGTAGCCATATATTTCTCTTTTTAAGTGTTATCTTTTAATATTGGATCAGCATTTTTTACGTAAGACGGCTGTTCCATTTTCCAAACTGTAAAAAAATCATCAATAAGAGCAATTAGAAATATAGTTACACCTATAGACATACTTATCCTTGGAATCCAAAAAGGAATAGCTAATAAACCTGGACTTATATCCTCGAAAATAAATGAAAAGTAGACAAAGTCCCAACTCCAGTATGTTAAATAACTAGAAATTATAATGCAAAATGACAAAGAGAAGAGCTCTTGATATCTTCTAACTTTTGTTCCTAATAATCTTGTAAATAAAGTTACTCTTATGTGTTCACCACTGTGAAAAGTATATGAAAGCCCAAAAAAAGTTAGAGCAGCCAGACTAAAACCAGCAGTTTCAGTAGAATCTACTGTGATATTTACAAATCTACCTAAAATTTGAGCAACAATGGTCAACGCAATCAAGACCATAAAAAAAGCAGAGAGATAGCCACTGAATAGATATAATTTATTTAATTTATTTCTCATGACTATCTCGCTAAAATTTTAACGCAAAGATAAATATCTATCTAAGACAGCATTAGCCTCTGGACTTGCTTTTGATCTCCAGTTTTTCATCATCTCTAGACCAATACTTTTCATTTTGCTAATTACTTCATCAGGGGCATTTTTAGAAGACATTCCATTTGTCTTTAGAATATCTATTTGCTTCTTAGTAGTTTCAGCACTCATTTCCCAGCCCCTAAGCTCAGCTTTCTTTGCGGCAGCTAATATGTTACTTTGATCACCTTTTGATAGAGCGTTAAAGGCTTTTTTGGTAACGACGACCGCATTTTTACTGAAAATAGCTCCGGCATATGTAAAATGTTTCGTATTATCCCAAGCTTGAATATCTATACCTGTTTGCGGACTAGTAAATAAAGCCTCAATAAGACCTGTAGAAAATGCTTGAGGAATCTCAGCAAAAGGAAGAATTGTTGCATTAAATCCTAACATAGATCCCATTTGCTGTGTGGCGGTAGAATAAATTCTTAGCTTTTTACCTTTAAAGTCAGAAACACTACTTACAGGAAACTTAGTATAAAACCCTTGTCCTGGCCACGGAGCAGTATATAAAATCATAAGTCCTTTTTTATCGAATTTTTTCTGAAGATATTCCATCTGTACATCTTTCAACATCCAAGCACTTGAATAGTCTGGTGCAATAAACGGTAATCCTGCTAAGATATACATTGGGTCTTCATTACCATAAATACCCAACCTAATTTCACCAATTGGAATTTGTCCTCTTTGAAGAGATGTTTTGATAGCATCTAATTTAATTAGAGTGTCATTAGGGTTTAAGTTGATATTAACCGAAGTGGTAGATTTAACTTCATCTATAAATTTAATTATATTTTGAGTATGAAAATTACTTTTTGGGTATCCTGAGGCCATTGTCCAATCTGCTGCATGCAAATTAAAACTAAAACAAGATACAGTTACAAAAAGAAACATTTTTTTTAAAATTTTTGTAATCATTTTTAATACCTTTCATTTTAAATGTTTAATAATTAAGCATTCATAATAAAACAGAGTCAAATTGAATTGAACGTAAGCAAAATTTTGTCATAACACCTCAAAATATATGTCATAAATTTAATCAGAAAAAATTGAATAAATCTTTTTCTAAGCAATGTTTGGCTATGTCTATCCTTGTTGGTATCCATACATTTTGATATGTTTTTATATGTTTGATAAAATCTTCAAGTCCTTTAATTCTTCCTGGTCTTCCAATAATTCTAGGATGTACTCCAATAGACATCATTCTTAAAGAACCATCATCTGTTTCTGAGATAAGTTGATTAAATGATTCTTTACAATAAGTATTAAAATCATCGCCTTGTACAAAACCATTGTTCCCATCGAATCTCATATCATTTGTATCAAATGAATATGGGATAATTACAAATTTCCTATCATTTCGTCTTATTACATAAGGTATGTCATCATTATAAGAATTAGAATCATATATAAAACCTCCATGTTCTATTAAAAGATCCCTAGTAAATGGTGACGTACTTGATTTTGTATGCCAACCCTGTGGGGGATGACCAGAAAGTTTTAGAATTGATGCGTAACAATCATTAATTATTTGTTTTTCTTCCTCTCTACTTAAATAAGCATGAGAAATCCACTTTACACCATGAGCAGATATTTCATGTTTTCTATTCAGTATTTCTGTAATGAGCCATGGAGAATTTTCCAATGCACGTGAGCAACAACTAAATGTTGCTTTTACGTTATATTTATCAAAAACGTCAAAAATACGCCAAATACCTGATCTTAAACCGTATTCAAAATGAGATTCCATACAAAGATCAGGGATATCTAATATTTTAATTTTATTATTTTCGTATACATGCTCATTTTGACTATCGCCTGATGAAATCGAGAGCTCTGCACCCTCTTCAATGTTTACAACAAATGATACTGCAATTTTACTTTTTTGAGGCCAAAGAATTTTTGGCTTTTCTTTTCCATAACCAATAAAATTTCTTTTCATTTATGAACCATTATCAACTTTGTGAGCAATCAATTCCGATAAATTTTTATCTACCCCAATAGATGATTTTGGAGGTAATTTATGTTTGTTTATTGTATATTGATTCATAACGACAGCTAATTCTGCTTGCTTTACAGCTGCTTCAGCACAATCAATTACAGGAACACTAATTTCTTTTTGAACAACTTTTTTAAATCCAGACAATGGAGCCCCTGCAAATATAATAACCTCACCACCATCAAGGTTGATAGCATTTTTGGCAGATTCAATTAGAGATTTCTTCTGAAGCGTTTGGATTTTATCAATAGTTAAATTAACACCATCAATAGCTCTAAATCCTGCATATCTAGATTGTAATCCTAGTAATTCAACACTTTCTTCATACCAAGACGCCATTGCATTAGTGAATGAGATTATTGAGAATTTTTTACCAAATAAGCAAGCACTCAACATAGCTGCCTCCCCTAACCCAATTATAGGCAAGTTAAACAAACTTTTTGCCGGTATCAGACCTGGATCACCAAAGGCAGCTATAATTATGGCATCATATTGTGGATGTATTTCTGCTAATTTTTCTAAAACTAAAGTGCCAGTAATTTGGGCTTCAACTTTAGTTGATATATATGGGAAACCCTTTTCTGCTGTTTTAGGAATTAAGGTTGTTTCACTACTTACAACCAACTTGGCAGTTTCATAAAGTGTTTCAGTTATAGATTCAGAAGTGTTTGGGTTATACAATAATATTTTCATGCCACTAATTAATTCCTTTTGGAATTGTAAGACCTTTTTCAGTTAATTTTAAGTGTAATCTTTTTAATAAATAATTCATTTCCTTAATATCGTCTTCTGTAAGAACAGGCCCAGGAGATCTCACATTTAACGATTTAATAATACCTCTCTGTTGTAAGACAAATTTTCTTAAGGCTAAACCTATTCCAAATTGCTGTTCATGCCTTATAAGTGGTAAATATATATCAAATAAGTCTTCTGCTTTTTCTTTATCATGATTAGAAAATAAATTATGTAAATTCACCAACATTTCAGTGAATGCAAAACCCGTCATAATTCCGTCAGCGCCTCTCTCGAGTTCTTGGGGAACATATAAGCCTCCATTCCCTACAAAGATGCTATATTTTCTGTTTAAATGATTGTCTCTATATTTAATAAGTCTTGATAATTTATTATGTCCTGGGCAGTCTTCATGCTTAAACATTTCAATTGAAGGATGGTTTTCCATTATAGTATTTATAACACTTTCAGAAAAGTAAACATTAGTTGTGGGTGGATAATCCTGCAAACAAATTGGAATATCTTTAGTGCGATCTACAACTTGATTGAAATATGATTTGATTTGATCGTCATTTTTTAGACCATTATTACCAGATACCATAACTCCAGAGGCCCCAGAATCCATTGAAAATTTTGATAGTAATTCTAAGTTATCAAGACCAGCATTAGAAACCCCTACAATTACTGGAACACTATTAATTAAGTTATTTACGTATCTTTTTATTAATGTTTTTTGTTCTTCAATATTCAGCTTGTGAGCCTCTCCCATAACCCCAAGGATTGTAACCCCTGAAACTTTACTTTCTATGTAATAATTTGAAAGTCTATCGACTGATTCAAAATCAATTAAGTTTTCATTGTTAAAAGGTGTTGTTGCAATGGCAATAACACCTTTCATATCTTTAAACTCTTTTGTCATTTACCTTCCTAAAATTTATCTGGAATAAAAATTAAATTAGCTACTTAATAAGTCAAATCTTTAATTCTTAGTTCAGCAATTTTGTGAATTTCACTGATAGCAGTTTCAAATTCTTTAATTTTACTGTTCTTAACCCTCTTTTGCATATTATCTATGATCTGATTTTTATTTAAACCTTTCACTGCAATTATAAATGGAAATTTAAATTTTAATCTATATTCATTGTTGAGATTAGTTAAAATTTTAAATTCTTCATCAGAGCATTGATCTAAACCAGCAGACTTTTGTTCATCTTCCGAAAACTTTGTTAATTTTTCTTTTTTTTGAAGTTTTTTTCCAAGTTCAGGATGAGCATTAATCAAAGTTAATTTCTCTGTTTCTGAAGAATCATCAACTATTTTTTTCATCATCAATTTTAATTCTTCTTTGGTTTGAAACTCACTAATATTCTCATTTAACAATCTTTCTGGTACCCATTTAGAATGCTCATAAACACTTTTTAGTAGATCTATTATTTCTTCTCTTTCCATTTTTTTAAAAAGAAATTTGAAAGTTTTATTGTACATTATTTTACCTGACATTATTATGTCAGTGAATTTAAGCATACTTTATACAAATTTAAATAGAGAAAAATATGGCGGGTCTTTCAACTCATGTTTTAGATACTAGCAAGGGTAAACCGGCAGTAGAATTAAAAATTGAATTGTACAAAATATTGGATATTGAGAAAATTTTGATCAAAACTGTTTTGACTAATGAGGATGGTAGAATTGACGAACCATTGTTATCTGCTGAAAGCTTAGAGGAAAGTCATTACGAATTATTATTTTTTGCTGGTGATTATCTGAAAAAACAAAATAGTTACCTTAAACATGTTTTTCTTGACAAAATACCCATTAGATTTTTTGTAAATAATAAATCTGAACATTACCATGTACCACTATTACTATCTCCTTTTGGCTATAGTACTTATAGAGGGAGCTAATTTTTTGATATTTTTATTGGAAGAATGGACTGAACTAATTTTGAGATGGTTCCATGTCATTGCAAGTATTGCATGGATTGGCTCAAGCTTTTATTTTATTGCTTTAGATTTAAGTTTAAAACAAAATAAGAATCTTCCAGATAAATCTCATGGAGAAGCTTGGCAAGTTCATGGAGGTGGATTTTATCACTTAGTTAAATATCTTGTTGCACCGTCAAAAATGCCTTCAGAATTAACCTGGTTTAAATGGGAAGCCTATGCAACTTGGGTTTCAGGTTTTGCTTTGTTAGCTCTTATATATTACGCAGGTGCTGAATTATACATGATTGATATTGTCAAATATGATTTAGAAAAATATGAAGCTGTAATGATTTCATTACTAGGTGTCGTCTTTGGTTGGGTAATTTATGATTTTGTGTGCAGATTGTCATTAAAAACAAATGTCTATGTATTAATCAGCTCTATATTTATTTTAATCACTGTCATGTCGTGGGCTTATTCTGAAATATTTAGTTATAGAGGAGCATTTATGCAGATAGGTACAGTTTTAGGTACTATAATGGTTGCTAATGTTCTTATGATCATAATTCCTGGTCAAAAAAAAGTTGTAGCTAGTTTGCTTGCAAATGAGACCCCTAACCCAATTCATGGTGCTATTGCTAAACAACGATCTCTTCATAACAATTACTTAACATTGCCAGTGATTTTTATAATGATTTCAAATCATTATCCTTTAATTTATGCTACAAAATATTCTTGGATAATCATTTCAATTATTTTAATAATTGGAGCGCTCATTAGACATTTTTTCAATATTAAACATACTGGAGCCAAACCACCTTATTGGGTATGTGTTCCAATAATAATTCTAGGATCAATAATTTTTTATATTTCAGACTTGGGTAAACCAAAACTAAATAACGTAAAAAACACAGCTACTTTGATCGAACTAATCCCAGAAAAAACTTTGGTAAGTGCTCAAGAGATAATTGTATCTAAATGTTCGATGTGTCATGCAAAAGAGCCTTTATGGGAAAAAATGAAAAATGCTCCAAAATTAGTCAATTTAGAAACACCTACAGATATAATAAACAATATTGATAATATATATAAACAGTCTGTGCTATCGTATGCCATGCCACCCGGAAATATTTCTTTTCTTAAAGAAAATGAAAGAAGTTTGATTAATCAACTTTATATGAGTGTTCATAATCTGAAAAATAAATAGTCATTGGAGTATAGTTCATGAAAAACTTTGACATAATTTTTAAAAATGGAAAAACAGTAACTGAAAATGGTGTAGAAGACTGCGACATTGCCGTTGCTGACGGAAAAATTCGTGAAATAGGCGAGATTAATGCTGACGCAAAAATTGTAGAGGATGTTTCTAACCTATTAGTTCTGCCTGGCGGTATAGATGCCCATGTCCACATAGATCAACCATCAGGACCAGACGTTGAAATGGCTGACAACTTTCAAAGCGCTACAAAATCTGCCGCGGCTGGAGGTAATACCACAGTTTTACCTTTTGCAATGCAAGAAAAAGGACAATCCCTCAGAGAATGTGTAGAAAGTTATCATAAAAAGGCTAATGGCAATTTGTTTGTAGATACTTCATTTCACTTAATTATAAGTGACCCCTCACCACAAGTTTTAGGACAAGAACTCCCTGCACTAGCTAGAGATGGTTATACCTCTTTCAAAGTATTTATGACATATGACAATCTGGTTTTAAATGATGAAGAACTCTTGAAAGTTTTCGAAGTTGCTAAAAATGAGAAAACGTTAGTTATGGTCCATGCTGAAGGATATGATGCTATTAGATTTTTAACAAAAAAATTAGAAGATGAAGGAAAATTAGCCCCTTATTATCATGGTTTATCTAGGCCTCAGATCGTGGAAAGAGAAGCAACGCACAGAGCCATAAGTCATGCCCAAATAGTTGATATTCCAATTGTAATTGTTCATGTTTCGGGAGAGGAGGCACTATCTCAAATTAAATGGGCAAAAGATAAAGGAATTAAAATTTTTTCTGAAACTTGCCCTCAATATATTTGTTTAACTGAAAATGATATGAAGGGATTAAATATGGATTTTGAGGGAGCAAAATACGTATGCTCACCTCCGCCAAGAGATTTGGAAAGTCAACAGGCTATTTGGGATGGATTAATCGATGGAACTTTTGATATCTTTTCATCAGATCACTGCCCATTCCGTTTTAAAGATAGTAAGGGTAAAGACAGGCCTGGAGCAAGAACATCATTTAAATGGGTCCCAAATGGTATCCCAGGAGTGGAAACAAGATTGCCAATTTTGTTTTCTGAAGGAGTAAGCAAAAATAGAATCAGCTTGGAAAGGTTTGTAGAGCTAACTTCTACTAATCCTGCCAAAATGTATGGACTTTATCCTCAAAAAGGATCAATTAAAGTTGGATCTGATGCTGATATAACAATTTGGGATCCTAATAAAAAAGATACAATTCAACAAATTAATCTAAGCCATGGCTCTGATTATACGCCTTATGAAGGTTTAGATATTACTGGATGGCCAATACAAACTTGGTTAAGAGGTAATAAAATTTACGATCAGAATGAATTCATAGTTAACAAAAATTTAGGAAAATATATTTCTAGAGATTTTTGTATGCTTTAAATAAATAGGAAAAAAATGAGCACTAACGATATAAATCAAAATTTAACTAATCTAGCTTCTCCAAAAATTGGTACAAAAATAATTGAAGTTTCTGATGATTTTTTCGGTGAAGTTTCCCGTATGCTAGATGACAAAGAGCCAGTCTTCATTGAAGATAAATATGATGAGCATGGAAAGTGGATGGATGGATGGGAGAGTAAAAGAAGAAGAGATGGTGGCAATGATTGGGCTATAATAAAATTAGGATCTCCAGGAATTATTACTGAGATAGATATTGATACAAGTTTTTTTACCGGAAATTTTCCTCCTTTTGCTTCAATTGAAGGTCTATATAGTGATCAAAAACCTAGCAAAGACTCAGACTGGATTAAAATGCTCTCTAAAACATCTTTAAAAGGTGATTCCGGTAATAAATTTAAAATTGAATCAAAAACAAAAGTTAATTTCATAAAATTACAAATTTTTCCTGATGGAGGAGTTGCAAGATTAAGATTATTTGGTGAAGTAAAACTTAATTGGGAGAATTATGATAATAAAAATGATCTAATTGAATTATCATCTTTAAAATTAGGTGGTTCTATTGTTGCTTATAATAATGCTCATTATGGTGACGTATCTGCTCTTCTATCTCATGGAAGAGGAAAAACAATGGGTGATGGATGGGAAACTAGAAGGAGAAGAGAACCTGGTAATGACTGGATTATAATTAAATTAGCAACCAAGGGTCTGATAAAAAAAATTGAAATAGATACTGCTCATTTTAAAGGAAATTATCCAGATCAAGCATCAGTGCAAGTCTCAAACTTTGACAAAAACAAAGGTTTAGAAGAAGTGATTAATGACTCACATAACTGGAAATACATCTTGGATAAATCAAAACTTCAAGCAGACAATATACATAATTACGAAGTTAATGATACGTCAATTAAAGGTATAACTCATGTCAGATTAAATATTTATCCCGACGGAGGAGTATCAAGATTAAGAATTTTTGGTATAAAATTATAAAATGAATAATATTCCAATTGAAAAATTAGATTCTGATATTTTTTCTAGATTTGGGAATGTTTTAGAAAAGAAAAATGCATCAAAATTGCGTTCTATCAATCAAGGAACTACTACTAGATATCATAACATTTCAAAGTTAGATTTAGAAAGTAAAGATGGAAATTCAGGTATTTCTATCTTTTCTGGTTTACCAAGAGAACTTCCTATAGAAATAAAGATTATGGAAAAACATCCTGTTGCCTCACAAAGTTTTCTTCCAATTCAAGATTATGATTGGTTAATAGTTGTTAGTGAGGAAATAAATGAATTACCAAATTTAGATACTTTAAGATGTTTCCATGTTAACGGAGATATTGGTGTTACATACAATAAAAATGTTTGGCACCACCCTCTTTTAGTTAATGAGAAACAAGATTTTTGGGTGATTGATAGAATAAATGATCAAGAAGATTCTTCTATTAATTTAAAAGAATATCATTTCACAGATAATGAAACTAGATACATAACTCTATAAATCCAGCAATCTTTTTGACGCAACCTTATGTTTTTCTACAGATAAATTAAGATCAAAATTATTTAAATGACCTTTTTGAGAAATTATATTTCCATTACAAATTGTGTACGCTGTTTCCAAAGGGGTACATAATACCAACGCTGCCAGTGGATCACTCCAAGCTCCAGACATAGCAATTTTATTCAAATCATATATTGCAAAATCTGCAGCTTTACCAATAGAAATCTGACCAATGTCATTTCTATTTAATACTTCTGCACCACCCTTTGTTGCAGTAAATAATGCTTCTCTTGGTGAAAATTTATTAGCACCTAAGTTTACTCTCTGTAACAACATTGCTTGGCGAGCTTCATTTAAAAGATATCCACTATCATTTGAACTTGAACCGTCTACACCTAACCCTACTTTCACACCTTTATCTATCCACGTTCTCAAAGGAGCTATCCCACTTGCTAACCTCATGTTTGAACAAGGACAATGAGCAATACCAGTACCTGTTCTAGAAAATAATTCAATTTCATCTTCATTTAATTTTACACAATGAGCATGCCAAACATCATCTCCAACCCACCCTAAGTCTTCAATATACTCACCTGGTGTCATACCAAAATTTTGTTTGGTATAAACAATATCTTCGTTATTTTCTGCTAAATGAGTATGCATACTAACTGAGTAATTTCTAGCTAACTTAGCAGTTTCCTTCATCAAATCTTGACTAACGCTAAATGGAGAACATGGTGCTAAAGCAATTTTTAACATTGAAAATTCAGAAGAATCATGAAAATTTTCAATAACCCTTTGGCAATCTTTTATAATTGAGTTTTCGTTTTCAGTAAGTGTGTCTGGCGGAAGTCCTCCCTTACTAACACCTATGCTCATTGAGCCTCTAGTGGCGTGAAATCTACAACCAACCTCACTTGCTGCTTCAATCTGATTTTCAAGCTTTGATCCATTTGGAAAGAGGTATAAATGATCACTAGAAGTAGTACACCCACTAATAACCATTTCAGATAATCCAATTAAAGTTGAAATATAAATATCAGAGGGTAATATTTTACTCCAAATAGGATATAAATTAGTAAGCCATCCAAATAATGACTCATTTTGGGAGCCAGGATAACAGCGTGTCAAATTTTGAAATAAATGATGATGAGTATTTACCAAACCAGGTATAACAACCATTTCATGTGCATCAATAATTAATCCAGGGTTATAATTAAAATTTTCAAGATCCCCGATGTCAATAATTTTGCCATTTTCACAATAAATAGATTTGTTAGATATTTCTTTTCTTTCATCATCCATTGTTGCAATTATTTGAGCATTTTTAATTAATAAATTTGCTATTTTCATACTAAAGCTCGAAAATTTTTTGTGTTGTAATGTAACAATATTTATCAAACTTTTAAATGTATAATTATAGTAGAGATGAAGAGTAAAGTTTTCACGAATTCCAAAAGAAGCAGTTGTTAGAGAAGATGTTGTTGATAACTAAACTTTTAAGACTTTCAAAATTTCAGATGGAGTAGCTGGAGAATTAAGAAGCTCAGGTCTTGAATTTGTTGAAGAAGCCCTGATTGCTTCTTTCAGCGCCAGAAAATGAGAAATTGCAAGTAGTAAAGGTGGCTCACCCACAGCTTTTGATCTAAAGATGGTTTTTTCTTCATTATCTGCTTTTTCTAGTAATTTAACATTGAAGATTTGAGGAATATCTCTACTCCCAGGTAATTTATATGTAGACGGCCCAGTTGTAAGTAATTTTCCTTCTTTGGAAAAACATAATTCTTCACATGTCAACCACCCCAAACCTTGAATAAAACCTCCTTCAATTTGACCGATATCAATATTTTCATTAAGAGAATTTCCACAATCTTGAACAATATCAGCTCTTAGTATTCTACTCTCTCCGGTATTTATATCTAATAAGGCCTCAGAAATTGCAGCTCCCCATGTAAAATAAAAATAAGGATGACCCCTCAACTTACCTTGATCCCATGAAATTTTGGGAGTTTTATAGTAACCTGTAGAAGATAAAGAAATTCGATTTTCCCAACAGGAAAAGGCTAACTCAGAAAAAGACAAACTTCTGTTACCACAAATAATTCTACCTTCACCAAGAACAATATCTTTTTTATTTTTTTTAAATAATTTTGCAGCATGGTCGATCATTCTTTTTTTTATAACATTTGATGCGTTCCATGCAGCCATTCCATTTAAATCTGAACCAGAAGAAGCTGCTGTAGCTGAGGTGTTTGGTACTTCTGCAGTATTTGTTGAAGTAATGTGAATTTGTTCAAGAGGAACCTTAAAACATTCAGCAACTACTTGGGCAACTTTAATGAATAACCCTTGGCCCATCTCAGTCCCACCGTGATTTAATCTAATTGATCCATCAGAGTATACATGGACTAACGCTCCTCCTTGATTTAATGATGGTTTATTAAATGAAATACCAAATTTTGCAGGCATTAAGGCTATACCCTTTCTGAAGGGTAAATTATTATTTTTTTGATTTAAATTAAACTTATTAATATGCCTAAGTCTGTTTTTATAATCACTTAACTTATAGACCTCATCTAAAATCCTATCAATCCTCAAGTTTTTTACAATTTGACCATATGGTGTTTTAAAACCATTTAATCTTGAATAATAATTGATTTTACGAATTTCATCTATTGGCTTTTGTAAATATTGACTAACTGAATAAAGTATATTTTCGATAGTCAACATTCCTTGTGGACCGCCAAAACCTCTAAAGGCTGTATTTGAAACTGTATTGGTTTTACACACATACCCAATAGCTTTTAGTGATTTTATAAAGTAACAATTATCAAGATGAGTTAAAGCTCTTGTCATTACAGGGCCCGAAAGGTCTAAAACATTACCACCATTACTTAAAAGTTTTATATCCAAAGCCAGAACCTTGCCAGTAACTGTAAATCCTACGGTGTAATATATTTTAAAGTCATGTCTTTTTCCTGAAGCTGTCATATCAATATGTCTGTTAAGACGTATCTTTACAGGTTTTTGTGTTAAATAGGCTCCCAAAGCAGACATTGCTGCAAAAATAGTTGCTTGGCTCTCTTTTCCGCCGAATCCACCTCCTAACCTTCTAACTTTACTATCAATTTTAGCTGATGGAATATTTAACACCTTTCCAACACCGTGTTGAACCTCAGTAGGATGCTGAGTACTTGACCAGACAACGTATTCGTCATTCTCTCCAGGAAAAGTTATGGCAACATGTGTTTCTAAATAAAAGTGATCTTGTCCACCAATTTCAAAATTACCAGATAACGTATAATTTGATTTAGACATATCTTTTTTTATGTTGCCTTTTTCTAAAATCATTGGATCTTCTAAAAAAGATTTTTGTTCATAAGCGTCATCTAAATTAAGAATAGGTTTAGTTGTAAACTCCAGTTCAATTTCAACTAAACTGCTCGCATAAATGGCTTCTTGATGTGTTTTTGCCAAAACAATCGCGACTGGTTGGCCTAAATATGAAAAAAAATCGTCTGCTAGAATAGGCTCACCATTTTTGATAGGACCAATCTCATTTTCGCCAGGGATGTCTTTTGCTGTTATTATTTTTGTAAAAAATGGTAGATCTTTTAGTTTATCAGAATTAATTTTTTTTATTTTTCCACATGCAACTTTTGATAGAACGGGAGTCCCATGCAATAAATTTTCTTGCTCAGGCATATCGTCTATATAAATAGCCTGACCAGTGGAATGCCTTAAAGAAGAATCGTGAATTGGAATTTTATTTAAATTATTCATTCTTAAACTTCCATTATTGATAAACTTTCTTTATCTTGCCTTAAACAAATTTGTAGTCTTCTAAACAGCCCCTTCATTGCCTCTAATCTATAATGACTTGAACCCCTTAAATCTGAGATTGGTTGGATAAATTTATCTAAATTTTCAGTTGCAAAATCTATTGCATCATCTAATTTTTTTTCAAGCATTGATTTACATAATTTGTCAAGACTCTTTGGTGTTGCTGCCACGCCTCCTGCAGCCATTTGTATTTCTTTTATTATATTCTTTTGAGTTTGTATATTTATGGCAAGAGAAATAGTTGATATATCCTGATCATATCGTTTAGAAAGCTTCCAGGAAAAAATTTTATTTTTTTGGTTTGGATAAGGTATTTCAATAGATAAAATTATCTCATCCTTTTTCAAAATATTTTTTCGGTAACCCTTAAAAAAGTTTTTTATGTTTGTTTTTTTAATACCATTTTTTCCAAACACATTTATATCAGAATTTAAAACCATTAATAATGGGGCTAAATCTCCAATTGGACTTGACGTGCATAAATTTCCTCCAATTGTTCCTTGATTTCTAATTTGTGGTGATCCAAACCTTTGAAGAATCTCTATTAATTCAGGCATTTTTGATCGAACTGAATCAAGAAAATTTTCAATTGTGACCGCTCCTCCAAGAACCATTTTTTCCTTAAATTTTTTGATAAAGTTCAACTCTTTAATGGAACTTAAACATATAATATTATTTTCTTTTTCGTTTATGATAGGTCTTTGAAGATTTAAATCTGTACCACCTGCAATAAATTGAAAACTCTTTACTTCTAAATAATCTTTGAGCTCCTTTAAATTATTTGGCTTTAAATAAGTAATGTTTCCGAAACGAACTTTTTTTTCTTTATTAATAATTTCAACTTTTTTTAATTTTGTTTTTCTATCTGATACAGATTTAATTGCCTTTATTATTGGAGAGTAACCAGTGCATCTACATAAATTTCCTGAAATTGCATCATTTATAGTATCATTATTAACTACTTTACCAGAATTTATTAAACTAACACCTGATATAATAAATCCTGGCGTACAATATCCACATTGAGAAGCATACTCATTTGAAAAAGCCATTTGCAATGGATGAGGATTTTTATCACAACCTAAACCTTCTATGGTTGTAATGTTAAAACCTATTACTTGGCCTAATCTTACTAAGCACGAGTTTATGGGTTTTGAATCCTCTTTATTTTTTTTATTTATTATAACTGAACATGCCCCACAATCGCCTTCAGCACAACCTTCTTTTGTTCCAGTTATTTTATGATAATTTCTCAACCAATCTAATAGAGTAATATCGTGATAGACATTTGTAACCTCTACTTTTTTATTATTTATATAGAGAATATTTTTTGAATCTGTCAAAGACCATTACCTCAAATGAATTAATTATTTTAAGATTATAACTTCTAATTTTTAAAAAAATCAATAAAGATAAATAATATTAAACCAATGAATTTTCTTTTGTTTTGTCCCAACTTAAAAAAATTTCATCGTCAATATCAAATTTATTTTTTAAAAAATTCTCATCACCTATGGATACACTTAATCGTCCAAAATCTTTAGTTAAACCTGTAACTTTGACAATTTGACCTTGATATTCAATTTCACTCACAGTCATTGGATATGAATTTTTTGATTTTATATTATTGATTATTCGTATGTGGTCCATTCTGATTGAATAAGATTTGTTATTTTTTGAAATTACGTTGTGTCCTCCAACAAAATTTGCAATAAACTCATTTTTGGGCTTATTAAAAACTTCATAAGGATCACCAACTTGTTCAATTTTTCCATTATTCATTACAACAATCATGTCAGCTAAAGCCATTGCTTCATCTTGTGAATGAGTTACATGAATGAATGATATACCAAGCTTTTTTTGTAATGTTTTTAATTCACTTCTCATTTTTATTCTTAAGAAAGGGTCTAAAGCTGATAAAGGTTCATCTAAAAGCAATATAGAAGGATTTGTAATCAAGGCTCTCGCTAGTGCTACTCGTTGTTGTTGACCACCTGAAAGCTGGTTAGGATATCGATCAGAGTAATCTTCCATTTGAACTAATTTTAACATTTCTAGAGATTTCTCATATCTTATGTTTTTTTTTATGCCACGCATCTTTAAAGCAAACGCAACATTATCTAGACATGATAAATGAGGAAAAAGAGCATAATTTTGAAACATCATTGCGGTTCCACGTTTTGCTGGGGGCAAATCATTTATGATATTTGAACCTAAAAGAATGTCACCTCCTGAAATTTCTTCGTGTCCAGCTATCATTCTTAGAGTTGAGGTTTTACCACAACCTGAAGGACCCAGAAAACAACAATATGTTCCTGCTGGTATTTTAAGATTTATACTATCAACAGCAATGGTTTCACCGTATTTTTTTGTTAGAATCGCAAATTCTAGATTTTCCGGATTATTCAATTTATTTACCAAATTTATACTTTCGCGTAAGTTTATAGATTAAAATTGTCTAGACTTTAATCAATTTTAAAAAAAAATGATGCATTGCTTAAAAAGTATGCAGCATATATTTCCACATCATAAGATATTTATTATAATTAAATTAATTTTACAACTTTAACATTAACATTTTGGAGGTTAATATGAAAAAAAGTTTAACTAGGCGTAATATGCTTAAAACTTCAACTGCAGCGATAGGTGCAGTTGCAGGGGCGGGATTGCTAAAAGGTTTTCCAGCAATACATGCCGCAGATGCTCCAGTAATCAGATACCTTGGAACAGCTGTGAACATGGGTGATGCAGTCCAAAAAAAATTATTTGATGACACTGGAATTAAAGTCAAATTCATTGTTAAGACAACTGACGAAGTTGTAAAAACGATTTTCACGCAACCAAACAGTTTTGATATTGTTGACTCTGAGTATTTTAGTATGCCTAAGTTGGTACCATCTGGAAACTTATTAGGTATGGATACCAAAAGAATAAAAGAATGGGATAATGTAACTTCTGCATTTACTAAAGGAGAGGTTGCAGGAAAGAAAATAGGAGATCAAGGAACAGCACCTAAAAAAGTGATGTATCTTAAGGGTTCACAATCTAAAGAATTTGCCTCTGAGCCAACGCAATACGTAACATTGATTCCTACTGTTTACAACGCTGATACTTTAGGTATAAGACCTGATCTTATTAAAAGACCAATTAGTACTTGGGCGGAATTGTTAAATCCAGAATTCAAAGGAAAAGCTTCAATTTTAAATATACCATCAATTGGTATAATGGACGCTGCTATGGTTGTGGAAGCTATGGGTGAGTACAAATATCCAGATAAAGGTAACATGACCAAAGAAGAAATTGATTTAACAATGAAAATTTTTACAGAAGCTAAGAAAGCGGGTCAGTTTAGAGCCTTCTGGAGTGATTTTAACGAAAGTGTAAATCTAATGGCATCTGGTGAAGTTGTAATACAGTCAATGTGGTCACCAGCGATTACTGCAGTCAGAACTAAGGGTATTCCATGTGTCTATCAGCCGCTTAAAGAAGGTTATAGAGCTTGGGCAGCAGGTTTTGGTTTACCATCTACTACTAAAGGAAGACAAGCTGATATTTGCTACGAATTTATAAATTGGTATTTATCTGGTTGGGTAGGTGCTTATTTAAATCGTCAAGGTTACTATTCAGCTGTTATTCCAACAGCAAAGAAGTACATGGAGGCTTATGAGTGGGATTATTGGATGATGGGTAAACCTGCTACTGCTGATATTATGAGTCCAGAAGGCAAAAAATTAGCTTCTAAAGGAGAAATCAGAGATGGTGGATCATATGAGGCAAGAATGGGCGGAGTCGCATGCTGGAATGCTACCATGGATGAGAACAAATACATGGTTAGAAAGTGGAATGAAATGATTGCGTCCTAAAAAATATTTCAAAATAGGGTAACTAATGTTACCCTATTCTTTTAAAATTTTAATTGAATATAAATATGATTAAATTCTGGAAGATTAAGCCGTCAGTCGGTTTATTATCAATACCATATAGTTTCGTATTTATATTTTTTTTCTTTATTCCATTAGTATTAACGCTCATTATCAGTTTTTGGGATTATAATGAATACTCAATAATACCTGATTTTATTCTTGAAAATTACATATATATTTTTAAAGATTGCTTTAACTATGAAAAAGATATGTGTGTTACTTTTAAAACGTATTTATCAACTTTTATTTTTTGTTTTATAACTTGGTTTTTTACATTAATCATTGGATTTTTTGTAGCTTATTTCCTTGCTTTTTACGTAAATTCAATTACTTGGCAGATTGTATTATTTTTGCTTTGTACAATTCCATTTTGGACTTCAAATGTCATTAGAATGATATCATGGATACCTCTTCTAGGAAGGAATGGTCTTGTAAATGATTTTTTACTTTATATAGGTCTAACTGATACACCCCAAGAATGGCTTTTGTATTCCGGCTTTTCTATTGTTTTAGCTTTTGTGCATTTATACACACTGTTTATGATAGTTCCGATTTTTAATTCTATGATGAGAATTGATAAATCAATCATTGAAGCTGCTTATGATAATGGAGCGAATGGACTTCAAATATTGTGGAATGTCATTATACCATTATGCAAACCCGGAATTGTAATTGGATCTATTTTTGTCATTACTGTCGTTATGGGCGATTTTATTACCATCGGGATTATGGGTGGGCAACAAATTCCATCAATTGGTAAAATTATCTACGTTGAAATGAGTTATCTTCAATTACCCGCTGCTGCTGCAAATGCTGTGATACTATTGGCATTAACTCTTTTGATTATATGGATAATGACTAAAATGATAGATATTCGAAAAGAGCTTTAAAATGTTAAATAAAAAAAATAAAACTTATTATATATGCGTTTTCTTTTTTTGTTTATTTGTATTATTTCTATATGGCCCAACATTTACGATTGTTCTTTTAAGTTTTCAGGGGCCTGATGGAGGGTTAACTTTCCCTCTTAATGGCGTTTCAATATATTGGTTCGAGGAATTATGGCGAGGCGGTTCTGTTGTAGATATTGGATCAGCTTTTAAACGATCTATAATCTTGGGTTTAATAGTTATGGTCTTAACAGTTCTTTTATCTGTAAGTGCAGGTCTTGCATTTAGAAAAAAATTTTGGGGCTCCGATATGCTTTTCTTTGCAACAGTAGCAAGCTTAATTGTACCATCGATAGTATTGTCACTTGGGGTTGCTCTTCAATTTAGGTTACTTGATGATTTCACTAAATGGCTTGGATCCACTTTTGATATAAATTATATTAATGAATTTTTTCAAACTTCTTTAGGAATGTTTACAAGTGGATTAGGAGCACAATTGACATGGACGCTTCCTTTTGGATTATTAATTATGTTTGCGGTTTTTAACAGATTTGACAAATCTTACGAAGAAGCAGCTAGAGACCTTGGAGCAAGCCCTTGGAAAACTTTTAAAGAAATTGTTTTTCCGCTAATTGCTCCTAGCATAATTGGAATTGCTTTGTTTGGATTTACATTGTCATATGATGAGTTAGCAAGATCATCTCAAGTTATGGGAGCTGGAAATACACTTCCATTAGAGTTGAAAGGTTTGACTACAACAGTCACAACTCCTGTTATATATGCATTAGGTACTGTAACTACCTTTGTCTCATTTAGTGTAATTGGTATTTCAATAGTATGTTACATTTGGCTTAAAAGAAATAAAGGATAATTATTTTGAAAAAAAAAATTTGTATAATTAATCCTAACACTACTAAAGCAATGACGCATAAGATAGATTTAACTGCAAAGAACTTTGCAAATGTAGATACTGAAATTATTTCAGTTGAACCAAATATTGGTCCTGAGAGCATTGAAGGTTATTATGACGAAGCTTTTTGTATTCCTGGATTAATCGAAGAAATCAATAATAATATAAATGCTGATGGTTATATAATTGCGTGTTTTGACGACACAGGTCTAGATGCAGTAAGATCAATTACCGACAAACCCGTAATTGGAATTGGAGAAGCAGCTTATCATGTGGCTAGTATTGTATCTGGAAACTTCTCAGTTATAACCACATTATCAAGATCGATAAATCCCTTAAAGCATAATCTAAAAAAATATGGATTGTTTGAAAAATGCGTTAGTATATCAGCTATTGAAGTACCTGTATTAGATCTAGAAGAAATCTCTAATGATAATCTTGATAAACTAAATAAGGGCATAGAAAAAACTATTTTAGAAGATAATTCTGAAGCTATTATTCTTGGATGTGCAGGAATGTCTAACTTAGCAAAAGACCTTGAGCTAAATCACGGTCTGCCAGTAATAGAAGGAGTTTCTTCAGCAGTTGTGTTAATTGAAGGTTTGATTAATCTTCAAATTAAAACAAGTAAAATTGGTTCTTATGCTTTGCCAAGAGAAAAGCAATATACAGGTTTTTTGAGTAAATTTAGACCACAAAGATAAAATTATGACAGTTAAAGTGTTAAATCACCCGTTAATAAATGTACTTATGACAAACCTACGTTCTCAAGAGACAGATAGTTTTGAATTTAGATATACTGCCAAAAAAATCTCTTCATTAATGTGTTTTGAAATATTTAAAGATCTTAAGGTTAAAAGAAAAAAGATAGATACTCCACTTGAAAGTTTCTTAGGTGTCGAAAATCAAGATCCAAAACCGTGTGTTATATCAATTCTTAGAGCGGGTTTGATAATTTCTGAGGGTATTACCGACATTTTCAAAGATGTATCAATTGGACATATAGGTATGTATAGGGATGAAAAGACGCTTAGCCCAGTAAATTATTTAATAAAACTTCCTACAAACCTTCAAAATAGGCAATGTTTTCTTTGTGATCCAATGCTGGCAACGGGGGGAAGCGCAATATCTTCGCTAGAAACCCTAAAACAAAATAATGCGTCTGACATAACATTAGTTTGCTTACTTGCATCTGAAGAAGGTATCAAAAATGTTAAAGAAAAATTTTCAGATGTAACTATAATATGCGCTCAAAAAGACGATCATCTCAATGAAAAAGGGTTTATAGTCCCAGGTCTTGGAGATGCTGGAGATAGAATTTTTGATACATAATATTAATTTATAGCTTCTTCAAATCTCTGCAGGTTCGGAACATTTAATTTTGTAGCAGTTTGCCTGATATTTTCCCAAACTAAAGGAGCCACCGGTAAGCCATTTTTCATTCTATCCTCATTAATTAGTATTTCCTTGTCACCTGGTATCATAACTTTTTCATTTTGGTTTGCAGGTGGAGATGCCCTTACAAAATCTGCATAAGATTTAACTTCTTTTGTAAAATAATCTAAATCAACCATCTTTTCGACAGATATGTAAATTGACAGCATTCCATTTTGTACATTTTGTTTATCCTTATGAATTCCACCATTAACACCTGAGCCTGTTAAAGCTCCTCCCAAAATTTCCATCATAAAATTAATGCCTGAACCTTTGTGTAGTCCAAATGCTGTTATTGCTCCAGTACCATTATTTGGATTAGGAACTTCATTATCTGATATTTTGCCATACATTACTTCTGGATTAATCGTCAGATTACCTTCTTGATCTATTAGAGCACCATGAGGTAATTTTTTACCGCCTTTTTGCGCCACCATTACTTTTCCTTCTGCCACCGTAGAGGTAGCCATATCTAAAATTATGTGATTGTTTTCGGTGTTAGGCACCCCAATAGCTAAAGGTGAGGTACTACCCCTTCTATCAGTTCCTCCAAAGGGAGCAACAAGCAAACTTCCCCTAACATTTACAAAATGAAAAGAGACTAATCCTGCATCGGCTGCTCTTTCTGCCCAATCGCCAATGCGACCAAGATGACCTGAGTTTCTTAAACCTACTACAGAAATTCCATGCTCATGAGCTCGAGAAATACCCTCGTCTACAGCGTATTCACCAGCTACTTGACCAAAACCTTGTTTAGCATCTAAACACGCCATCGCTCCAGCATCAACAACAAGTTCAGGTTTTAAATTTGGAAAAACCCAACCTTTTTCTATCCATTCGACATATCTAGGAACTCTTGCGATACCATGACTGTCATGACCCTTTAGATTTGATCCACTTAACCTCTCAGCAATCGTTTTAGCCTCATAGTCGCTACATGACTTGGCTTGAAATATTTCTGTTATAAGCTCAATCGCATAGCTTACTTTTATACGAATCTCTGAATTTTTACTTTTCACCAACAATTTACTCCCCCGTTAGCATTTATTCATATACTGAGATTTAGATATAATTTATTTAATATATTAAGTAAAATAAAATACATACCAATATTTTCTAAAAATATTTTTTTTGAGATAGATGTTTTATGAGTAAAATTCAAATTATTTTAATAACAATTTCTATTGGTATTTTAGGAGGCGTTACTTTTAATTTATTACTATTCCCATTGCCTTGGGTTTTAGGACCTGCTTTTTCAATAGCAATTTTTACACTTTGTGGAAACGAAGTAAATGTTCCACAAAAACTTAGAGATCCTTTTGTAGGCATTATAGGTATTTGGTTAGGTCAGTCATTTTCATCTTCAATTTTTCATGAATTAAATGATTGGTTAATTTCTATAATGTTCTTATTTTTATATGTACCAATTGCATTTATTATTACTTACATGTTCCTTTACAAAATTTTAAAAGTACCAAGGGTAGAGGCTTTTTTTATTTCTTCTCCAGGTGGTCTGTTAGAAATGGCGTTAGGAGCTGAAGAATGTGGTGCAAACTCAAAGAAGGTAGGACTAATACATATAATAAGAATTTTTATAACTGTATTTACCATCCCTGCTTTAATATTGTTAGTATTTCCAGAATCATTTGAAAGACAACCAATGTGGCCATCTTTTTATGGAAGTATAGTTGATTGTTTTATAATTCTCATATTAATCCCCAGTGGTATATTCTTTGGAACAATTATAAAACTGCCAGGAAAAAGACTATTTGGACCGTTAATCCTAAGTGCCGTTCTTCATATGACTGATATTATTGATTTAGATGCTCCTATTGTTATTTTCATTCTAGCACAACTTATGGTTGGCAGCTTTTTTGGAAGTAACATGCATGGACTAAATTGGAAAATCGCTAGAAACTATGTTGGGCTTGCATTTGGAATAGTCGTGTCTCTCATAGTTTGTATGATACCGTTTATAGTGTTTATATCTTTTTTTACAGATGCGAAACCCGAAGCAATAATATTAGCCTTTGCTCCTGGTGGAATTCAAGAAATGGGTTTAGTAGCTTCATCATTAGATATTAAACCAGCATTTGTTGTCACTCATCATTTTTTTAGATTATTAATTGTACTCATAATCTTATCTATAGCCCAAAAATATATTTATCCTAAACTGAAATTATTAATACAGAATTCAAATTGAAATTTATTTCTTTCAAAATTTAAAGTAATGTAGAAATTTAGTTGGATTCATGGAGACAAAATTGATTAAAGGACTAATTGCACCAATTTTAACACCTTTTAATAATGAACTTAAAGTTGATCAAATAATGTATAATGACCTAGCACAAAATCTAATGGAAAATGGATGTTCTGGTCTTGCCCCTTTTGGAACGACTGGAGAAGCATTATCAGTTGGAAATAAAGAAAGGATGGAAGCAATTGAAGGTTTAGTTAAATCTGGTATTAACCCCAAAACATTAATTCCTGGGACTGGTTTATGTAATTTACCTGATACAATTGAAATTACTAAACATGCTATTGACTTAGGCTGCCTTGGTGCAATGACTTTACCGCCATTTTATTTCAAGGGTATGAGCGATGATGGACTGTATGAATATTTTGAAAAATTAATTGATGGTGTAAATGACCAAAGACTTAAAATATATTTGTATCATATACCTCAGGTAAGTGGGGTAGGTTTATCAATTGATCTGGTTCAAAAACTAAAATCTTCATACCCAAACTTTATAATAGGTATAAAAGATAGTTCAGGTGTTTGGGAGAATACAGAAGCACTTCTGAAAATAAATGGGCTAGTAGTTTATCCAGGAGCAGAACTTCCCGTTATTGAGGCAATCAAACTAGGTGCACCAGGGTGTATATCAGCAACTGCCAACTTGAATAGTAAAGATATATCTAAGGTTATAGATCTTTGTCATGCCGGAGAATGGGAAGAAGCAAAAGAACTCCAAAAGAAAGTTAAATCAGTTAGGCTGTTATTTCAGGATTATGCTCCAATACCAGCACAAAAATCTTTATTGGCATTACAAACTAAAAATACTATGTGGAATAATTTAAGACCACCATTCATACCTATATCCGAACATAAGACAAAGGAATTGGCCAATAAATTAAAAAGTGATTATGGGTTCATTTTTTAACAAATATAAGAGTTGATATGAAAATTTACAATTTATCTTTACCCCTTAGAGGGAAATGTCATTGTAGTTCAGTTAGATTTGAAGTGAGCACAAACATAAAAAATTTACGTAGGTGCAACTGTTCTATTTGTTCTAGAAAAGGCTTTGCTATGGGAACAGCTTTAATAGACGAATTAACTATCACTGAAGGTAGAGAATTTTTAACCTCTTATAAGTGGAACACCAAAGTAGCTGAACATTATTTTTGTAAGATATGTGTTATAAATACCCATCACAAAAGACGATCTGATCCTAATCAGTATGGATATAATATTGGTTGTATTGAAGGGTTTGAAATGTCTTGGATAAATAATGCACCTTTTGTTGATAATAAAGGCATGAGCTTAATTAGTTCAAAAAATAAGTCTTAGTAAAAGGATTTAAAGAAATCTTTTTATGATTTTATGTAAAATTCCTGCAAAAATAATCACAAGAAACACTCTGAACATATGGTGAGGGCTTATGAAAGACATATCTGCACCAACAGACAATGCTAAAATATTCATCTCAGATTGACCACCTGGAGAAAAAGCTAACAAAATTGATAGAGTATCATAACCAATATTACTTAAAAAATAATAAATTATGATTAAAGGTATTATTGCAATTAAAGTCGTCACTAACCCAGCTAATATTGGACCAGACATTTCTTTAAGGGTAATATTTTTAAATAAACATCCAAGTGCTGAACCAAGCAAAATTTGAACAGAAATTACTATAATATACATTGGCATTGCATCTACAATCTGAAAAATATGGGCAGCTGCTGATAAAATCATTGGACCTATAATTGTTGGTCCAGGTATTTTTAGTTTGACTGCTAAAAACCATCCGATTAGCGAGACTAGAATAACAATTGGGGTTTGTTTCCAATTATAAAATAAATCTGGTTCAGGTAAATCTTTAACACCTAAATTTGGAACAAATAATATTACCAAAGAAGCCAAAAACACAACGACAACTATTCTTGTTGCATGAATTAAAACAAGCGTCCTTGGATCAGCTCCAATTTCTTGACCTAAAATAACCATTTCATTTAATCCACCCGGAATTGAACCATAAATTGACGTTGATCGATCCATTTTCATAATTTTTGATAAATATAAAAAAGTTGTGAGACCCATAATTAAAACAAAACCAGGTATAAATAATAACGAGACTCCGATTTCAGTAAATCTGTTTAAAATCTCTGGCCCAAAATTAGCCCCAATAGTACAGCCTAAAAGTGCCCTAGAAATAGGTCTAGGCTTTTTTCCAATTTTGACCGATTTACCAATAGCTGCAAAAAAGCCACAGCCTATCAATGGTCCTAACATCCAAGGTAGAGGCAAACCTAAATAATAGGCAATCAAACTACTAATTACAGCTAATAATAAACTGAAAATATACGCCCACTTTTGAGGCCACCAGTCAAAAAAGTTTTTAAAGTATAAGTTAGTAAATTTAAACATCATCTATATTTTCTGGAATATAGACATTACCATCCATTATTTTTCTTGAGGTACGATACACACCACAAGATTTGATAAAATTTTTATCAAAACTATTTACTGTAGTTGAAGTTTCAACTAAACAATCTATCAGACCTAAGGGATGTTCTATCGTTATTTTATCGTTACCAGTTGCTTCAATATTTGTAATTTTAGATGCAACCGTACTGGAAATTAAACATGCTGATGCAATACAATTAGAACCAGTTGCAGCGTGTGTCTCATGGCAGGTTTTTGGAGTAAAATACCTTGAAGTAATAGTTCCACCATTTAGTGGTTTTGATAAAAGAGCAAACTTAGGAATAACTTTCCCACTTACGTCTCCCATACCCATTTTTAAGGCAGCGATAAGTCGGATTTCTTCTATTTTTTTTAATAAAGTTTTGTTTTCATTTAAATCATTACTAGTTTCATTTCCAACAATCCCAAAATCTTTTGCATTTGCCATAACCATTGGCATTGAAACATCTAAACATGTAACCTCAATACCATTTATAATTGTGGTTGGATGATCCGTTGGTAAAAGTTTACCAGTAATACCCCCAACTAGGTTTTTGAACTTTAATAATATTGGTGATCCTTCACCAGGAACTCCTGCAATTTTATAGTCACCAGAATATTTGACTTTCTTATTGGGAGTTTGAATAGTTGCTTCTATGATTGAACCAGTATTGACTGATCTTATAACTATGTCAGTTTTAATCTCTTTTGCATCTATCATACCCTTTTCAATAGCAAAGGGGCCAACGGCCGAGAGCATATTACCACAAGTTGGGCCATAATCTACTCTAGCTTCATCAACTAAAACTTGAGCAAAAAAATAATCTATATCAATATTTTCAACCTCACTTTTTGAAATTATACAAACTTTACTAGTTACTGAAGTAGCTCCGCCCATCCCATCTATCTGACGCATATCAGGTGAACCCATTGCAGCTAGTAAATATTTACTTAATTTTTTTTCTTCCGAAGGCAAATCTTTTTTGTCGAAAAGTAATCCTTTGGATGTTCCCCCTCGCATAAAAACTGTAGGTATAGATATTTGATCAGTCATGATTTATTAAATTAAATGATTTAAAATATGAATTAGATTTTCGGTTATTTTTTCTGTTGAAGCCGTTCCACCAAGATCTTTAGTTAAATTATTTTTATTTTCGAATAGATTTGTAACAGATTTATCAATTAAACTCGATGCCAAAATCAAATCCTTTATCTTTCTTCTTTTTCCAAGCCAATTAAGTAACATACTTGTAGACAAAATTAGAGAAATTGGGTTTGCCGTATTTTGACCAGCAATATCTGGAGCAGAGCCGTGTTGAGCTTGAGCCATTGCATGATTTTCACCGGCATTTAGCGATCCTGCCAAACCTAAGGAACCTGAAAATTCAGTTGCTAAATCAGATAAAATATCACCAAACATATTGGTAGTTACAATAATATCAAATTGACTTGGATCTCTTATAATGTGCGCAGCACAAGCATCTACCAGCATTTCTTTATAAATAATATCTTTGTGTTTTTTAGACACTTGCCTGCATGCATCTAGAAAGATACCATCCGTTAATTTCATTACGTTTGCTTTATGAATTGCGTGAACAACTGGTTTTTTAATTTGATTATTCTTTAATCTAGCTATTTCGAAAGCGGTTTCTGCTATTCTAATCGAAGCAGCTTTAGTTATTTTCCTAAAAGCTAATCCTATTCCAGGAGACGGACTAAATTCACCACTCCCTTCAAACATATTTCGATCAGCATAAAAACCTTCAGTGTTTTCTCTTAAAATAATTAAATCCATTTCTTTAGAAAAAGACTTAACATTTTTATAATTTTTTGCAGGTCTAATATTTGCATACAAATCTAATTCTATTCGAAGTGTTCCAGATGGGTTAATACCACCCTGCATTTTGGATGGATAAGCATTGTGGTCAACAGGTCCCAAAATAATTGCATCTGCTTTTTTTGCTTTTGTTATTGCGTCGTCTGTAAAAGTCGTCCCTTTTTGTTCTAGTGATTTAAAACCTATAGGCTCTTTAGATATATCTATTTTTAATTTTAATTTCTCATTCAAATGCTCAACGATATTCAGTGTCGATTTCATTATCTCAGGGCCAATACCATCACCGTCAAAAGCTAAAATATTAATCGACATAAAAGGACTCTCTTACTCACCTTTGAATGTGACTGTTTTTTTATTTACGAACGCATCAATCCCATTAATACCATCTTTTGTTTTTGCAGATTCAGCAATCATTCTTGACTCATACTCCATTTGTCCTTCAAGAGAATCTAAAAAACTGTTGTGGACTAAATTTTTTAACTTACCAAATGCCAGAGATGGTCCCGCAGCTAGTTTTTTTGCTAAATTATGTGCCTCATCTTTTAGATCTTTAAAGTCAACGACTTTATTTATCAACCCCCAATCAAGTGCTTCTTTTGCACTTAAAACTCTATTTGTTAATACAAGCTCCGTATATCTTCTTGTACCAATAATTCTTGGCAAAAAGTATGTTGAGGATCCGTCTGGTGTTAATCCTATTTTTGAATAAGCTGAAACAAATGTTGCATTTGTTGACGCAATTGCAATATCTGCAAATCCAACAAAAGAAAATCCAGCGCCAGCAGCTACACCATTTACCGCTACAACAAGAGGAGCATTCATTCTTGAAAGTCTTGAAATAGCTCCATGAAGGATTGTTGTAACTTCCTTTAGATGACTAGCGGTCTTATGGCCATATTTATGAAAAGAATTTACGTCACCACCCGCACAAAAGGCATCTTCTCCAGCTCCACTCATCAAAACAGATCTAATGTTTGGATTATCATCACATTCTAATGAGACTTGAAATAAGTCCTCAGCCATGGCTTGATTTAGAGAATTATATTGTTTTGGTCTATTTAATTCAATAAATGCTATTTCATTTTCAATTTTAAAATTTATTGTCTTTAAATCCATTATAATTTCTCTCCAAATTATTTTTTTATTGTTTTTAGTACTTCTTCTGTATGTTCACCTAGTAAAGGTGGGGGCCTATAAAGTTGTGATGGTGTTTCAGATAATTTAACTGGGAAACCTGTCATTTTTATTTGTCTATCTTCGGGGCCGTTTGAGCTTATAACCATATCAGTGTCTTTTATTAATTGACTATTAAGAGCCTCTGGTAGTGAAACAATTTTAGCTGCAGGACAACCTGCGTCATTTAGTTTTTTTATCCAGTAATCTGACGATTTCAAGACCATTTTTTCATTTACAATTTTATTTAGACTGTCTCTATTTTTCATTCTATTTGCATTATTTTTATATAAATCATCTTCTAACAAATTTGTTAAATCAGTACTTTCAAGAAATATATCACAAAACTTGTCACTTGCTGGAGCTACAGCTACCTCACCATCAGATGTTTGAAAGATCCCATAAGGTGCTAGAATAGGATGATTATTACCAGATTTTTTTGGGGCTTTACCAGTAACAAAGCTCTCAGATGATAAATACGCCATCATTGATATTAAACCTGATGTAAGACAAGACTCAACTTGTTGCCCTTTTCCTGATTGAACTCTTGAATATAAAGCGCTCACAATTCCGAAAGAACAATATAGACCAGCCACTAAATCTGATATAGGCATAGCTGCTCGCATTGGACCACTTTCTTCAGTACCATTTAATGACATAAATCCGCTTAATGCCTGAGCTATGAAGTCAAATGCTGGTCTGTCGCTCATTTCTCCTTTACTTCCAAAACCATTTACAGAAGCACTAATAAGCTTTGGATTAATTGATTTTAAAGTTTTATAATCAAAACCCATTTTATTAAAAACTCCAGCCTTAAAATTTTCTACTACAACGTCTGCATCACTAAGCAAAGATTTTAATAACTCTTTATCGCTTTCTTTATATAAATCTAAAATTATGGATTTTTTATTTCTATTAAACTGAGCAAAGTAAGAACTATAGCCGTCAACCATGTCACCCTGATTTCTTACATTATCTCCTTTAGGTGGTTCTATCTTAATTACTTCTGCAC
Organism: uncultured SAR116 cluster alpha proteobacterium; assembly: GCA_902528415.1. Classification (GTDB taxonomy): domain Bacteria; phylum Pseudomonadota; class Alphaproteobacteria; order Puniceispirillales; family Marisalimonadaceae; genus Marisalimonas. The sequence continues at coordinate 45,754 of CABZSR010000002.1, read as the reverse complement.
CCATATCAGCTAAAAGCATTGTGCAAAAAGGGCCGGACAGTACTCTTGTCAGATCAATAACTTTTACACCAGAAAGTGCACCATTAAAATTTTCTGAAGTCATTTATGCTCCAACAGCAGTAGGTACTTCGTCCATAGAGTAAGACAATAACCTGTGTCCTGCTCTCATAACCTGACCAGGTAATTTATGACCAACTAGTTTTTCTACTTTTTTTGCAATTGAAATCATTTGATCTAAATCAATCCCGGTTTCTATTCCCATTTCATGAAGTAAATAAATAAGATCTTCAGAGCAAATGTTACCCGTTGCATTTGGAGCAAAAGGACATCCTCCCATCCCACCAAAGCAACTTTCGTAGTCAGTTATTCCCTCATTCAATCCAGTCATAACATTAGCAAGACCAACACCTCTAGTGTTATGAAAGTGAAGGGTAATTTCTAGATCCGGAACTTTATCCCTTATTGCGTTGATAGCGTCTGTCACAACTGGAGGTGTTGCCATTCCAGTTGTGTCTCCTAAAGTAACACCTTTAAAACCCATTAATTTATACTCATTAGAAATTTCAGCTAGTTTTTTAGCTGTAACATTACCCTCAAATGGACAGCCAAAGGCTGTTGCTATGTCACCTTGAACTGGTATATTATTTTCACCTGCAATGTCTGCAATTTCTTTGAATCCAGTCAAAGAATCTTGTACACTTCTATTTACATTCTTCTTATTATGGCTTTCTGAAGCGGAAAGAAAAACAACAATTTCATCAAGTTTTGCATCAACAGCCCTCAATGCTCCTTTTGCATTAGGCACTAATGCTGCTAAAGTGGTTTTGGGGTTTCTTTTTACATTTTCTAAAATTATTGCCGCGTCAGCTAATTGTGGAATTGCTTTTGGGGAGACAAAAGACGAAACTTCAATTCTTTGAAAACCTGCATCTATTAGATTGTTTATTACATCAATCTTATCTTCAGTCTTTAATATAGTTTTTTCAGATTGAAAGCCGTCTCTAGGTCCAACCTCAGTGATTTTAACTTGTTCAACTTTCATATAAAACCTCACTTGATTTAATTCAATTTATAGAGAATAAGATTTATTAAAAAAAATACAACAATCACTTGACCTTTTTTATAATTCGTAATGATATTTAATATTATCAATTAAATTTGGAGGATTTTATGAAACGTATTTCAGGAGCAATTCTAATTGCGTCATCGCTTTTAGTTACTTCATCAATAGCTAATGCAGACCAATTTCTTAGAATGGTATCAGGACCATCTGGAGGATCTTGGTATCCACTCGGCGCCAAAGTAATGCAAGTAATGGAAACTAGCATAAAAGGTGTTTCAACTTCTAATACCTCTGGTGGTGGTATTTCCAATGTTATGTCAGTTGATGGTGGTGATGCTGAAATTGGATGGACCTATGCGCATACTGTTGCTAATGGATACACAGGAAAAGGTAAATTCAAAAAAGCACATAAAAACGTCAGATATTTTGCGACACTCTATCCTGCAGCATTTCAGGTTGCAGTTAGAGCTGATTCAAAGATTAAAAGTTTTGAAGATATGAAATCAGCAAATATTAGTCCTGGCAAACCAAAATGGACTGGAACAGCATTTTGTGAGTCTATTATAAAAGATTATGGCTATGATTTTAGTACTATAAAAAAGAATGGTGGTGTAGTTCATATGGTTAGTTATAAAGAATCAGTCGCATTGATGAAAGATGGACAAGCTGATGTTTTTATGGCAGCCACTTCAGTTCCTCAAGCAAGCTTTATTGAGCTTGAAAATAGTCCAGGTATAAGATTTATTGGCTTACCTAAAGATAGAATTGACAGAATTGTTAAAAACAATCCTGGATACATCTATGGTAAAATCCCAGCAAGTGCATATAAATCTCTAGATAAAGATATTCCAACTTTAGGAATTGTTACTTCTATGATTGTTCACAAAGATTTATCAGATGACCTTGTTTACAAAATGACTAAGGCCTTCTGGGATAATCACGCTGAATTTGTAAAAGTTAAAGGTGTTTGGAAGAAAGTTATACTTAAAGACGCTGTTAATGGAGCAGCAGTTCCCATTCATCCTGGAGCTGCAAAATATTACAAAGAACAAGGCGTAATGTAAATTTAAATAAGAAAGGCACAAACATGTGCCTTTCTTGTTTTTTTAAATACAAATGTCAGAAAATACTAAAAAATTAGAATATAACGAAGTCAAAGAAATTAGTTTTTTTGACGAGTTGCTCGAATGGAACAAAGATAAATCAATTTATTATTGGATTATTGTAGTTTGTTCCTGGCTTTCTGTTGGTTTAGCCTTCTACCATCTATTTGTTGCTGTCTATGGAACACCAGAGGGACGTTCATTTAGATCTATACATCTCTCTGCGATGATGGTTTTAGCAGTTTTTATATATCCCTTATTTAGACAAAACATAAAAGATCCGCTGCTCATTAAAAATGACAAACAAGGTAATTATTTCAGAATTTTTGGTTTTGCATACGATTTAATAATAATACTTTCAATAATATTTATTCAATTATGGACAACATGGGACGTCGAAAATTTTATGATGCGATATGGTGACAAGTATATTGGCGACATTATAGTCGGATCAATTCTTATTTTTATTGTTTTAGACGCAACAAGACGTGCAGTAGGTTGGGCAATGGTTTTTGTTGCTGGTTTTTTTATGCTACACGCATTATACGCTCACAAGTTTTTTGGTTTTTTTTATGGACCACCTACAAGACTTGCTAAATATATAGACACCTTATTTATGACCTCAGATGGAATTTATGGAATACCTCTTTATGTTGCATCCACTTATATTGTTCTATTTATTATATTTGGAGGTATTTTGATTAGGTCTGGGGTTGGAAGATTTTTTGTTGATTTAGCTGTTGCTTTAACAGGACATAGAACAGGAGGTCCTGCAAAAGCAGCAGTTGTGGCATCTGGAATGACTGGAACTGTATATGGTTCAGCTGTTGCAAATGTTGTAACAACAGGATCTTTTACTATACCCCTCATGAAAAATTACGGTTATAGAGCAAAATTTGCTGCTGCGGTTGAGGCATGTGCATCTTCTGGAGGGCAGATAACTCCTCCGATAATGGGTGCTGCTGCATTTATAATGGCTGAATTTTTAGAAGCACCTTATTCATATGTAATACTTGCAGCTATTATTCCTGCATTTTTATACTTTACTACAATTTATTTTATGGTTCACATCGAAGCTGAAAAACATGGAATAGAAAAAATTGATAAATCAATGCTACCTAACGTTATTGAAGTATTGAAAGGTGGCGGTCATATGTTGCTTTCACTGGCTGTGCTAGTGGGTCTTTTGATTTATGGAAAAACTGCTATGACTGCTGGCTTTTGGAGTATAGTTTCTGTAATTGCCTTAAGTTTTTTGAAAAAAAATACTAGAATGTCTGTAGTTGATATACTTGGCGCGTTTGAAAGCGGTATAAAATCTACAGTCCCTGTTACTATTGCCTGCGCATGTGCTGGAATAATTATTGGTTCCGTATTTGTTTCTGGCCTAGGACTAAAATTCACACAATCCGTTATAGATTTATCTGGTGGTGTATTATTTATTTTGCTCTGTCTTACCGCCATTTCAGCAATTATTTTAGGAATGGGAATGACGACTACTGCTGTTTATATTACTGTGGCTGCATTGATTGTTCCCTCATTAATTGAATCTGGTATTTTACCAATAGCCGCTCATATGTTTGCATTTTATTTTGGAGTTGTTTCGACGATAACTCCTCCAGTGGCTTTGGCCTCATTTGCAGGTGCAGCTATTGCAAAGTCTCCACCAATGTCTACAGCTGTTGAATCAAGCAAAGTAGGTATTGCAAAATATATTGTCCCTTTTGCCTTTGTTTATAATCCGTCTCTTTTGATGGAAGGTCCCATGATTTGGAGTTTATATAGTCTTGTTGCTGTTTTGCTAGCTTATTGGTTAATGACACTTGGTCTCGAAGGATGGTTTAATGGTAAATTAAACTTATACAAAAGAACTTTAGTGTTAGTTGGTTCGGTAACTTTACTAATCCCACCATTGATGACTATTTATGGTTTAGAAGGTTTTTATTATAACTTTTTTGGGATTTTAATTTTATTAATTATATACTTTTTACAAGGTAAACTAAATTTTAGTTTAAAGGAAACATAGTGAATAAGATATTTTTAGGTAAACCAATTCATTGGATAATGATTGTTGTGACCACTATAATTATATTTTCTTGTGGTTTCAATAAAATGCATGTTAGCAATTTCAATTTATTCATCTCTATAATTTTTGTATCAATCGCAATTCTGATATTTTTAATATTAAAGACTTCTAAACAAAAAAATTGAATACTATAAATATATTGTTATGGTCATATTAATTTTTAGAGTTAATATTTAATAGGTATGTTATGGCAATAAAAAAAGAGCCAGAAATTCTTTTAAAAGCGTCCAAAATAAATAAATCTTTTGGTAACTTCAGTGCAAATAAAGATATTGATATATCTATAGCTAAGGGAGAAATTCACGCTCTCTTAGGTGAAAATGGTGCAGGTAAATCAACACTCGTGAAAATTTTTTACGGTGTTTTAAAACCAGATACAGGAACCATAGAAATTAATAATAGTGAAGTTTCTATATCCTCACCCAATTCTGCTAGAAAAAATGGTATTGGAATGGTATTTCAACATTTTTCCTTATTTCCAGCACTTACAGTTGCTGAAAATATTTTGATAGCACTAGACAAAAAAATTAAATTCAAAGATTTAATTTTAGAAATTTTTAAACTTTCTGAAGAATGGGAGCTTTTTGTTGATCCATTGAAAAGGGTAAGTGAACTATCAGTCGGAGAACAACAAAGAGTTGAAATAATAAGATGTTTAATGCAAAACCCAAAATTATTAATTATGGATGAACCGACATCTGTTTTAACACCACAAGAAATTTCAAATCTATTTAAAATTTTAAAACGTTTAGCATCTTCAGGTTGTTCTATTTTGTATATTAGCCATAAATTAGAAGAAATCGTAGAATTGGCAGATCAAGTGACTATCTTAAAATCTGGTAAATCAATAGCTACAATTGATGCAAAAAAAACAAATACTAAATTTCTTGCTGAAACCATGGTTGGAAAAGAAATTACTGATTTAAAAAAAACAAAACTTATGAACGTTACTAAAAACACTGCTTTGGAATTAAAAGGTTTGAACAAAGCAAAAGAAACAGATTTTGGAGTATCTCTAAAAAATATAAATCTAAAAGTGAACTATGGTGAAATATTAGGTGTTGCAGGTATTGCAGGTAATGGTCAAGTAGAGTTAATGGAAATATTAAGCGGTGAAACACAATGTGAAAAAGAAAATCATATTTTGTTGGAAACTCAACCTATAGGATTTAAAAATATTACAGAAAGAAGGCGATTAGGGATAGAAACTATTCCTGAAGAAAGAACACTTCATGCTACTGTTCCAAATTTTACAATTGCCGAAAATACTTTTCTCACATATTTTTTTAAATATCCTAAAGCTGACAATATAATTTCAAATTTATTAAATAATCCTCAAAATAGTAAGATTGAGAGTGAGAATATAATAAAGGATAATGATGTTCGATGTCCCGAAGCAAATCCTTTAGCAAATCAATTGTCGGGAGGTAATTTACAGAAATTTATCTTAGGACGATCATTAGCTAATGATCCTAAAGTTGCAATCTTTTCACAACCTACTTGGGGGGTTGACATAGGTGCTGCGACGTCAATAAGACAAAAATTATTAAACTTATCCAATAGTGGAAAAGCTGTAATTCTTATAAGCCAAGATTTAGAAGAAATTTTTGAATTATCTGATAAAATTTGTGTCATAAATGATGGGGCGTTAAGTAAGATTTTGCCAGTAGCTCAAATTACTGCTGAAGATGTTGGATTGTTGATGGGTGGAAAATTAAAAACATCTGATAAATTGGAAACAACATAATGATCACTTTTACACCAAGAGATAAAGTTTCCAAAAACTGGACAATTATTGCTCCAATTTTATCAATTTTTTTAACAATTTTTTTTGGTTTATTAATTTTTACATTTCTTGGGTACAACCCTTTAGAAACTTTATATCAAGTATTTCTTTCACCTTTTTCAAGAATTGACAGGATAAGTGATATTTTTGTTAAGGCATGTCCCTTGGTTATTGTTGGAACCGGTTTGATGTTGTGCTTCAGAGCTAATGTATGGAATATTGGTGCTGAAGGTCAATTCATAATGGGAACACTACTTGCAGGCTCTTTTGCATTGTTATTCCCAAGTGTAGAAACAAAATTCTTTATATTTATTATGATAGTTATTGGTTTTATAGGGGGTGCCTTGTGGGCATTTATTCCTGCAATTCTAAAAACGAAATTAAACGTAAACGAAATATTAGTTAGTCTAATGCTTGTTTATGTAGCAATGTTGTTTATAGATTTTATAGTTCGAGGTCCATTACGTGACCCTATGAGTTTTGGGTTCCCATTATCAAAGCCGTACCCTGATGGAGCTATAATCAACAAGATTCCTTTTCCCGGGATAGGTTATTTGGGACAACTTCATTATGGCATATTACTAATATTATTATTAATTCCAATTTCATGGCTTTTTGTAAATAAAACATTGAGCGGTTTTAAAATAAATGTCTTGGGATCTGCTCCCAAAGCAGCAAAATTTGCTGGTTTTAAACAAAACACAATTACAATTACTGTTTTGTTATTATCCGGAGGCTTAGCAGGTGTGGCAGGAGTAATTGAAGTTTCTGCAAATATTGGCCAATTGCAACCTGAAGTTTCTTTTGGGTACGGATTTACTGCAATTATTGTAGCATTCCTTGGCCGGTTAAATCCAATTGGAATTCTATTTGCGGGTATTATTATAGCAACCGTTAAGCTAGGTGCAGATAACGCACAAATGTCTATGGGAATACCCAAAGTGGTTACTGGTTTGTTTGAAGGAATACTATTGTTTTTTTTATTAACAGGGGAGACACTTCAAAAATATAAGATTAAATGGTCAAAGGTCACTTAAATGGATGCGTTAATGTTAACAATAATAGCGACTTCTATACCTCTCTTGTTAGCAGCTACTGGTGAATTAATTACAGAAAAAAGTGGGGTTCTGAACCTTGGTGTTGAAGGTATGATGTTAAGTGGTGCTGTAGGTGCTTTAGGAGCTGTTTTATGGTTGGGAAATCCTTATTTTGGAATAATTGCAGGAGGGTTATGTGGTGTTTTAATGGCCTCTATATTTTCAATTTTTACCATTAACTTCATGACTAATCAGGTTGCAACGGGGCTTGGATTAACTATTTTTGCAACTGGTTTGACAGGTTTGGCTGGAGCTCCTTTAGTCGGGAAAACAGTTCCATCTTTACCCAAGATAGAAATTTTTTTATTGTCAGATATACCATTTGTTGGAGAGATTTTATTCAAACAAGATTTTATTGCGTACTTGTCGGTAGCTATAATTATTTTCATTACTTATTTTCTAAAATATTCTAAATCAGGGATTGTTTTACGTGCCGTTGGTGATGACCATCAAAGTGCTCATTCAGTTGGCTATCCAGTAAAAAAAATTCGTTGGTACGCCACTTGTTTTGGGGGTATGTGTGCGGGAATTGGAGGAGCCTACATTCCACTGGTATTGACACCCCATTGGTCAGAGGGAATGACTGCAGGTAGAGGTTGGATAGCCTTAGCTTTAGTTGTATTTGCTTCCTGGATACCATGGAGAATAATTGTCGGCGCATTAATTTTTGGGGGAATAACAATCGCTCAATTAGTAGGTCAGGCAAGGGGTTGGCCCATTCCATCTCAAATACTTTCTATGATGCCCTATTTAGCGACCATTGTTGCTCTAACAATGATATCTGGGAGAATTTCGAAAAGTAATAGCGTAGTTCCTGCATCTCTTGGGAAACCTTTTTTTGATACTCAATAAAAAGTCATAAATATTTACATTTTTATATTTTAATATAAAAATTCATTTTTTTTTATTGTTATTTTAAAGATTCACTTTTAAGATTTTAATATCAAATTAGGAGTGTGAAATGTTAAAATTTTGTATGCGTATTTTTTCACTGTTTGCATTAGGTGCATCAGTTTTATTTTTTATATTTAATAGTGCTTTTGCTGGAACCCCAACAAAAGTAGGTTTTGTTTATTTAACAACACCTGGAGATCATGGTTGGACTTATGCTCATGAATTAGGTAAACAAATGGTTGAAAAACGATTTGGCAATGATGTCAAAATTTCAGTTGTTGAAAATGTCCCTGAAGGTCCCGACGCAACCAGAGTGATAAGAGAACTTGCTAAACAAGGTAATGAAATTATATTCACTACCTCATTTGGTTACATGGAACCAACTTTAAAAGTTGCTAAAGAATTTCCTAATGTAAAATTTGAACATATTACTGGCTATAAAAGATCTAAAAATGTTGCTACAGGTAATATACGATTTTATGAAGGTCGATATATCCAAGGTGTAGTAGCAGGATTAATGACAAAAACAAATAAAATTGGATATATTGCTGCATATCCAATAGCTGAAGTAATTATGGGTATTAACTCATTTGCTCAAGGTTTAAGATCTGTAAATAAGGATGCATCAATTTCAGTTATATGGGCAAATACATGGTATGATCCAGTAAAAGAAGCAGATGCCGCTAAGGTACATATTGCTGAAGGTGCAGATATTCTTGCACAACACACAGACTCACCTGCCATGCTTCAAATAGCTGAGAAAAAAGGTGTACTTGGATTTGGTCAATCCACTGATATGTCTGCATTCGCACCAAAAGCTCAATTATTTGCTTCTATAAACAATTGGGGTCCATATTACATTAGAAAAATTGAAGAGTTAAAAAGCGGTAAATGGAATACTGGTGATGGTCCTAACCACTGGGCTGGCAATGATTGGGGTGGACTAAAAGCAGAAATGTTACTTATTTCTAAATTCCAAAATATGCCAGATAGCGTTGCTAAAAAAGCACAAGAAGCTCTAGATGGACTCAAAAGTGGTAAGATTAATATATTTGCAGGTCCTTTAGTGGATAACACGGGTAAAGAAATAATTCCTGCAGGTAAAAGTCTTGATGATGGTGCCTTATTCCGTATGAATTATTACCTCAAAGGTGTTAATGGAAAAGTCCCAGGATAATATAAAAATTTAAAAAATAGTGTAGCCATAGTATTATAATGGCTACATTATTTAAATTATGATTTATGCAATAAAAAAACTTCTAAATATAATTGGCTTTTCACTTATATTCTTTTCATTATCTTCTTCCTTAAGTTATTCAGACATTAAAGTTATTGTTATCAAGAATACAGTCCATGTTCTTGATATCTACGGTAAAAGATATACACTCAATAAATCTTCAAAAATTAAAAGTGGAGACTATTTACGTACAAAGAAAAACCCTGCAATCTTATTTTTAACTGACAAAACAAAAGTTTGTTTGTCTGATAACTCTTCATTAAAAATAGAAAATATTCAATTGGCAGCAAATCAATATGAAATAAATTTAAGCTTTAAAAAAGGGAATATCCTTTTATCAGTTCCTAATAACTCTCAAAATAAATATAATGTCATTTTCTCTGATTATAAAATAAATAATTTTAAGGACGAAATTATAATATCAAAACAAAATAAATTAGAAATTCTTAACTTTAATAATAAATTAAAACTTATATTTAAAGACAAGAAGAACTTAAACATTCCACCTTATTCTTATGCAAAAATATCCAAAAAAGAAAATCTTTTAGAAATTGATGATGCAACTGATGCCAGTCAATACACAAATAAATTTTTACAAGGATGCATAAACAAAATTCAAAACTTAAAAGCAAAAAAAAGAGATTGGGATCTTCAATATAGTTGTGTTACTCAGAATGGAAGGTTGGTATGCGGTAATAGATATAAATAAATATCACAAATTTAGATAAATTATTCTTAACGCAATAAATCCCAAAAGAATTAAGGTAACTTTATCAAAAGTTTCTTTGGAAATACTTTTAGCTATCCATGAACCAAGTGGCATAAAGCACATAAGTACGATGGTAGACATAATACTTACAATAATAATCTCTATATTTAAAAAATCATAGTAGTACAAAGTAGGCATTTGAAATATAGACATTACGCCAAAATATACTGAGATTGTTGGTATAAACTGATTTCGTTCTAATTTCATAGAGTTTAAAAAGGTAATTGATATTGGTGCTGACAGGCCTGCTGAACCTTGAAGTATACCGCCCCCTACTCCCATAATAAATACAAATTTTTTTGCTTTTGCATAGACTAATTTCCAAGATGGTACTGCAATTTTGAGTAAAATATATATTATTACTATGACTGCTACAGCTAGGGTTAAGATTTTAATTGGCAAACTAACTAATAAAATTGTACCAAGAAAAGCTCCTATTCCTCCACCTAATGCAAAAGAAACAGTAAAAAAAGGAGGAAGGATAGTTTTTCTAAATTGATAAAGTTGACCGATATTTGTTAATAAATTAGGAATGACCATGATAATTACTGCGATTCTTACATCATAAAAAGCTGCTATCACAGGAATTGTAATAATTGGAGCCCCTGCTCCAGTTGCGCCTTTTAATATTCCACCTAAAGCAAACGCTGTAAAGATAGCTATTATTGTTATGAGATCAAAATTCAAATGAATATAAGCTTTATAATTTTAAAATTAATTTTCCAAAGTGTTGATTATCTCTCATTGAAGATAATGCTTGTGCTACATCATTAAAATCATAGACTTTTTCAATTGGAAGGGATAATTGACCGGCTATCACTGCATTTCCAAGAGCGTTCCACATATCTGAATAGACACTTCTTATTTCTTCTACAGATCTAGTTCTAAAAGTTACCCCTTGATAATTTATTCTTCTTAATGCATGGAGATCACAATTAAAATCTATTATTCCACCTGCTAATCTTCCAACATTAACGATTTTACCTTTTATTTTTGTAGCTTGCATATTTTGATTAACTGTATAGCCAGATAATTGATCTATAATAAGATCTACACCTTCCTTGTTAGTTGTAGCTAATACCTGATCAACCCAACCAGGATCTTTTGAGTTTACTACAACATCGGCTCCAAGTGACTTTAATTTATCGAATTTTTTAGGTTTTGTAGAAGTCCCAATAATTATTTTTGCACCTAATTGTTTAGCTATTTGAAGTCCCATAAGACCAACACCTGAACTTGCACCTTGGATCAGAATTGTTTGTCCCTTTACAAACTCTCCAATTGTAACAATTGCATTATGCATTGTTGCAAGAGCCACAGGTAATGTGCTTGCTGTTAAATAATCCATATTATTGTCTGGTATCTTAATAACACGGCCATAGTCAGCAATAGCGTATTCGGCCCAGGTTGATGTTCCTGAACACATAACTCTGTCGCCAATTGATACATTTTTTACATTATTACCACATTCAACAACTTCACCTGAAAATTCCATACCTACTATAGTTCCAGGGCCTCCAGCAGCACCGTGAGCTCCTCCATCAGCTACAACTAAATCTGCTCTGTTAAGTCCACATGCGTAAACTTTAACGAGGACCTCGCTGTTATTTGGTTTTGGTATATCTACGTCAAGAATTTGAACACCAGTATCAGCTACTTTAACTGCTTTCATTATCATTCCTTTCATTTATGAAGAAGTCTACGATCTTGCTTCTTTCATTTTATTACTAATTCCTTCAGCATAAATTCTAACATCACTGGCTAAAGTCCCTAAATCATAGCCATTGGATAATTTATCTTTAAGGTAAGAGGGTGAAAGACAATGAATTCCAACTTTAATATTATTATTTTTACATGCATTTTCAATTTTTTTAATAGCATCAATCATTTCTGGTTCAACTCTATCAAGACCTGGTTTAAATCCCATAGAAATACTTAAATCAGATGGACCAATATAGATACCTGTCAGGCCGTCAGTAGCTGCAATTTTTTCAACATTTTCAAGAGCCTCAACGGTCTCTATCATCGCAAATGAAATAATTTTTTCATTCGCCTCGTCATGATATGATGGACCATGAACCATTAATGCCCTTGTAGGGCCTGAACTCCTGTGACCAACAGGGGCGTATCTAGTAGCTCCAACAAAGCTAATGGCATCATCAGGAGTATTTATCATTGGACAAATAATACCTAATGCACCTGCATCAAGAGCCTTCATGATAATTCCTGGTTCATTCCAAGGGACTCTTACCATGGGAGTTTTGCCTGAGCCTGAAATAACTTGGAGCATATTAAGAGCCATTTGATAATCAACTAGTCCATGTTGCATATCAATTGTGATTGAGTCAAAATCACTCATTGACATCATTTCAGCTGTAACAGCACTGGGAATTGAACACCACGCGTTAATGGCACCTTTTCCTTTTAACCAGCAGTTTCTTAAAGTTTGTTGTTCCATTTAGTTATCTCCTACAAAACATTCTTATTTATAATAACTTCAGAATTTACTTTATCGTCAAATACATCTAACACATTTTGAGCTGATTGTTTTGACATTCTTATAGTTGCTTCTTGAGTAACTCCAGCTATATGAGGAGAAAGTAAAATATTATCTAAGCCAAAAAGTGGGTTTGAAGATGTTGAGGGTTCGTCATCATATACATCTAATCCAGCACCGCGAATTTTATTGGAAGTTAATGCATCATATAAGGCTTTTTCGTTCACTATACCTCCCCTTGCACAGTTGATGAGATATGAGCTATCTTTCATGATATTAAATTCTTTGTCAGAGAACATATCAGTAGTTTCCTTATTTTTTGGACAATGTAACGATACAGCGTCCATTTCTGACAACATGTCAAAATAATTTTCTAAGTAAATAGCTCCTGACTTATTAATTACTTCAGTATTAACATAAGGGTCATATACATAAACTTTCATGTCAAAAGCAAGCGCACGTTTTACTAACCTAGATCCTATTCTTCCAAAACCCACGACAAGTAGTTTTTTTTCAGCAACATCCCAAGCCCTTATATCCCATCTTGTTGTCCAATCAGCTTTTCTTGCGAATTTATCATAATAAAATACATTTTTGGAAAGAGCTAACAACATAAACATTGCATGTTCGGCAACTGATATCATATTTGAGTGGGCAGCTATAGCTAGAGGGATACCGCTATCATTCAAAGCATCAATATCAATAGAATCATATCCAACACCATGCCTAGAAACTATTAGTAAATTTTTAGCATTTTCAATTATTTTTCTAGAAATATTTGCAGTTCTTACAGTAATGCCATGAACATCCTTTGCGGCTTCTATTATTTCATCTTCATTCGAAGACATGATAGTAATAGGTTCAATATCATCTCTTGCAAGAAATAACTTTTGGCCCTCTTCATGCAGACCCTGAACCATTAAAACCTTTTTTTTGTTACTATTATTTATTTGAGTTTTTTCAACCATTTTACCCCCAAAATATATTTCAAATGATTTCGTTAATAATTTGATTAACATATTAATGTTAATCAAATTGCATTGACAATACAATTAAAGAGTCAATTAATACATTTAACAATATTTATGATTTGAATATTTTATTGCTTAAATTAATAAGAGTTTTGTCAGGAAATACATGTTTATTCATCAGTTTGAAATCAATATTAAAGTATGTTTACATTGCAGAACAATAAACTGATCTAGCATCTAAAGTAGAATTTAAGTCACTTCCTTCGAATAATTCTTTTTTCTTAATACAAGGCCAATCAGTAAAAACATGATTTTTTTTTAACAAACCTCCACCCAGTAAAACTGCAGTTCCATAGCCAATGTTTTTCACGATTGTTCTTCCAAATTCAGTGAGAGTAAGTATTGAGATGTCATCAAAAGTTTTACCAAGTTGTTTTTTTAAAACTTTAAAAATGTCATCCAAAATTTTTAACTTTTGTCCATATTCTCCATCAGCTCCAACTTGTGCAGCTTGAGTATCAAAACCAAAAATTTCAAACACAAATTATCAATTATAAATTACTGTAGCTTTTTCATATATTTTGTCAGTTTATCTACATATATTTTAGGACCATCTACTTGTGTTGCCATAGTAATGAAAAATTTTTCTCCACTAGTCACACTAAGCCTATCATTAATAGTTTGTTCGTCAATTGCATACCAATGACAAAAAAAGAATTCACCACGACCTATGAATAATTGTAAAAGGAGTGCATAATCATCACTATTTTTCTCAGTAATATTATAATCATCAAGTAAATTTCTACTTTTTAACAACTTAAAAAAATTTTCTTTCATTTCTGTAGTTTCATTTCCAAACCAATCTGAATTAGTTTTTCTATGTTTTACTAGAGAAAAAAAATCCTTTTTTGATTTCGTAGAGTGAAATGTATGAGTTGCAATAAAATGTTTTAATTTATGTTTCATCAATATTCCTATTTAATTGTTAGTAGTATAATCGTAAATAAACACTATGATTTGGTCAATTATCAAGAAATTTCTATAAATAGAAATGAGTGTTTTATGAGTTATGATTTAATTAAATAATTGTATAAACAATCGTTAGTTTTTCGCAACCTATAACAGTTTCTTTGAATTAAAGTATGAATTTATGTTTTTTAGATGTTAATCAATGTGGTTAATTCGACATATACTGATAATTAATTTTGGGTGCGGGGTGCCCGGGGGCGGATTCGAACCACCTAAACACGAGGATTTTCAGTCCTCTGCTCTTGTACAAATCTACGTAGGCATATCAAAGACTTAACAAAAACTATATTACCATCGTCACACCTCCGTCACACGGAGGATGTAAAATGGCGACATCTAGGAAAAGAAATAGACTTTAGCAAGCTTAAGTAAGAAATATAAAAATAGAATCTATATCAAAATCAATGTTTCTTCCTTTTATTTAAATTAATAATTACCTTCACATACGAGTTTTTAATAGTTAACTTAATAATATGAAATTTATATTTAAAATGATTATTATCGTTTTAGCATTCGGATTGCTTATGAGTGCTTGCAATAATGCTACCACTTTTAAAAATAAAAAGACTAATTTCGAAAATACGCCAGGAAATTCAGGAAATAATTTCAAAAATAATTACAAAGATAATAGTAAAACTAATTCAGTCTCATTGCTTCCTAAAAGTGCTTTTTCAACTCTTACAGCTGCTGAATGGATGGCAACAAGTTCTATGCCTCAGGTATTGAATAAACCTATGTCAGCTTCCGAAGTATCTTACATTCTCAGAAAAATTGGCTTTGAACCCTCTCCTTCTGACGTTTCCAAATGGATTGGGAAAAATAGATCAATTCTAATTACAAATTTAATTGCAGAACTTGATACTAATCCTGTGAATGATTATCCAAAATGGACAAAACTTGAACCACGATATTGGGGACACAATGATTGGCCATCAAACAAGCGTAACGCATTTAAAAGTGCTCGAAAACAGGAGATAGCCGAACTTCGACAATGGTGGATCAAACAGATGCTAGCCACAAATAGTCCACTAGCTGAACGTCTGGTATTATTCTGGGAAAATACTTTTGTAGCTGCGTTTAGTGGATTAGATGAAAAGTCTCATGCACAATGGATGCACCACAAATCTATTAGAAAATATGCCTTTGGAAATTATCGTGAGCTTCTTCATTCCATGATAAAAGATCCTGCCATATTGATCTATTTGGATAACAATAGAAACAAACGAGTATCACCAAACGAAAATTTGGCCCGTGAACTTTTTGAACTATTCACTCTTGGAGAAGGAAATTATTCTGAAAAAGATATAAAAGAAGCAGCAAGAGCCCTTGCTGGCTGGCACGTATCAGAGTTTGGTAAAATTAGTTTTTTAGAAAAAGCATGGGCACGTGATTTTGATAAGAAAAAAATATTTGGTGTTCAAAAAAGATTTGATGGAGAACAGCTTATTGAGCTAATCTTAAAACATCCTAAAGCATCGGAATTTGTTGTTAACAAGCTTTGGACTGAGTTTATTTCATTAGAGCCTATCCCTAAACATACCCTTTTATACTGGAGTGATGCATTTAGAAAAACCAATTATGAAATTTCTGAATTACTTACAGTTATTCTGAATTCTTCTTATTTCTGGGATGATAAATACCGAGGAACATCTGTGAAAGCGCCATCCGAATTATTGGTAGGTATGGTTAGAGTTTCCCAAAATAATGAAATACCAGTCTCAGTGCTTGATGCAAGCCTTGCTGATATGGGGCAGAGACTGTTTGATCCACCAGATGTTAGCGGATGGGGCTATGGTGATTATTGGATAGATGCTGCCAAGCTTATAGAAAGGGAACAATTCCAAAAACTCCTTTTTCGAACTTTAAATAAAGAATTCATGGCTGAAAATAGTATGAAAAATATTGTTAACAATAGAATGTTGAATAAAAGAGCGCAAAAAAAAATAAAACTTAAATTAGCTGGTGAAGCCTATCAAGGGGCTCCTCCATATCGCTTGTCCATAAAGCATTCTGGAGGTGAGTGGTTTTCAAAAATTAATTACCTTAATTCAGCGCGGGATACAGAACGACTAGGGAGATATAAAGATGAAAGTCAGTGGGTCTGGGAAACAATTTCTCTAGAGGTGCCCAATGAAGTTAATGAGGTGGAGGAGATAACTATTCGTTTTACAGCCGATGCTGCAGGCAATGGCGGTGATAGGAATCTATTTATTGGCGCCGTGGAATGGCAAGGGATAACACTTCCGGGCTCTATGGGAATACAAAATCCTGGATGTCGCAGTGATAGTGGAGGAGCAGAGAGACACCCTGATAGACTATACTGTATGGGTGAACTAACTCTGCATTGGAAAAAAATTATAAAGCAGTTTGTCCAAGAACAAGAAAAAATTAAGCAGAAAAGTGAATTTGAAACAAAAGAACTTGTTCTTCTTTGGCTTAGCCCGCCTAGTAAAGGTGGGTGGCAATCCATTGACCTTATGTTTGATGGATTATCATTCAAAGATCGCTATTGGGATTATTTTGGATTTAAGGTGGTGTTAGATACTAAAAATAGTAACCATTTTCACCTGTCGTTTGATGAGGACCGCTGTAAGCCAAGTTGTTTTGTTAGCTGGCCATTTGAAGCGTGGAAAGATAAATTAGGTCTGCGGCATAGTATTGTTTCATTCAATAAATCTGAAGACTGGGCGTTAAGACAATATCAAAGACTTAAAAATGTTGATAAAGAACTCGTCAAATCAATAATATCTACGATGCCTAAAATCAGAAGATTAGTTGCAAATACACTTGCACATCGTGAACCTAATTCAAAAAAGATTTGGATAGAAAGAATGAATGAGTTTGAGAAGTTTGCTAAAATGAAGCGTTGGAAGCCAAACATTACCTATGGATTATTTGAAAGGCATTTTACAAACTTAGATCAAACTAAAATAATAACTGATTTGCAATCAATGATGTCAAATAAAATGCTAGAAGATAAAAAATATATTATTGCTTCAGGTAAGGCCTTATTAGTTGACGAATGGCATGAAAAACTTGAAACTTACCTAACACTTGCTTCAGAGCCCCTAGAAAGTTGGATGTTGAGCCATTATGAGGGGCCACGACTTACTGATTTGCGAGAAGTAATAATGAGTCCTTACGTGAATATTAAATGAGGATAAATGATGGATATCTCAAAACGTAACTTCTTATCATGGATGGCAATGATAGCTATGAATCCCTCACTCAGTTGGGCATCAGGCATACCAAATAAATATCTGATTTTAGTGGAACTTAAAGGTGCGAATGATGGTATTAATACTTTAGTGCCTTATGAAACTGATAATTATCAAAAACTTCGTCCAAATTTACACCTTAAAAAAAATAAAATTATTGACGTTGGTAATAGCCCTCTTGTTGGACGAGTAGGCTTAGCAGATACTATGTCTTTACTTGATAAGTCAATTAATCAGGATTTAGCCATAATTCAGGGTGTAGGTTATCCAGGGCAAAATCGATCTCATTTTAAGTCAATTGCAATCTGGGAAACTGGAGGAGATGGTCAAAACTCTAAAACTGCTGGATGGCTAACTAATTCACTTGAGAAACGCTATTCTAACGATCAGGTTGTAGCTCATGGCGCAAGTCTAGAGGGATCTCTTGGTCTTTTTGCTCGTGGTTCAGGTGTTTATATCAGTATGGCGCGTTTGAATCAGCTTTACGGTCACAATGCGTCAAATAGTCAAACATCAATGAATGCATTAATGAAAAAAATTATTAAAAATAAGGCAGATCTCTCATTTGCCTCCCAACAAATCAGTAAAAAATTATCCTATTTTCCAGCTTCAAAATTACCTACTAGAATGCCTTATGGAAACTTTTCAGCACAATTGACTGATGTCCTGCGCGTTATTGGTTCTGAAACAGCTATTCCAGTTATGCACGTACAGCATGGCTCGTTTGACACACATGAAGGACAAAAATGGCAACATCCACAGTTGTTATCTGAACTGACGAAAGGACTAGCATCATTTCGAAAAAATTTGATAAATATGGGGCGGTGGGATGATGTTCTGGTAATGACCTATTCAGAATTTGGCAGGCGTGTTGCTGAAAATGGTGCTCAGGGAACGGATCATGGAGCTGCGTCAGTTCAGTTTGTGATGGGAGGGAAGGTTAATGCCGGACTTTATGGAGATTATCCTAGTCTTGATAAACTCGAGGATGGTGACCTTGTCTATACGATGGACTATAGATCAGTTTATGAGCATATTTGTTCTTCCTGGCTAAATCAGAAAAATAATGAATGGCAAACTTTTTCTGATAAACGACTTAGATCTCTCATTTCTTAAAATCGAAATTAATTTTTATTTTGGGAATTGGCAGTATATTTAATCAGTCTTTTGAATTTAAAAAGTATATAATATTTTCATTCCCTTGATAGCTATCTCTTGAATTGATGTTTAAATTTAAAATACAATTATATTAAAAAATAGACATCGATTTTTCAAGATGAGTTTTAACTTCTATGATGTAAATTGAAGTTGTTGCATACTGATTACGCTCGTATGGCAGCGATGTGCATTCACCAAATATAAATAACATATTAGTTCAAGAGTCGACAGAAAAGGCCCGATTTAGAATTTATTTAACTTTTTTTTTAAGTTATTGAATTTACTTAACAACAACTTAAACAATATTTTAACTCGGTCACACCACAGTCACAATTATTTGACAAATCAGCTATAAATTGAGATAATAGTGTATTAACTTAAGGGTGTGATTAACAGTTTATTGAAGTCTGATGTAGAAAAACGTGGTGCCCGGGGGCGGATTCGAACCACCGACACGAGGATTTTCAGTCCTCTGCTCTACCTACTGAGCTACCCGGGCTTTAAATAAGTAATCTATAACGCTTACATCAGATTATGTCTAGCTATCAACTACAAAAAATCAAATATCTTTATCGTAATCATTTTCATTAGCTTCAATGGTATATTTTTCTCCTAGCCAATTATTTAAATCTACGTAACTACAACGCTTAGAACAGAAGGGCGTTGTTTTTAAAGTTATATCAAACTCTTTATTACATGTAAGACATTTTGCTTTTTTAGATTTTGATACAGTCATCTATTTACATCCATCAACTCACCATGATCATCGGGAAAATCTAATCTTTCAACAATATTTATAAAAGGTGGTACCTTTCTATTTTTTAAATTTTTGAACAAAGTTGTTCCACACAAAAATTGTACATTATTTTTTGACTTTAGTTCTTTAGATTTTCTCCACAATGATCTTATATGATTTTGAAAGTTATATGAATTTCTATCAACATAAAAACTTTCCAATGAACCAAAATTTCTAGGAATATACATTTCATATAAAACCAACCTTGAAAAGCCAAGAAAATTAGCATCGAAAAAATATTGTTTTCCTATTTCTGTAATATTTTGATGAAGATGTTTTTTTCTATTGTAAGACATTCTTGGGAAATCTATTATAATCATTCCTCCAATATTTCTAAGTTTAATTTCTTTTGCACATCTAACAAATGCTCTTTTACAAAATTCTAGTATTTCTTCCTCAGATTTAAGTAATAATTTATGTGTATCTATGTCAATAAGTGTTGCTGCTCTAGTTTTTTCAATCCAAATAAGTCCACCGTCGCTCAATTCTATTTTTGATTGTAAAGCAGCAATAAATTGACTATCCAGATCTAAATTATCCCAATAATTAGCGTACATATCCTCAATAACAGGGA
This sequence comes from uncultured SAR116 cluster alpha proteobacterium, assembly GCA_902528415.1. Taxonomy (GTDB): domain Bacteria; phylum Pseudomonadota; class Alphaproteobacteria; order Puniceispirillales; family Marisalimonadaceae; genus Marisalimonas. The sequence continues at coordinate 25,476 of CABZSR010000002.1, read as the reverse complement.
TATTTTTTGAAAAAAAAAAATTAATTATCCTTTGGACAACATCTAAAACTTCATAATTTTTTGAGTCCGCAGGTAACATTCTAGCTTGGATAGGCTTATCTTCAAATTTTTCGCTTGTAATGATTACTCTTATCTTATTATTTACATTTAAAGATTTTGAGATACCTCTAACTGATAAAATAGTTTTGTCTTCTATTTTTGCTCGTACCACGCCACCATTTAATTTTTTAATAATTATAGCACTATGAACGCTGCCAATTAATGGTGGATATTTATCAAACCAAAAAATCATTTTAATAATTTTATGATTTAAAATTTCAATAATTCTTGTTTGGCCTGCACATTTGTCTACTAAAATAAAATGATCATTAATTTTATCAATCATTATTAAAATTATATCCAATAGATAAAAGAGATCTGTATAGTTCTGCCAAAGGTAAGCCTACAACATTACTGTAGGATCCTGACAAAAAATTTATATAAGCAGCTGCAATTCCTTGTATTGCATAACCTCCAGCTTTGCCTTCCCATTCCTTTGATTTAAGATAATAGTCTAACTCGTCAGGATGAAGTCTTTTAAACTTTACAGTAGATTTGATTGTTTTTACTTTAAGAGGAAAATCTGGTGAGTATAAAGCAAAACTAGTTAAAACTTTATGTCTTCTTCCTGAAAGCAATTGTAGACATTCTTTAGCCATTTTTAAATTTATAGTTTTAGGTAATATTCTTCTTCCTAATGAAACTACAGTGTCTGCTGTCAGAATAATAGATTGAGAATATTTAGTCTGAAAAACTTTATTTTTTTCTACAGACATTCTTTTTACATAATTTAGAGGTAATTCTTGAGAATAATTAGTTTCGTTTATGTCTGGAGTTAAAACCAAATCAGGCTTTATGCTTATTTGATACAATAGTTCAAGTCGTCTTTTAGAACCTGAAGCAAGTATAAATTGTTTGTTTAGTTTAATTTTGTTCATAAAACAAACTTTAACGAATAAAAATTATTTAAAGCGAAAAGTAATTCTACCTTTTGTCAAATCATAAGGGGTCATTTCTACGTTAACTCTATCACCTAGCAAAACCCTAATACGATTTTTTCTCATTTTACCGCTTGTATGAGCAAGAACTTCGTGTTCATTATCAAGTTTCACCCTAAACATTGCGTTAGGTAAAAGTTCTTCAACAATACCAGAAAATTCAATTACACCTTCTTTAGCCATTTAACCTCTTTTAGTATTTTTAAGCTTAATCTCACTATTATAGTTGATTAGTCAAGATTTTTATGAAAGTAAATCATTTATTTAATCTTAATGATACAGACATAGCATGAGCATCAAGGCCTTCTGCTTTAGCTAAAGTAACTATATGTTCACCTAACTCATTAAGATTTTTCTTATTAAAGTTTACAATTGTTGTTCTTTTGTAGAAATCTAACACTCCCAAGCCACTTGAAAATTTTGCAGTTCCGCTTGTTGGAAGAACATGATTAGGACCTGCAATATAATCTCCTACAGCCTCAGGAGTAAAGGGACCTATAAAAATAGCTCCAGCATTTTTAACTTTATTGACTAAACTCTCAGCATTTTTAAAAATTAATTGTAAATGTTCTGGGGCAATTAAGTTAACTAATTTAATCGCTTCGTTCATATCTTCTACAAGAATAATTGCACCAAAATTATTCCATGACGAGCTTGCAATTTTTGTTCTTGGAAGTTTTATAAGAAATTTTTTAATAGAAGACTCCACCTCTAGCGCAAGTTCTTTATTATCAGTTATAAGAATAGCCTGGGCTAATTCGTCATGTTCTGCCTGAGATAAAAGGTCAATAGCAACATGATTTGGATTAGCAGACTTGTCACAAACTATCAAAACTTCAGAGGGTCCTGCAATTGAATCGATACCAACTTTGCCAAACACTTGTCTTTTGGCTTCTGCAACGTAGGCATTACCAGGTCCAACAATTTTATTAACGTTAGTAACTGTTTCTGTTCCATATGCAAGCGCTGCTATAGCATGAGCGCCACCCATACATATAAATTCAGTTACATCAGCCACATGAGCAGCAGCTAGAACAATTGATGATTTATGTAAATCTGAAACTGGACTTACTACAACTCTTCTTTCGACTCCAGCCACATTTGCTGGAATTGCATTCATCAATACTGAAGATGGATAAATGGCTTTGCCACCAGGAACATAAAAGCCTGCTGAAACTATTGGAGAATGTTTAAGTCCCAACTTAACTTCAATATTATCCTTGTATTTAAGATCTATTGGTATTTGGTGTGTATGAAATTTCTTAATTCTTTTAGCGGCAATGTTTAGTGCTTGCTTTTGTTCTTTCTTTAAACTGTAATAGGCATTTTTTAATACATCTTTTGGTATGAATAACTCTTCGATTTTATTTATCTTCTTACTATCAAATTTGTTAACAAACTCAATTAATGCACTGTCACCTAATTTTTGAATTTTCTGTATTATATTAAAAACAATATTATAGAGATTTGACTGATTTTTCTGATCAATTCTAATGAGCCCATTTAATTTATTTTTAAAGTTTCTATCTTTAATATTTATAATTTTAGTTTCAGTTTCAGCCATGTATTAACTCTCCAACTTTATTTATCCATGGCTGTATTATTTGTGAATTAGTTTTTAAATAACTTCTATTAACCGCCAATCTCGTGGATACCTCACAAATTTCTTCAACTTCAACTAAACCATTGGCTGTTAAAGTTGATCCTGTTTCTACCAAATCGACTATTCTTTTACATAAACCCATTGATGGAGCTAATTCCATTGCGCCATTCAATTTTATACATTCTGCGTGAACACCTCTTGCTTCAAAATAATTCTGTGTAATATTTGGATATTTAGTAGCAACTCTTACATGACTCCAAGTTCTAGGATCTTCATTTTCAACAGTTTCTTTTTGAGATGCAACTACCATTCTGCATTGTCCAATATTTAGATCAAATGGTGAATATACTTCTGTGTGATTAAATTCAGTTAGAACATCACTTCCCACAAATGCCATTTGAGCAGCACCGTAAGCTAAAAAAGTTACTACATCAAATGATCTAACTCTAATAATATCAATATTGCTGATATTAGTGTTAAATCTTAATTTACGATCTTTATTATCAAAAAAAGTTTTTTCTGGTTCTATACCAATTTTTGACAAAATAGGTAAAACTGCATCTAAGATTCTTCCTTTCGGTAAAGCTATAGTAAATTTACCATTTTGTTTCATGTCTATTACCTATTTGACATTATGATTAGGTTTGAGCTTTGTTGGCCAAGGGATATCTATATCTTCAATTAATATACTTATTTTTTTACATTTTAATATAATTTCAATAGATTTAGAAAAATGTAAGATAATCTTATTTTCTTTATGTGTTATAGCCAAAAGATTAAGAAACGACCATTTGTTTTTATAGTTTTTGTAATTTATAGCAATAACATTTTTTATCTGTAATCCACAAACTACTCTATAATTAACTTTATTGTCCTGGTTAAATTTAGCGCCTTCTTTTTCCCAACAATACCTAGATAGAGTTGCTACAAATAATTTTTTTTCTTTGTCAAAAAAAATTTCTTCTTTTGATAATATCGCATCCTGACACAAATGTGAAATTATATCCAAATCATATTCTGTAGAAGCTAGTAATTTAATTTTTTTATCAATAGTCAAAACATACCTATATTTTTACAATTTATCTTGACCTTCGAATATTTGCACCAAGATCAGACAGTTTGCCTTCTAAATTTTCGTACCCTCTATCTAAATGATATATACCGTCTATTTCACTTGTGCCCAATGCTGCTAGACCACCTAAAATCAAACACATAGAAGCCCTTAAATCTGAAGCCATTACCTTGGATGCTTTTAAGTGATTAACACCTGTAACAGTTGCTGTTTGATTTTTAACGGATATTCTCGCTCCCATCCTGATTAGTTCAGGTACATGCATAAATCTATTTTCAAATATGTTTTCCCTTATATCACACTCGCCGTCTGCTATTGACATTAGTGTCATGTATTGTGCTTGAAGATCAGTAGGAAAACCCGGGTGTTCTTCTGTAAAAATATTATAGGGTAATGGTCTTTTAGAAGTACAAATATTTATTGAATTTTTATAAATTTCAACTTTACTACCTGTATTTTCTAGAGCTTTTAAAAAACTTTCTAAATATTTTGGTATTATATTTTTTATTTCAATATCACCCATTGTTATACTAGCAGCTATTGCAAAAGATCCAGCTTCTATCCTATCTGCTACCACCTCATGTTGAAGCTTTTTCAACTCCTCTACTCCATTAATAATGATTGTATTACTTCCCTCACCCACAATATTTGCACCTGCTTTATTAAGGCAAGTTACAATATCTATAATTTCAGGTTCTTGAGCTGCATTAGAAATTATTGTTTGTCCTTTTGCTAGGACTGCAGTCATAATCGCGCTTTCTGTTGCTCCCACTGAAATTTTTGGAAAATTTATTTCACCACCCCTTAAACCTTCTGAAGGCACAGAACCAACTATAAAACCTGAGTCAAATTTTATATTAGCGCCTAATGCTTCCATAACCATAACGTGTAAATCAATAGGTCTACTCCCAATAGCACATCCACCAGGAAGTGGAACTTTTGCAGAACCCTGTGAAGCAAGTAAAGGGCCTAAAATAAGAATTGAAGCTCTCATTTGTCTTACAAGTTCGTATGAAGCTTCATTTTTTTGGGCTATACCATTAAAATTAACATGTCCATTTTTCCAAATTGATTTTATGCCTAAATCGTTCAATAATTTTACCATCAACCTTGTATCTGCAAGATCTGGAACGTTTAATAATTTAAAGTCTTCATTAATAATTAGTGATAAAGCCATTAGTGGTAACGCTGCATTTTTAGCGCCACTTATATTAACTTTCCCATAGAGTTTCTCGCCGCCAGTTATAAAAATTCTCTCATTATTATTTTGACCAGAGTTGAACATTTTAAGAATTATTACTATTTGACATTTAAATCTAACCCTGAAATACCAATTTTTTTTGTTCTTTTACCAATAATTTTTTTTTTATCTCTATCTAAAATTTGTTTTTTTCTCAATTTTAAATTTTTTTTTAAAGATGAAGACAGTTCATCATTTTTAATATTTTTTTTTATCATATGTAATATCGCACATCTATTTTAATTATCTGAAATAAGGAATAATAATATTATATAATAATAAAAATACTTGTCATTAATGAAAACATAATTAAGTTGTTATTTAATAAGTGCCGTCATAGCTCCAGCGGTAGAGCGCGTCATTGGTAATGACGAGGTCACTGGTTCAAATCCAGTTGACGGCACCATTTTAACTTAAATTTATGACTTTTAAATTATTGAGATCTTAGAGATCCTGATAATTTTGTATCAATTACGTTAATCAGATCCGAACTAATTTTTTCTAGATCGTCGTCTGTTAAGGTTTCTAGATTTGGTTGAATAATTATTTTAATTGCAATTGATTTTTTACCGTTTGGAATATTTTTACCTTTATAAACGTCAAAAATTAAAACTTCTCTAATCAAATCCTTATTAGTCGATTTTGCTATTTGAACTAATTTTTCCGCGGGTGTTGTTTCATCTATTACAAATGCAAACTCTCTGGTAACAGACTGTAAGGGTGATATTTTCAACATAGGTCTTGATACTTTGACTTTTCTAGGCATTGGTATATTTTCATAAAATATTTCAAAAGCTAAGATTGACTTTTCGAAGCCATAGAAATCTGAAATCTCCGGATGTATTTCTCCTACATTAGCTATAAGTTTTTGTCCTATTTTTAAAACAGCACTTCGTCCAGGATGGAAGTAACCTGATGTGTTTTCATAAGTCTGTAAACTATTTATATTGGCACCAATAGCTTCTAGAGTTTTTAAAACGTCCAATTTTACATCATAAAAATCAAAGTCCTTTGAAGAATTTTTCCAATCCCTTTTGACTTTACTACCTAACCTTAAGCCTGATATGGTACTTATCTGATCATCTGGTTTATCACCTTTAAAAATTGGGCCAACCTCAAAGAAAGATAAAGTATCTACACCAACATTTAAATTTCTTTTCGCAGCGACTAATAATGTTGGAATAACTGAAGGTCTCATATGAGATAATTCAGAAGAAATTGGATTAACTAAAACAAGCTCCTTAAAACCACCGTTAAATTGTTTTGCCATCAACTCGTTTAAAAAGGAAAAGGTTATGACCTCACTATAACCTCTATTTGCCAATATTTTAGAAGCAATAGACGTTTGTCTATGTTTTATAGTCATTGCAGGTTTTGCAATATAATTCTTTCTTGGTAATTTTATAGACGGTATGTAATCATAACCATTAATTCTTATAATTTCTTCAACAATATCTGAAACACCATCAATGTCTGGTCTCCATGACGGAGGAATTATGCTCCAAATATCTCTATTAATAGTTATTAAAAATCCTAATTTTTCTAATATTGATTTAGCTACTTGATTTTCAATTTCGACACCGGTTAATTTATAAGTATTATCAGGATTAAATATAATTGGTTTACTTTCTTTGATTGACTCAAATTTAACTATTTTACTATTAGTACCTCCACATATTCTATTAACCATTGACGCAGCATAGTGCATAACTAAACCTGGTGAGTCATAATCTAGACCCCTTTCAAACCTATACCTGGCATCAGAATTTATATTCAACTTCCTACCTGTATTTGCAATTGAAATAGGGTCGAAAATTGCTGCTTCCAAAAACATTTTAGTAGTATTATTGGTTACACCAGTCCTTTCTCCACCCATAATACCAGCTAAGTCATCAATACCTTGGCTGTCAGATATAACCAACATTCCTTGATCTAATTCATACTCATTTCCGTTGAGTGCAAAAAATTTTTCGCCTTGTTTTGCTTCTTTAATTGTAAGTGTATTTCCAACAATTTTCTCTGCATCATAGGCATGTAAAGGTCTACCTATATCAATCATTATATAATTAGTTATATCAACTAAAGATGAAATAGGTCTTTGATCTACAGCTAATAACCGTTTCTTTAACCAAGATGGTGAATCTACATTAACTAGGTTTTGAAAAGATCTACCAAATATTTTGGGACAAAGATTTTTTTTGTCTTCACTTAAATCTATTTTCCAATCAATTAAACTTTCAAAATCACCTTCAATCTCTATTATTTCTAAATCTTTTAAAACACCCATCCCTGCTGCGGCTAAATCCCTAGCAATTCCTCTTACACCTAAGCAATCCCCTCTGTTAGGAGTAATCTCTATCTCAATTACTGGATCAGTTAAATCCATAACATCTCTAACAGGCAAGCCAATTTTTGAATCCCTTGGAAGCTCTATGATACCTTCATGATTATCAGATAACGTTAATTCTTTTTCTGAACATAACATTCCCTCGGAGGTCTCTCCCCTAATTTTAGCTTTTTTTAATATCAAATTTATACCCGGAACATACGTGTCAACATTAGCAAAAACGCCAATCATTCCAGCTTTTACATTAAGCGCTCCACAAACTACGTTGAATGTATTATTCCCGTCAGATACTTTACATAAGTTAAGAGTATCTGCATTTGGATGTTTTTTTACCTCTAGAACTTTGACAGAAATAAATTCCTTAAGTTCTTCAGCAAGATTGACTACTGAGGCAACTTCCAAGCCCAATTTAGGTAAAGCATCTACTATTTCATTTAAATTCTTGTCTGTTTGAAGATGGTCAAGGAGCCAATGCCATGTAAATTTCATGAAAAAACACCATTTAGACCAGAGTGTAAACTAGGGTTATCTACAGGAATAAAACCGTAATGTTTCAGCCATCTCAGATCACTATCATAAAATGGTCTTAAATCAGGAATACCATATTTTAACATCGTCAACCTTTCTAAGCCCATTCCAAAAGCAAATCCCTGATATATTGAAGGGTCTATACCAACACCTTCAAGAACACGAGGATGAACCATTCCTGATCCTAAAATTTCTAGCCAGTCTTCTCCACTACCTATTGATAAACTTCCATCTATATCTTTTTTACAACCTATATCAACTTCTGCAGAAGGTTCAGTAAATGGAAAGTAACTTGGTCTGAAACGAACTGGAAGATCTTCTTTATTAAAAAAAGTTCTACAAAAATCAATTAAACAACCCTTTAGGTGTCCCATATTAATATTTTTACCAAGAACTAGACCCTCACATTGATGAAACATAGGTGAGTGAGTAGCATCATGGTCTGATCTATAAGTTCTTCCAGGTATAATATATCTGATTTCTTCAAAATTTTCTAAATTGAGTTTTTCCATTGTTCTAATTTGTACTGGACTGGTGTGAGTTCTTAAAACTTTTCTATTACCATCTTGATCTGGTTGAAAATAAAAAGTATCGTGCTCTTGTCTAGCAGGATGCTCATATGGAATGTTTAATGCAGTAAAATTATAATAGTCTGTTTCAATATCTGGTCCGTCTACAATTGAAAAACCCATGTCAGCAAATATTGCACACAACTCATCTATTGTTCTCGATAATGGGTGCAAAGTACCTGTTTCATTTTCATGAGGTGTTAAAGTAATATCAATTTTTTCTGTTAAGAGTTTTTCATTCAGAATTTGAGTTTTAAAAAAAGATTTCTTATCAATTATCAAATGATTAATTTTGTTTTTAATTTCATTAACCAAAGCCCCAATCTCTCTTTTTGAAACTTCATTGTATTGTCTTAGATTTTTTAAATAAGATGTTATTGTACCTTTTTTACCCAGACAATTTACCCTAATTTCTTCAACATCATTAATATTTTTGGCTTCCGATATTGAATTGGTAATTTCATCTAACAATTTTAAAAGTTTTTCTTTTAATTCAGAAATCATACCTAATTTAAATCCTAATTTAATGAAATTGCGATAATCTTAGTGATTTATTAAATATATGAAAGATTAAGTTGATGCGGATTTTGCTTTTAACACAAGTTCTTCAAAAGCTGAAGGTTCGTAAATTGCTAAGTCTGACAAAATTTTTCTATCGATTTCAATACCTGCTAATTTAAGCCCATTCATAAATCTTGAATAGTTTAGACCATATAAACGTGAACCAGCGTTAATTCTTTGTATCCAAAGACCTCTAAAACTACGTTTTTTATTTCTACGATCTCTATAGGCATATTGGCTTGCCTTTTCTACAGCTTGGGTGGCCACAGTGAAAAGGTTTTTTCTTGCACCATAATATCCTTTAGCAGCTTTAATAACTTTCTGGTGTCTCGCATGAGTTGTGACACCTCTTTTAACTCTAGCCATTAATGAACTCCTTTAGGCGTATGGTATAAATTGTTTAACTATTTTAGCGTCACTGTCGTTTAGTATCATAGTACCACGAGCTTGCCTTTTCATTTTTTGTGATCTTTTGCGTAAATTATGGCTTAAAAAAGCTGGACTACCTTTGACCTTACCTAACGCAGTAATACTAAATCTTTTTTTTGCTCCACTTTTAGTTTTTAATTTAGGCATCGTTATCTCTTAATAATCATATTATAATATTATCGAAGCTTATACATAAGCTAAACTAAGTTAGCAACATAAAGTTGAACTTTATTAAATTAATTTAATTGAACATTATTTTGGAGCCAAAATCATCACCATTTGTCTACCTTCTAACTTAGGTATTGTTTCAACTTTGCACAATTCATCTGTATCTTCTTTTACCCTATCTAAAACCGTAGCTCCTAGGGTTTGATGAGCCATTTCACGTCCTCTAAATCTTAAGGTAATTTTTACTTTGTCTCCATTGTTTATAAATTTTTTTACCTGTTTCATTTTAACTATAAAATCATTATTATCAATATTTGGTCTTAATTTTATTTCTTTAACTTCAATAATCTTTTGTTTTTTCCTTGCTTCATTTTTTCTTTTTTGAGCTTCATATTTGAATTTACCATAATCAAGAATTTTACAAACTGGCGGCTCAACATTTGGTTGAATTTCAACAAGATCCAAATTTAAATTGTCTGCCAACTTCAAAGCCTCAAATATTGGTATTACCCCCAACTGCTCTCCTTTCGCTCCAATACAACGCACATTTTCAGCTCTGATTAACTCATTAATTCTAGGACCATCCTGACTTGGTGGTGTGTTATTTAATCCAACTATATGAAAATCTCCTTTATTGTTTAATTTGCAGATACTATTACAACATTTTTTATAAATTTGTTAATAAATTTGAAAAAAAATAGTTAACAAAGCAACAATTCTTTATTTTTTTAACTAATTACTTAACTACTACACTTTTATTTTCTTGCTATTATTTACTTCAAATTTTGCACTATAAAATATACATTCACAAGGAATCAAATTGTAACTATTACCTACAGCTCATTTTGCTACTACACGCGATTTTCAGCTTTATCCAATGTAATTTCAACACATGCTGAATACTGTTTTTTAGTTGACCTAAACACAAAGTGTTATAATGTTACTCATCTTTTCAATTAATATATTTATTAGAACAAGCAGGGAAAAACTTATGAGAATCCAATTACAATTCGACATAATCTTAACAAATGCCATTGATGTTCATTCACAAGGCTTGATGCTGGCCAATTTCACAAAACTCTTAATCATCAGAAATCATTGAAAGCGACAACCATATGAACAATTTAAAAATTCATAGCTTCCCAAAAGAAAAAAAAGAGAGCTTTTAATATGATTACAATTACACTACCCGATGAAAATAAACTTGAATTCCCTCAAAGAACAACAAGTCTGGAGGTTGCACAAAGCATTGCAAAATCCTTGGCCAGAGCCGCAATTGCAGTTGATCTGGATAACCAGCTTCATGATCTATCTTTTCCTATAGAACAAAATTGCACGATGAATATCATTACACGCGATGATGATCGGGCTTTGGAACTTATCCGACACGATGCAGCGCACGTGATGGCCGAAGCGGTACAAGAACTATTCCCAGGAACACAAGTCACAATCGGCCCGGCTATCGAAAACGGTTTTTATTATGATTTCTACACTGAAAAGCCTTTTTCAGCTGAAGACCTTCCTAAAATCGAAAAGAAAATGCGTCAGATCATTGAAAAAAACCAGCCCTTCACCCGAGAAATCTGGAGCCGCACAGAGGCTATTAATTTTTTCAAAAACAAAGGTGAATACTTCAAGGTCGAACTCATTAAAGATTTTCCAAAAAACGAAACGATTACAATTTATAAGCAAGGCAAATGGCTTGATTTATGCCGTGGGCCACATATGCCTAGCACTAACCATATTGGCAAGGCCTTCAAACTGATGAAAGTTGCCGGTGCTTACTGGCGCGGCGATTCCAGCAAGCCTACGCTTAGCCGCATTTATGGAACGGCCTGGCGTACTCAGGAAGAGCTCGATGCGCATTTGCACCAGCTAGAAGAAGCAGAAAAGCGCGACCATCGAAAATTGGGTAAAGAAATGGAACTATTTCATTTTCAGGATGAAGCACCGGGCCAGGCGTTCTGGCACCATAAAGGCTGGACTATCTATACAGAGCTTCTTGCCTATATGCGTCGTAAGGTCCGCAACCATAATTACATCGAGGTAAACACTCCGCAAATGCTAGATTCCCGTTTCTGGCAAGCCTCGGGTCACTGGGACAAATACCGTGAAAACATGTTCATTATCAATGACGACAGCCAAGTTCAAAAAGACAAAAACCCTCATGCTTTGAAACCGATGAGTTGCCCTGGTAATGCCCAGCTTTATAATTACGGCGTTAAATCCTATCGCGACCTTCCTATCCGCATGGCAGAATTCGGACGCGTATTCCGGCAGGAAGCCTCCGGAGCGCGCCATGGCCTCATGCGCGTTCAAGCTTTTACGCAAGATGATGCACATATTTTCTGTTCTGATGAGCAACTTGAGGATGAAGTCATTGCGATGTGCGATCTCATCAAAGAGGTTTATACCGATCTTGGCATTGCCGAAAACATCGTTATCAATTTCTCAACGCGCCCAGAAGAGCGAATTGGATCGGATGAAGACTGGGATCGTGCTGAGGAAGCATTGCAAAAAGTACTGGAACGCATCAATATGAAATGGTTGCTTAATGCTGGAGATGGGGCGTTTTATGCACCAAAGCTTGATTTTATTCTCACTGATGCAATTGGTCGTGAGTGGCAATGTGGCACCATTCAAGTTGATATGAATATGCCAACCCGTCTCGAGATGAGCTACATTGGTGAGGATGGTCAACGCCATACACCCCACATGATCCACCGAGCTATTCTTGGATCTGTAGAACGTTTTATCGGCGTTTTGATTGAACATTATGCTGGCAAATTTCCACTCTGGCTTGCCCCAGTACAAGTTGTTGTGGCCACCATCACTGGGGAAACTGAATGCTATGCCTATAAAGTGAGAGATGAACTAATAAAAGTAGGTATTCGAGCTGAACTGGATATACGCAATGAGAAAATCGGTTATAAAGTACGGGAGCATTCCAACAAAAAAGTGCCTATTATTTTTGTATTGGGTAAACATGAAAGCTCAGACAATAGCGTGTCTATTCGCCGCCTTGGTTCTCAGGGTAATGAAAATATAAGAATGAAGGATGCTATAGCTGTAATTAGAGATGAAGCAAATCCGCCTGTTTAAAACAAGTGATAGATCATAATCAATCAAGTTATAGTTATAGTTTTAGTTTTATAACTAACTATTCATCTTATATTCTGCAATACATTGTTTATATAATGATAAAGTTAATTTGCACATTCTATCATGACTAAAATTTTTAGACACGAATTTTTTTGAATAATCACCCATTTTTTCTCTTTTAATTGTTTTTAAAGAAAGAGCTAATGATATTTTTTCTGACAAACTTTGTATACTTAGAGGTTCAGCTAAGAAACCATTTTTTCCATTTATTATCGTTTCTGATGCTCCTCCGTGATCAAAAGCTATTGGTATTTTACCTAAAGCTTGCGCTTCCAAAATAATTCTTCCAAAGGGCTCAGGAGTAACTGAGGGCATAATAATAATATCACCTAATATTAATGAGGCTTGAATATCCCTAGAAGATTTAACTAATTTGACTTTAGTTTCTAGATTAAGTTTAATAATCTGCTTTATTAATATATCTTGAAATTGTCTACTACCATCGCCTGCACCAATTAATACACATTGATAATTTTGATCTACTTTAGATAAGGCTTTTATGAGTGAAAGATAACCTTTCCACATAGCAGGTCGAGCTGCCATAATTATAACTGGCAAATTATCTTTTAAGTTTAAGAGCTTGGATTGGGCAATTATTCTAGCAGGTTTAATATTAGCAGGATTAAAAAGATCTAAGTCAACTCCTCTATGAATAATTTTAATTTTATTACTTACTTTGGGAAAAGATTTTTTAATACTATCTTCGATATGTTTTGAAATTGCTATAATTAAATTTCCCTTTGTTAAAACACTATTATAATATTTTTTTAGGAAATTAGACTTTCTAAATCTCATATGAACGGAAGTTAAAATGGGAACTTTTAATATAGATCCAAGTGGAAACGCAATCCAGGCAGGGGCTCTTGAACAAAGATGTATCAAATCTACCTTTTCATTTTCTAATATCACTTTTAATTGACTACGAATCTTGGGCCATTTAAAAGGGTTTTTTGTTTTTACATCAAGTTCATAATGAATAGTACCATTTCTTTTCAATTGAGGTACCATATGTCCACCAGAGGATACAACAATAGATCTAAAATTATTGTCAATTAATGCTTTAGAAATTTCAACAACACCTCTTTCCAGTCCACCGGTATTTAATGCTGGTAAAATTTGAACTATAGTATATTTTTTTTTATTCATTTTAGTTGACCTTGAACCGAATGGACATTTAATGACAAACTTTATTGATACTCCTCATGGTAATACAATAGCATACAATCAATTCATAGGAAAAAAGACGGGAATAGTATTTCTTAGTGGTTTTAAATCTGATATGAAAGGTAATAAAGCACTCTACATAGAAAATTGGGCAAAAGATAATGACCATAGCTTTTTGAGATTTGACTATTCTGGTCACGGTGAGTCATCTGGAAAAATAGATAAAAAATGTTTTTCTGATTGGTATATGGATGCTGAGTTTCTAATTAAAAAGCTCACAAAGGGAAAACAAATTCTTATAGGTTCTTCAATGGGAGGTTGGGTGATGTTAATGTTAGCTAAAAATCTAAAAAAAAATATATTTGGATTAATCGGTTTAGCACCTGCACCAGATTTCCCCAAACTTTTAATTTGGGATAAAATGAACAATGATCAGAAAAAAAGTTTAATACGGGATAGAAAAATTACTATAAATAACAATGATGGCTCACGAAATATTTTTTCCTATAAATTTATAAAAGATAGCTTTAAAAACCTAGTGCTATCAGAAGATTTACACTTTGACGGTCCTGTATATTTATATCATGGAATGGCAGATACTGATGTGCCTTATACTCTTAGTATAGACATTATGAAAAATATTGTTGGGACTCAAAATGTTAAACTACTATTAGATAAGGAAGCTAGCCACAGGCTATCAGAAGCCAATCAGTTAAAAATAATTATTGATATAATAGAGAAAATGAGAATATAACATTAATTATATATCTAGGAATTTATATTTTTCATCTGGATTTAATCCAACTATTTGATCTTTTAATAACGTTTTAAATGAAGGTCTAGATTTAAGTTTAAAATACCAATCTTTAATATTATTATTATCTTCAAAACTGAGTAATCCAAGATAATCTAATATAGACAAATTTGCTGAGGCTAAAAAATCTAAATAAGTTAAATCATTAGTTACAAGATAATCCTGGTTTTTTAATAAATAATCAAAATAATTGATGTGAAATCCTAAGTTTTGTATTGCTGCCCGAATATTTGAACTGTTTGGAGTTATATTATCAACAACCCTTGAAAACACTTTTTCATAAATAATTGGATCTAAAACTTCTTTTTTGAATAAAGTTTCAAACCAATAATATAGTCGGTATATTTCTGCCTTATCTTTATAATTTTCACCTACTAAATCGGGTTTCAAATTTAAATCCTTAAAATATTCCAAGCAAGCATTTGATCCTATTATTGGATAATTTTCTTGATTAACAAGAATAGGCAAATGACCTGCAGGATTAATTTTTAAAAAATCTTTTTGTGGTTTCCAATAATTTTCAAGTTGTACAGTATATTTCAACTTGTACTCTTCTAAAATTAACCTAACAAACCTAGAAGATGGACAAAGATAATAATGATGAAGAGTATACATGTATTTTATTCATTTAAATTAACTCATTAAACTCATTCTTAATACACTTAAATAAACATTTAAACCATATTAATAATTTAACAAGGAAGACTTCCAAAAGAACTAATACAAACTATTTTGGTAAATCAGACTTACCCATCAGATATTCATCAATTGATTTTGCACATTGTCTGCCTTCTTTAATCGCCCATACAACTAAGGACTGACCACGTCTTGAGTCGCCTGCTGCAAAAAACTTATTAACTGATGTTTGATATTTATCATCATCGGCTTCTAAGTTTCCAACTGGTGTTAATTTAACTCCTAATTGTTTAATTAAACCTTCATGTATAGGGTGTACAAACCCCATTGCAAGTAAAACAAGATCAGCTTTAAAAGAGAATTCAGAACCTATTATTTCTGTCATCTTCATTCTATCATCATCACCTTTTTTCCACTCAACATTTACACAATTAAGCTTTGATACTTTACCATTATCACCTTCAAATGACTTTGTTAAAACTGACCAGTTTCTCTCACAACCTTCTTGATGAGAAGTTGAGGTCCTCATTTTCATTGGCCAATTAGGCCAAGTTAATGCTTTATCCTCTTTTTCAGGTGGTTGATCAAGCAGTTCAAGTTGTGTGACAGATTTAGCTCCTTGTCTGTTGGATGTTCCGACACAGTCAGAACCTGTATCACCTCCACCTATAACCAGTACGTTTTTACCTTTTGCGGAAATTTCAATATCAGATTTTATAGTTTTACCTGAAACTCGATCATTTTGCTGTGAAAGGAATTCCATTGCAAAGTAAACACCTTTTAATTCTCTTCCTTCAACGGGAAGATCTCTAGGGTGTTCAGAACCACCACAAAACGCAATAGCCTCAAATTCATCATTTAACTCTTCTATCCTAACATTATTACCTACATGACTATTAACTCTAAACTCAACACCTTCAAGTTCCATTTGTGACATTCTTCTATCAATTAGAGTTTTTTCCATTTTAAAGTCGGGTATGCCTATTCTAAGCAATCCCCCTATTCTTTCATTTTTCTCAAAGACCACCACAGAGTGTCCTGCTCTAGCTAATTGCTGAGCACAGGCTAACCCTGATGGTCCAGAGCCAATAATTGCAACTTTTTTATTTGATTTTTTTGAGGGTATTTGAGGCTTTATCCAGCCTTCTTCCCATCCCCTATCTACAACAGAGCATTCGATTGTTTTAATAGCTACTGGGTTATCTGTAATATTTAATGTACATGAGGCTTCACAAGGTGCAGGACAAATCCTTCCGGTAAATTCAGGAAAATTGTTAGTTGAATGTAGTAAATCTAAAGCTTCCTTCCACCTATTATTATAGACCATATCATTCCAGTCAGGTATCAAATTGTTAACCGGACATCCTTGATGGCAATATGGTATTCCGCAATCCATACATCTTGCACCTTGTTTAGAAACTTCTTTTGGATCTAATGGTATTAAAAACTCTTTAAAATGTTTGACCCTATCTTCAACAGGTTCGTAATCTCTTTCCACACGATCTAGTTCCATAAATCCTGTTGTTTTTCCCATTTTATTCTCCAGCAATTCTATTGGGTGTATTATTTTTTGTATTTAATTTTTCTTTTCTTTCAATTAATGCTCTTTTAAAATCAAAGGGAGTAATTTTATGAAAAAGACTAATATATTTATTCCAGTTATCTAAAATAATTTTAGCTTTTTTACTTTTAGTGAACTTAAAATGCTTTTGTATTATTAATTTTAATCGGGCTTCATCGAAGTCTAACAAATCACTATTTATGTTTTCTACAGAATTATGTTCAGAACCTTCAAAACTAGAAACTTTTTCTAATTCAACCATGGACTTATTACAATTGGCTTCAAAAGTGTTATCCTCATCAAGAATGTATGCAATACCACCAGACATTCCTGCTGCAAAATTTCTACCTGTTTTTCCTAAAACAATAACTACACCACCTGTCATATATTCACAGCCGTGATCACCACAACCTTCAACAACAGTCGTCGCTCCTGAATTTCTTACGGCAAAACGTTCACCTACAATACCACTCAAGTAACATTCTCCAGAAATAGCTCCATACAAGAGTGTATTTCCTGCGATAATATTGTCTTGAGCAATAATTGAACTATTTTCTTGTGGATGAATTGATATCCTTCCTCCCGATAAACCTTTACCAACATAATCGTTAGCATCTCCTTCCAGATTAAAGGAAACACCTCTAGCTAGCCAAGCACCAAAGCTTTGCCCAGCATTACCAGAAAAATTTATTTTTATTGTATCATTAGGTAAGCCGTTATGGCCATATTTTTTGGCAATTACACCTGACAGCATTCCACCAACTGTTCTGTTTGTGTTGACAATTTTTGATTTAAAGTTAACCTTATTTTTGTTTAATATGGCATCATGTGATTTTGAAATCAACAAATTATCAAGTGCGAGTTCTAATCTATGGTCTTGTTTTTGTGAATTGAAGAAACTCTGGTTATTTTCTTTTGTCAAAGGAACAATTAGTCGCGCTAAATCAAGTCCATGTGCTTTCCAATGTTCTTCTGCACGATGAAAATCAAGCAAATCCCTTCTACCAATCAAATCATTAAAGTTTTTAATACCTAGTTGTGCCATTATTTCTCTAACTTCGTTAGCTATAAAAACAAAAAAATTAACAACATGATCAGGTTGACCTGTAAAGTTTTTCCTTAATTTGGGATCTTGAGTTGCAACGCCGACTGGACAGGTGTTTAAATGACATTTTCTCATCATTATACATCCTTCTGAGATTAATGCTGCAGTAGCAAAACCAAACTCGTCAGCACCTAACATTGCTCCTATTACTACATCTCTACCTGTTCGTAATCCACCATCAACCTGCACAGCTATTCTTTCTCTTAAACCGTTCATTACCAGTGTTTGATGTGTTTCTGCTAAGCCTGTCTCCCAAGGTCCCCCAGCATTTAATAATGAAGTAATTGGACTTGCTCCAGTACCTCCGTCATTTCCTGAAATTGTAACATGATCTGCATATGCCTTACTTACTCCCGCAGCGACAGTCCCAACCCCAATTTCAGACACAAGTTTAACAGACACTCTAGCTTTTGGGTTAACATTTTTTAAATCATGAATAAGTTGCGCTAAATCTTCTATAGAATATATATCGTGATGAGGTGGAGGAGATATTAAACCAACACCAGGAGTTGAATGCCTAATCTTAGCAATAAATTCGTCAACTTTACCACCTGGAAGCTGGCCACCTTCTCCTGGCTTGGCTCCCTGGGCCATTTTAATTTGGATGTCAGTGGCATTCGAAAGATATTCAGTTGTAACTCCAAATCTACCTGATGCAACCTGCTTAATTCTAGAATTCATTGAGTCACCATTCGGCATGGGCTTAAACCTGGAAGTTTCTTCTCCTCCTTCTCCTGTGTTAGATCTTCCACCAAGACGATTCATAGCAATTGCAAGAGTGGTATGTGCTTCAGTAGAGATGGAACCTAAAGACATCGCTCCAGTAGCAAACCTTTTGACAATTTCTGAGGTTGGTTCGACTTCATCCAGGTTTATTGGATTGGTCTTAGAATTAAATTTTAAAAGGCCCCTTAAATTCTTTAACTTTATAGAATGATCATTAATTTTTTTTGAGTATTTTTTAAAAGTGTTAAAGTTGGCACTTCTAACTGAATGTTGAAGCATTCCTATTGTTTCTGGTGTCCAAACATGTTCTTCACCCCTAATTCTATAACTTAAGTCTCCGCCAACATCCAAATCATTACGCAGTATAGGTGAGTTGCCAAATGCCAATTCATGTCTATTTTCTGTTTCCTTTTGAATTTCATCTAAGTCAATGCCCTCAACTTTAGATGAAGTCCCACAAAAATATTTATCAATTAATTTGGAAGAAAGACCAACAGCATCAAAAATTTGAGCCCCTGAGTAAGATTGATAAGTTGATATACCCATTTTAGACATTACTTTAAGCATTCCTTTAGTAACTGCCTTAATGTATTTGGTATAAGCCTCGCTTTCAGAAATATTTTGACTATTACTCTTTATAATATTGGATAATGTGTAAA
This sequence comes from uncultured SAR116 cluster alpha proteobacterium, assembly GCA_902528415.1. GTDB lineage: Bacteria > Pseudomonadota > Alphaproteobacteria > Puniceispirillales > Marisalimonadaceae > Marisalimonas. The sequence continues at coordinate 6,095 of CABZSR010000002.1, read as the reverse complement.
AAGCTAAATATGGATTGATAGCTTCAGCCCCATAACCCGCTAGAAGACATAAATCGTGTACTCTCCTAGCTTCTCCAGTTTCAACAACCAAACCAACTTTTGTTCTTAAACCTTTTTTGATCAAATGGTGGTGTAGGGCGCTCGTAGCTAATAATGCAGGTATGGCGACATTATTTTTATCAAGATCTTTATCTGACAAAATGATAATGTTACATAAATTGTTGTTAATTAAATTTTCAGCCATTTCGCAAATCTCTTCAATAAAATCTGCAATTTTGAAATGTTTATTAATTTTTTTGTTATAACAAATACTGAGAGTAAAGGATTTTAGATCTCCTGATGAAAAGTTTTGAATTTTTCTTATTTTTTCGATATCTTCGTTACTTAAAATAGGATGATTAACTTCAATTAATTTTTGATTTGCGCCTGATTTAGGATCAAGTAAGTTAGGTCTTGGACCAATAAAATTCATTAGTGACATAACTAATTCTTCACGTATAGGATCAATTGGAGGGTTTGTTACTTGAGCAAAATTTTGAAAAAAGTAATCATATAATAAACGGTTCTTATCAGATAAAGCTGCTAAAGGAATATCCCGTCCCATTGAACCTATGGGATCTTGTCCTTCTAAAATCATAGGTTCAAGAAAAAATTTTAAATCTTCTTTATTATAGCCAAAGGCTTGTTGTGAGTCTAATAAAGCACCTTCGTCAGGAAATTCTTTGTTAGTTTTAATGTCCAAAGATTCCATTTTTATTTTAGATGCTTTAACCCAGCTATCATAAGGAAAAATATTGACTAGATTATCTTTAAGTTCCTCATCAGATATTATTCTGTGTTCTTGTAAATCTACAAGGAGCATTTTACCTGGCTGTAATCGCCATTTTTTTATTATTTTATTTTCTGGTATATCTCGAAGCACTCCAACTTCGGAGGACATAATTACCAAATCGTCATTTGTAACAATATATCTTGCAGGTCTAAGTCCGTTTCGATCTAAAGTAGCAGCTATTTGCATTCCGTCAGTAAATGCCATAGCTGCTGGACCGTCCCATGGTTCTATTAAAGCTGAATAATATTCATAGAATGACTTACGTTTAGGATCCATTAATGAATTATCTTTCCAAGCCTCTGGTATCATAAGCATCATAGCATGCGGTAATGAATAACCAGACATTACAAGTAATTCTAAAGCATTATCGAATGTGGCTGAGTCTGAAGGAGATTTTTCAATAATTGGCCATAATTTCTGTAAATCATCTTTTAATACTTCTGATGACATACTGTACCTTCTCGAATTCATCCAGTTAGTATTTCCTTTAACAGTGTTTATTTCTCCATTGTGACATAAATACCTAAATGGTTGGGCAAGTCTCCATGATGGAAAAGTGTTTGTAGAAAATCTTTGATGAAACAGAGCAATAGCTGTCTTAAAATTCTTGTTTTGAAAGTCAATATAAAATTTAGACAAGTTTGGGGCTAAAACCATCCCTTTAAATATAATTGTCCTTGAAGAAAGCGAAACAACATAAAAGTCGTCCCAGTCGTCTTTTTCATTTTGGAGTAAAAAAAGACACTGTTTTCTGATAACATAAAGTTTTCTCTGAAACTCCTGCTCAGTTAATGTAGCCAAGTCTTTTTTGATAAAAAATTGTTTTATAATCGGTGCGTTATCTTTAACAGTTTTACCTAACACACTATCATCTATAGGAACATCTCTCCAACAAATTAGTTCTTGATTTTCGTTTTTAATTGCCTTTTCAACTGCTTGAACTGCTTGTTCTGCTCTCTTTTTTTGAGATGGTAAAAACACCATTCCCACACCATAACTTCCAACTTTAGGTAAATTTATATTAGAATTAATTAAAATTTTTCTAAAAAACTCATCAGGTATTTGTATTAATATTCCCGCACCATCTCCAGCTAAGGGATCTGCTCCTATTGCACCTCTATGATCAAGGTTATGAACAATTTCTAAGGCTTGATGAACTATTTCATGTTTTGGTTCATTTTTTATATTCGCAATAAACCCAAAACCGCAATTCTCATGTTCGTTTTGAGGATCATATAAACCATGTTCCTTTGGAAAACCCATTTTGTTAATTTTGTTGTTCTTCATCCATTAATCCTTAATATTAACTGGCTAATGTAGGTTATAGAGTATTTTTATTATTTAGGTTACACCTTAAGGGAAGTGGAACATAATTAATATAACTACAATTGTAAAATGATTCATTATATGTCAGATATGCATAAATTGCATTTCAAAAATGATTTACAAATTAATTAATTGTTTCTGCTTCTTTTGTCATAAAATCTTTGAAAGCTTTTATTCTAGAGTCGTTCCTTAACTCATAATTGAAGCATAATGATATTGACATTTTAGGACCATCTAATTGTGATAAAACTTCAGTAAGCTCTATCATTTCAAATTCCATCCAATCAGGTAATGAGGCTATTCCCATACCAACCTCAGTAGCTTTCGCAATTCCATAAATACTTGAAACTTCTAAAATTGGTTTTCTAGGCCTTTTATTTTCTTTACCAATTGTTAACAACCAATTTAACCTATGCCTATCTAATGGTGGTTGAGCATCTTCGCCATAAGAAATAATTTTATGATTATCTAAATCACTACTGGTTTTAGGACATCCATTTTTTGAAATATATTCATTTGATGCAAATATCTTATATTTACAATCTGCCAACTTAATTTGAACATCATCTTGTGATACTGAAGGTGTCATCCTTACTTCTATATCTGAATTAAAATTTGTAACTCTTGGCTCAAAGTCTCTTAAACTAAGTGCTATGCTTATATCAGGATAAAGCGATTTAAATTTAGACATTCTCGGTGCAACCCATAAAGCTCCAAAAGCATTTGTTGCGGAAACATTTAACCTTCCAGAGGGAACATCCATATCTTCGAGCAACTGGTTATGTGTTTTACTTATATCAGAAGCTAAAACTTGAACAGAAGACGACAATCTCATTCCCGCCTTGGTTAATGAAATACCGTCAGAGTTTCTTAAAAAAAGTTTTACTCCTAATTCATTTTCAAGCGCCTTCATTTGTCGACTTAATGCAGATTGACTTATATGTAATATGTATGACGCTTCAGTGATATTTCGTGTTTGAGCGACAATGTTGAATAATCTTAATCTATCCCATTTCATTACTGTGTCCTTTAATGGTTAGAAAATTAAATTAACTTTTTTAATATACATCCAATAAATATCTTTTTTCTTTTTTTAAGTTTTTAATATATTCCAAACTTTTAATTTCGTTACAACCAAGTTGCTCTTCTATAATTACTCTCAACATACTATCCACGTCTTTAGCCATTTTCAGTGCATCTCCACAAACATATAAAATAGCACCATCTTCAAGCCATTGAAAAAGTTCTGCTCTTGATTCATACATTTTATCTTGTACGTAGATTTTTTTTAATTGGTCCCTAGAAAATGCCAAATCTAATTTTTGCAAAACATTATTTTTTTTGAAATTTAAAATTTCCTTTTCATAAATAAAATCGTTTTTTCTTGTTTGCGCACCAAAGAAAAGCCAATTTTTTCCTGAACTTCTTAAAAATTTTCTTTCTTGAAGAAAAGATATAAAAGGAGCGAGACCTGTACCTGGTCCAATCATAATTACAGCTTTTTCTTGATCTTTGGGTAATTTAAAAATTCTATTAGGTATCAAGAAAACTTTTATTTTAGAGCCCTTAAAACATTTATCAGCTAAAAAAGTTGAACACACACCATGGTAATCTCTTAAATTATTTTTCCATCTTTGAGTGGATACAGTAAGATGAATTTTTTTTGGGTATGCATTATAGCTTGATGTAATTGAATAAGCCCGGTGCTGTAGCTGTTTCAACAAAGTTAAAAATATATTTAAATCTATTTTCAATTTTTTATCTAAATTTATAAAGTCTAAAACATCCTTCCCATATTTAAATTCATTTAAAAAGTTTTTATCATCACTTTTTACAGCCATGTTAAGATCATCATTTTTAATATTTTCATTTATAAAATATATTAATCTATTTGTTGGGGTTAATATCTCATAATGTGATTTAAGAAGTTCAAATAAAGAAAAATTTTGGCCATCTGGAATTATTGAAGGACTCACATTTAGTCTATCTATAATGGCTAAAACAAGATTATTATCATTTGTTGGAATTACTGCTAAACTATCACCTGGTTCGTAGTATAATTCACTATCTCCTAAAGAAATCTCATAATGCATAATTTCTTTGTTAGAATATTTACCTGATAATAACTTACTAAAAGTGATTTCTGCTAAATATGGTTTTTTTCTATTCCAAATCATCAATTACTTCATAAGCTAAAAGTTAAAATATTTATATCAGAATTAAGTTAATTTTTTATTAGATAATATGATTATATAAGTCTAATAATATTTATACAAACTAAAGAGTACTAAATGGCCTTAGAAATAATTATTATATTATCAATGGTTCAGGGTATTACTGAGTTCCTTCCAATTTCTTCAAGTGCTCATCTAATAATTATTCCAGAAATATTTGTATCCATATTATCTAAGAGAAGTTTTGATGTCTCTTTGCATTTTGGATCTCTATTAGCAGTAATATTTTATTTAAAAAAAGATATTTCTAAAATAGCTCTTGATACTTTTTTGCTAAAAAAAAGTGATGAAGGGTTTATAACTTTTAAAAACTTGATTATTAGCACCATACCAATCGTTCTTGTTGGGTTTTTAATACATTTGTATGATTTCAATATAATTCGTAATTTAGAAATTATAGGATTGTCAACCTTAGGTTTTGGAATTTTACTGGGGATAGCTGATACAAACCTTAAGATCAGAAAATTTATCAAAAGCTTAAATTTAAAAGATGCTTTTATCATAGGATTATTTCAAATTTTAGCTCTAATTCCTGGTACTAGTAGATCTGGCATTATTATTACTGCAGGTCTGTTTATGGGCTTTAGCCGATATGATGCTTCTAAGTATTCTTTACTATTATCAATTCCTGTAATACTTGCCGCAACTACATTAGAAAGTTTTTCACTATTTTATAAAGAGGGTTTTTTCTATGATAATGACATGGTTATAGGAATTATTTTAAGCTTTTGTTCGGCCTTCATAACAATAAAACTATTTATGAAATGGATAAACACAGCCTCTTTGAAAATTTTTGTTTTTTATAGAATAGTTCTTGGTGTTGTGATTTTGATATATGCTTATTATTAATTAATTTATCGATAAATATTAACTAATTCTTTTTTCATATCAGTTGGCTTAATTCCTAACTCTTTTAAACCTGGCAAATAATTATCTAATACATTATCTTTTTTTAAAAGTTTCATTTGATCAACCGTGAAAGGTGGCTTTGGTAGTTGTTGTAAAAAGTATGCAGGTATCATCATCAATTTAGGATTAAGGGGAATTAAAATTCTCTTAATATTTTTAATTTCTAATAAAATTTTTAGAAGTTCTTCAAAACTATAGATAAATTCTCCTCCAATCTCGAAAATAGATTCTTTATATTTTGTACTTTTTAATAAATTAATTATTGCCTTTGCAACATCATCTACAAAAACAGGTTGAAATTTTGTAGTTCTAGAAATTAAAGGTAAAAAGGGTGATATAGAAGCCATTTGTGAAAATTGTCCAAAAAAATTATCACCTTTCCCAAATAATAATGACGGCCTCAGTATTTTAGCTTTTGGAAATTTTTCTATTAACTTTCGTTCTCCAATCGCCTTACTTCTAGAATAAACACTGTTAGAAAACTCAGATACACCTAATGCTGAAACATGAATAAGTTTATTTATTTTATTTTTGGTTGAAAGTTCACCTAAAAGAGCTGGAAAGTCAGAATGAACTCTAAAAAAATCTCCTTGTTTATTCTCATGTAAAATTCCACACAGGTTAATTATACAATCTGAATTCAATATATTTTCGTCTATAAGTTGGTAATTAGTAAAATTCCAGTGAACAACTTTTATATTTTGGTTAGATTTATATTCCTGTAACGAATTTCCCAAACTTGTTTTACGGGTAAACAAAATGATTTCAGTATCCATTTTTGAGAGTAATTTGAT
>CABZSR010000001.1 GCA_902528415.1 uncultured SAR116 cluster alpha proteobacterium | reverse complement strand
TGGAAAAAATTGGAAAACTGCAAAACTACATGACCCTGTATTGAGCAAAAGTGTAGCTCGTTTTACGTGTCCTTTTGAATGGAACGGAGAAGAGCTACTTATACAATCTAGAGCTATTGATGAAACAAATTATGTTCAACCAACTATCCAAGAGCTTCAAAAAATTAGAGGCGTTAACTCAATTTACCATAATAATTCTATTGCAACATGGCTGGTAAATTCTGATGGTAAGGTTGATAATGTTCGACTTGGTTAAGCACACAATATTATTTTCTTTTTTTATTTTTTTATCAAGTTTTGTAAATGCTGATGATAGAAAATTTAACTTAGGAAAAATAGCAACTAAAACTGAAATTGCTGGATGGAACATTGATGTTAGACCTGATGGTATGGGTGCTCCAAAAGGAAGTGGAGATGCAATTAAGGGTGAAGAAGTTTATGCAGAACAGTGTGCTGCCTGTCATGGGGATTTTGGTGAAGGTGTTGATAGATGGCCAGAGTTAGTTGGTGGTGAAGGTAGTCTTGATACTCACGATCCTGTAAAAACTACTGGAAGTTACTGGCCTTATGCATCAACAATGTATGATTATATTTATCGCGCAATGCCTTTTGGTGTTGCGCAATCTCTAACGCATGATGAAACATATCAGATAGTTGCTTATCTTCTTTATATGAACGAAATCATAGAAGAAGATTTTGTTTTGTCGGAAAAAAATATTGGAAAAATAAAAATGCCAAACCAAAAAGGCTTTTTACTACCTGATCCAAGACCAGACATTGCTAACACTGATGGAAAACCATGCATGGAAAATTGTAAAGTGCCAACTAAGATCATTGGAAAAGCTAGAGATATAGACGTTACACCAGAAGAAGAAAAATCGTAAATTAAAGGTTAATTAATGCGTTCTAGGCGTGAATTTATCCAATTAGCATCAGTTTCAGCAATGCTATTAGCTACAAAATCTTGGAATGCTGTAGCAGCAAAGCAAAAACTCAAAACTGAAGATCTCTTAGATTTTGACGCAAAAGGACAGGTTACACTTCTACATTTAACTGATATGCATGGTCAATTAAAACCCGTATATTTTCGACCACCATCTGAAAACTTTGGTGTTGGTAAATTTGAAGGAATACCACCTCATTTAATTGGAGAAGCATTTCTAAAACATTTTGATATATTACCAAATACACCATTAGCTTATGCTCACACTATGGTTGATTATGTTCCATTGGCAATGGAATATGGTAAGTTAGGTGGCCTAGATCATACAACAACTTTGATAAAGGCAATTCGCTCTGAAAGAGGAGATGATAAAGTACTTCTTTTGGATGGAGGTGATACATGGCAGGGATCCTACACTTCGCTTCAAACTCAAGGCGCTGACATGGTTGAAGTGATGAGAGCATTACGAACTGAAGCTATGGTTGGTCATTGGGAGTTTACATTTGGGCAAGATCGCTTAAAAGAATTAATTGATAAATTGGGTTATCCGTTCCTAGGTGGTAACGTTTTTGATACTGAATGGGACGAGCCTGTTTTCGAAAGTACAGCCTTTTTTGAAAAAGGGGGAGTAAGTATAGCAGTTATTGGTCAGCATTTTCCATATACTCCTATCGCAAATCCAAGTTATATGGTGAAGGGTTGGTCTTTTGGTATTAGACCTGAAGTTCTTCAAAAAAATGTAAATAAGGCTAAAAAACAAGGTGCAGAAATTGTAGTTCTTTTATCTCATAATGGTTTTGATGTTGATCAAAAGTTAGCCTCTATGATTGACGGTATTGACGTAATTTTAACTGGTCATACTCATGATGCTATTCCTAAGGGTATAAGAATTAAAGACACACTTCTACTGTCATCTGGCTCACACGGTAAATATCTAGGAAGAATAGATCTTAAAGTAAAAAATGGAAAAGTTGTAGATACAAGTTCAAATTTAATTCCGGTTTTTTCAGATATTATCCCACCTGATCCCGACATGACAAAGCTCATTAATAAAATAAGAGCTCCATATCAAAGCGAGTGTAATAGGGTTATAGGTGAAACTGAAACCCTACTTTACAGGAGAGGTAATTTTAATGGCAGTTGGGATGATGTTATTTGCGACACCATTATTATAGAAAGAGATACAGAAATATCTTTAAGTCCTGGTTTTAGATGGGGCACAACCTTGTTGCCAGGACAAAAAATAACAATTGATGATATTTACTCACAAACATCAATGAATTACCCTGAAGTTTATAGAATTGAAATGACGGGTAAAATAATTAAAGAAATACTTGAAGATGTTTGTGATAATATTTTCAACCCCGATCCTTTTTTTCAACAAGGTGGTGACATGGTTAGAGTAGGTGGCTTAACTTATACATGTAGCCCAAAAAATAAGATGGGAAATAGAATTAGTAATTTAAGGATTATATCATCTGACAAACCTCTTGAATCAAATAAAAACTATGTAGTGGGTGGTTGGGGTTCAGTTAACCAAAATGTTAAAGGACCTCCAATATATAATTTGCTAGAAAATTATATTTCAGAAAAGAAAATTATAAAAAATAATAATTTAGAGGCTGTTAAAATAGTGGGTATGTGAGTTAAGAAGGCAACCAATATGTGGTCACCTTCTTACTATTATTTTATTATGAAAACATGTCTGATGTAATACCAGAATACCACCCAATTGACTCTTCGTAGGTAGCTTTTCTTAAATTACTATCTTCACCTGTTTTAGAAATAAAACCACTAGTCTTATTTATTTTGTCAGGTTTAGCGTCATAATTGGCACCAACTTTTATACCATCATTAGTCGCTACTAAAGACCAGCAAGTATTTGCGAAGCGAGGTGCAAATACTTTACTTCCAGTTAAACTACCTCTTATATGATTTGCAGCTACCTTAGCTTGACTGTTCGCTGAAAACCCTGACTTAGGCATAGATTTAGCAATTGATGCATCACCTAAAACATAGATATTTTCATCAGCTTGAGATTGCATTGATGTAGGAACTATTGGACACCAATCACCTTTATTAACGCCGGCATTCATAGCAATTCGTCCCGCATGTTGAGCGGGAATAACGCTTGCAGCGTCAGCTTTGAAAGTATCTAAATCAGTTTCAAATTCCATAGTTGAAGTATTAATTTTTTTAATTCCACCATGGGTATCAGCACTAATCCATTCAATCATTCCTGGATAATGTTTCTGCCATCCTTCCATAAAAAGACCTTGCTTAGAAAATTTGTTCTTAGGATCAAGAACAACAATTTTAGCAGTAGGATTAGTCTTTTTAAATTGGTGAGCAATCATAGAAATTCTTTCATAAGGTCCAGGAGGACAGCGATATGGATTTGGTGGAGGGACCATTACGAATGTACCACCTTTTTTCATACCTTTAACCTGATTCTTAAGCAGTTGAACTTGTGTTCCAGATTTCCATGCATGAGGCATTATAGATTGTGCTTCTGGAGAATATCCATTAACACTGTTAAATTTTAAATCAATGCCCGGAGATATAACGAGTTTGTCATAAGAAACAGTAGCCCCAGACCCAAGATATACTTTCTTTTCGGCGCCATTTACTGATGATGCCCATTCATGGACCATATTTACTCCATGGTTCACTGCAAGCCCATAATAATTGTGACCTATTGATCCATAATTTCTAAAATCGCCTAAGTATAGGTTTGAAAAGAAACAAGTATAATATCTCTTTGAAGCTTCGACTAAAGTTACGTCTACAGCTCCTTTAGAGTCTTTTGCAATATATTTTGCAGCAGTAGCTCCACCTGCTCCTCCTCCAATAACAACAACTCTTGGTAGAGCTCCAAAAGCTATCGAAGGCATTGAAAGTGCCGTTGTTGATGCAGCCATTATACCAACAAAGGAACGTCTTGTTATTTTAGCCATTTAATCCTCCTCCAAAATTAAAAACTTGTTAAATGTTAACAACTTTTAAACTTAAGTAAAATTTTATTTTTATTTAGTTTTACTTAAATAAAGTGCAAGTGAGTTAATTTCTTCTTCACCAAGTCTGTCAGCAACCATTTGCATAACAGCATTCTTTTTTTCTTTTGTTTTATATGCTAAAATTTTTTTTATAAAAACCGCAGTCTTCATTCCGGTTATTTTTGGTATACCTTGACCTAAACCGGTAGAATTGTGGCATGTAACACATTCTCCAGATAAATGTTGACCATATTCGAAATCAGCCCCAGCTAGAGCTTTATCGTCAGCTAATATCTTGTTTGAGAACAAAAGCAAAATAATGATGGAAAAAAAAACAAATTTTGACTTCATAACCTCCCCCAGGTTTAAAAGTAGATAAAATTTACCATTTAGCCATTGTTAAACTATTTTCATAATTAACAATTATTTATTATTTTATTTATTTATCAAGGAATAATTTTCCTAGGAAAAATTTTCATTGTTATATGTCTGTTTTCAATTTAAATTATAACTTATTATTTTTAAAAAATTGTAAGGTCAGTTATGAGTTTATATACGAATTATATATCTGAAATTGAAAACAGAAAAAAAGAAGGTTTAAAGCCAAAGCCAATAGAGGATGGCACTTTATTAAAAGAAATAATTTCACAAATAAAAGACGAAAATAATATTCATAGAACCGATTCTCTCAACTTTCTCATTTATAATACTATCCCAGGCACAACTACTGCAGCAGTAGTAAAATCAAAGTTTTTAAAAGAAATTATAACAAAACAAATTGTTGTAAAAGAAATTGAAACAAAGTTTGCATTTGAACTTTTATCTCATATGAAAGGCGGCCCATCGATTGAAGTACTTCTTGATTTAGCTTTGGGTGAAAATAAATCTGTAGCTCTAGAGGCAGCAGAAGTTCTTAAAACCCAAGTTTTTCTCTATGAGATTGACACTTCTAGATTAGAGAATGCTTACAGTAAAGGTAATAAAATTGCGGAAGATATCATTAAAAGTTATTCAGAAGCAGAATTTTTTACAAAGCTTCCAGAAATTGAGGAAGAGATTAAAGTTGTAACATATGTTGCAGCTGAAGGAGATATTTCAACTGATTTACTATCACCTGGAAATCAGGCTCATTCAAGATCTGACCGTGAGCTTCATGGTAAGTGTATGATATCAGAAGCAGCACAATTAGCGATTAGAAGATTGCAAAAGGAAAATCCTGACAAACGTGTGATGATAGTTTCTGAAAAAGGAACAATGGGAGTTGGTTCGTCAAGGATGTCAGGAGTTAACAATGTTGCTTTGTGGACAGGTATTCAAGCTAGTCCATATGTTCCATTTGTAAATATTGCTCCAATAGTGGCAGGAACCAATGGTATATCACCAATTTTTTTAACAACAGTGGGTGTTACTGGGGGAATAGGAGTTGATCTAAAAAATTGGACTAAAAAGCTTGATACAGACGGAAATCCAATAATTAACAATGACGATAATCCAGTACTTGAGCAAAGATACAGTGTTGATACTGGGACAGTATTAACCATCAATACAAAAAAACAAAAACTATATGATGAGACAGGTGACAAAGAGCTTGTAGATATGTCTTCCTCTTTTTCACCACAAAAACTTGAGTTCATGAAAGCTGGGGGTTCATACGCTATTGTATTTGGAAAAAAACTTCAGAGCTTTGCCTGTAAAGCTCTAAATATAGAATTAAAATCTGCATTTGCACCTTCAAAACAAGTTTATAATTCTGGCCAAGGCTTCACTGCTGTAGAAAAAATATTTAATGCAAATGCGGTAGGTGTTGAATATGGTGTCAAGTTACATGCAGGATCTGATGTACGCGTAAAAGTCAATATTGTTGGGTCTCAGGACACTACAGGTTTAATGACTTCACAAGAGTTAGAAGCTATGGCTGCGACTGTAATTTCTCCAAATGTTGATGGAGCTTATCAATCAGGATGTCATACAGCTTCTGTATGGGATTTTAAAGCTCAAGAAAATACGCCCCGACTTATGAAATTTATGCATAAATTTGGTCTTATTACAGCACGTGATCCAAAAGATTCTTATCATTCAATGACCGATGTTATTCACAAAGTTTTAAATGACATAACTGTTGATGATTGGTCAATTATTATTGGTGGTGACTCCCATACCAGAATGTCAAAAGGTGTTGCATTTGGTGCTGACTCCGGAACAGTTGCGCTTGCCTTGGCAACTGGTGAAGCAACTATGCCTATACCTGAATCAGTAAAGGTTACTTTTAAAGGTAAAATGAGTGATCATATGGATTTTCGTGATGTAGTACATGCAACTCAAGCTCAGATGCTTAAACAATTTGGTGATAATGTATTTCAAGGAAAAATTATAGAAGTACATCTTGGGACTCTTCTTGCGGATCAAGCCTTTACTTTTACAGATTGGACAGCTGAAATGAAGGCCAAAGCATCCATCTGTATTTCTGAGGATAATACACTTGTTAAATCATTAGAAATTGCAAGAGATAGAATACAAGTAATGGTCGATAAGGGTATGGAGAATAAAGACAAAATGCTTCATAGGTTAATAGGTATTGCAGAAAAAAGAATATCTCAAATTAAATCGGGGGAAAAACCCGCATTAAGACCTGATGCAAATGCAAAATATTCATCAGAAGTTGTTGTAGATCTTAACTTAATTGATGAGCCGATGATTGCTGATCCAGACGTTAATAATCATGATGTTTCTAAGAGATATACTCATGACACTATAAGACCAATTTCATATTATAAGGCAGAAAAAAAGGTTGATCTTGGCTTTGTAGGCTCGTGTATGGTTCATAAAGGGGATGTAAAAATTGTTGCACAAATGTTACGTAATCTTGAAAGATCGTCAGGTAAAGTGAATTTTAAGGCTCCTCTAGTTGTAGCGGCACCAACCTATAATATAATAGATGAACTTAAAGAAGAAGGAGACTGGAGTATCTTGCAAAAATACTCTGGCTTTGAGTTTGATGATAAAAATCCAAAAAATTCAGCACGTATAGAATATGATAATATTCTTTATCTTGAAAGACCTGGGTGTAACCTTTGTATGGGAAACCAAGAAAAAGCTGCAAAAGGGGATACGGTTTTGGCAACTTCAACAAGATTGTTCCAAGGTAGGGTAGTAGAAGACACTGAAGAAAAAAAAGGTGAATCACTACTTGCTTCTACCCCAGTTGTAGTTCTTTCTGCAATATTAGGAAGAACACCAACAATAGAAGAGTATAAAATTGCTGTAGAAGGAATTGACCTAACTAAATTTGCTCCACCGGTGGAAAAAAATCAGAATACCTTATCAGCACATTTTTAATTTAATTGAAAATATTAGAGCTAACTCATAAGTTAAATTACAAAATAACTTGATTGGTCAGTAGGTGAAAATCAAAAATAAAATTTATACCTTATTAAATTTATTAGGTTTTTTATTTTTTAGTTTTGAAAATGTGTTCGCAAATGTAGACAATAAAGATAATATAACTTTTATTCTTAATACAGACGATTTTGAAACCATACCCTCAAAACATTTAGAATTTGTTGAAGGCTTTGATCAAAACACTCCTTTTGAAAAATTATCTAAATTAGACTGGAAAAAAAAATTAGAGAATGATCAATCATTCGTTGATGGTTATTGGGTTCGATTTAGTGTTCAAAATAATACGAATAAGAAAAATATTGGAGTCACTTTTAATTATAATAACGAAAAGAAAGTTTTTAGTCTAAATAATAAGACAGTTATAGAGTATCCATATTGGAATGAAAAACATGATAGATGGATTGATGATGGAAGAGTTAGAGCAAGTTATAAAGTCACAATGAATCCTAATGAAACCACTCTAGTTTATAGTTTTTTTAGAAAAAAACCATTTGACCGTTATATGGGTAGAGATAGTCTTCACCGAATGACTATTAGCTCATGGGAAAATATTAGGACTCATCAATTTGTAAAAATTGCCGCAAACTTAGCAACTTTTGCAATAGCTATAACTTTTGCTATTTATTATTTATTCATTTTTTTAGTCTCGAAAGGTAACTATTTGTGGTTGTCATTGAGCCTTTTTCAAATTTCTTTTCTGTCCGTTACAAATTTAGTTATTGGCAGAATTATTGGGATAAATTCCTGGTTTTATGCAAGTGAATTTTCTTTGGCTTCAATATCCCTATTATTTTTACTATTACTTCAATTTTTTAGACAATCGCTTAATTTAAAAGTAAATTTTCCAGTTTTTAATAAAATTTTTGTTTCAACTATAATATTTTATATTGTTATGATTTTTTTAAATTTATATACATCTTTATCTTGGCCGAGCATAATGTATTTGGATTTAAATTTGTATCCACCTGACATGAATGGACCAGGCTTAGTTAAAGTAAAATATTTATTTGCCCCTTTTATATTTTTATTGCTAACTTCTGCTGTTATATCATTCTTACTTTGGAAAAAAGGAAGCTCCTACGCCAAATATTTATGTATATCCTTCGCGTTACCTTTTTTATCGGCACCAATTTCGGGTTTGGCATATTTATTTTATGATTTCAATTGGATTACTTGGTTAATCATAAATTCTGCAGTAGGAATTTTATTCCTTGGTATGTTTATTACTTTTGGATTTGCTGTTGCTCAGCAATTAAATGATATGAAATTGTTAGCTCTTCAACAACAAGTAAAATTAACAGAGGCTTACCAAAGATTTGTACCACAGCAATTACTCAAAAACCTTGGTAAAGATAGTATATTAGATGTCTCATTAGGAGACCAAGTGAATGTTGAAATGAGTATATTATTTTCTGATATAAGATCTTTTACTTCAATATCAGAAAAAATGACTCCAAAAGAAAATTTTTCATTTTTGAACTCATATTTAAATCAAATGAGTCCAATAATTAGAGAAAATAAAGGTTATATAGATAAATTTATGGGTGACGGTGTTATGGCATTGTTTAAAAGTTCAGCCAATGACTCTATTAAGGCAGCCATAGGAATGCAGAGATACTTGAAGCAATATAATTCTAAATCTTTTAAAAATAAAACACACAAAATTAATATAGGTATTGGGATCAATACTGGAGAAATGATGTTAGGAACATTAGGTGATGTCAATAGAATGGAAGGATCAGTAATTAGTGATGCTGTAAATTTAGCGTCTAGACTTGAGGGGTTAACCAAAATTTACAAAGTAGGTATTATTATTTCTGAAGAAACTTACAACAATACTAATAAAGATTTATTTAACATAAGATTTATAGATGTTGTGGCCGTTAAAGGAAAAGACAAACCTGTTAAAATATTTGAAATTTTTGATTCAGATTTAGACAAATTAAAACATTTAAAAATTGATACTTTAGAGGATTTCAAAGAGGCAGTTAGTGATTACTTTCAAAAAAATTTTAAAAAAGCATTAAAATTATTTTTAAAAATTAATAAAATTAATCCATATGATAAGGTGACAGAAATTTATATCAATCGATGTCAAAAAATAATTAAAGGGGGGATGCCTCTCGACATATGGGACGGGATCAACCGTTTAGATCAAAAATAATTAGTTGGAAAAATCTTGAAGAAATTAATTAATTTTAAAAATAAACTCATATTAATTTTATTCGTAATACTAATAAGTTTTCAACTTTCTAGTTGTGATCAGTTTGGATCAATTCCAAAAGATAATGATTATTTAAGAATGAAAAAATCTCCTAACTACAATATTCCAAAAGATAAGTTCTTAAACCAGAATTCTGAAATTATTGAAGACATGAAAAAAAATAGTGGGTTTTGGGCAAACCCAAGAAAAAACATGGCTAATAATTTTTTCTTTAATTCTAATATTACAAAGCCAGAGACACTTTTGCCAGAAGATAAAAATTCTTTAAATGAAAATTTTATAAAAAGTAAGAATAATATCAAATTCGCCTGGTTAGGTCATTCAAGTATCTTAATGTCTATAAATAATAAAATTATTTTAATTGATCCTGTGTTTTCGTCATCAGCTTCCCCATTCAGTTGGCTAATAAAAAGATATCAGCCACCTGTTTTTAAAATGAAGGAATTACCAAAAATTGATTTCATATTAATTTCACACGATCATTATGATCACTTAGATATGAATACGATAAAGTTCTTTAATAAAAATAAAGATGTCTCATTTGTTGTGCCTTTAGGTGTTGGATCACATTTAAAAAAATGGGGTGTTTCAAGTTCTAGGATTACAGAAATGGATTGGTGGGAAAATAAAGTAATTAAAGATATAAATTTCATTTGTACTCCTGCACAACACTTTTCTGGAAGAAAAGGTTTTGTGGAAACACAAAAATCTCTTTGGGCATCTTGGGTTGTTAAGTCAGGAAAAAGAAGTTTTTATTTTAGTGGTGATTCAGGATATTCCAAACATTATAGAGAGATTGGCCAAAAATATGGTCCATTGGAACTAGTTTTCATGGATAGTGGACAATATAATACTCGTTGGAGGTCGGTCCATAATATGCCAGATGAAGTAATAAAGGGCTTTATAGATGTTAAGGGAGAAAATCTCATACCCATTCATTGGGGAATGTTTACTCTTGCGATGCATAATTGGTTTGATCCTCCAGTTGAAATTGAAAAAAGAGCTAAAGAACAAAACATATCTTTAATAATCCCTATTATAGGTCAAGTGATAGATATGGAAAATTTAATTGTTTCTGAAAGTTGGTGGGAAAAACTAATAGATTTAGTGAAATAGCAATTTAGAAAATTGAAATAAAGCGAGTTAAAAATGATAATACAACATTTAGAAGAATTAGATACACCATGCTTGATTTTAGATAAATCTCTTCTAGAAAAAAATTGTTTTAACGCAAGAAAAAAATGTCTTGAATTAAATACTATTTTAAGACCACATGTAAAAACACCAAAAAGCATTGAAATTGCCAAAATAGCACTTAATAATCAGGAAGGACCCATAACAGTTTCAACTCTTAACGAAGCGGAATATTTTGCCAGTGCGGGTTTTAAAGATATTTTATATGCTGTTTGCATCATTCCTAAAAAACTAAAAAGATTAAATTTTATTCAACAAAAATATAGTTGCGTTATTCGTATAGTTATAGACTCAATTTATGTTGCCCAAGAAATTCTAAAGTACAGTAAATTGCATAATGCTAATTTTGAAATTCTTATAGAAATTGACTGCGGAGAGGGAAGAAGTGGTTTAGATTATCAAGACGAAATGATTGGAGAAATATCTAGAGTTTTTGAACCAAATCACAAGACAAAGTTGTTAGGTGTTTTAACGCACGCTGGACATAGTTATTCTACCAAAGACAAAAATGAAATTATTTCAATTAGTAACATTGAACGCGAAGAGGCTATGGCCTCTTTAAAAAAATTTTTAAATTTTGAGAATAAGTCTCAAATAATTAGCATAGGGTCTACACCAACAATGTTTTTGGCTTCAAACCTTGATGGTATTTCTGAAGTTAGGGCAGGTATTTATATGTTCTGGGATTTAGCACAAGCTTCTAAAGGAATTTGTAAAATAGAAGACATTGCAATAACTGTATTAGCAAGTGTCATAGGCCATAATCATCAAAGAAAAAGAATAATTATTGATGCAGGTTCATTAGCATTGTCAAAAGATATAAGTGCAAATAAATTTATGCCAGAAGCAGGTTATGGTTTAATTTGTAATCCACATACCGCAATACCTTTTGAAGGTCTTAATATTTCAGAAGTACATCAAGAACATGGATCTATAAAGATAAAAAGCACAGATTGGTTTGATAAGTTACCTATTGGAAGTCTAGTTCGAATATTACCAAACCATGCATGTTTAACTTGTGCTGCTTATGAAAATTACAATGTTTTAGAAAATAGTAGTATTATAGACAATTGGTCAAGAACTAATGGTTGGTAATTATAATTCAGATTTAAATAAGAGTTTAAATGCTTTTTATTTATATAAAGTATTATTATATAAATATAATTAATATCTAACTTATTAAAAATTTGTGAGAAATAAATATGTCGATTTGGGGAAGTTTATTAGGTGGTGTTATTGGCTTTTCTTTTGGAGGTCCGTTTGGAGCTTTATTGGGGTCTTTTTTAGGTGGAAAAATTTCAAGATTAAGCTCTATTAAAACTCTTGGTAAACAACAAAATTCTCAAGAAATCTTTGCACTTTCACTCATAGTTCTTTCAGCGAAGCTTAGTAAGGCTGACGGACAAGTTAGTAAAGAAGAATTGATTGCTGTTAAAGATAAGTTGCAAATTCCGGATAGTGAAATTGATCAAGTGGCTAAGATTTTTAATAAGGCAAAAGATGAAAGCACTGGTTATGAACCATATGCAAAACAAATTAGTGAAATTTTTCGGGGTAATATTAATGTTTTAGAAGAGGTTGTAAATATTCTATTTTATATCGCTGAGTCGGATGGTCATGTAAGTACTGAAGAAGAATCAATGATTGCAAATATTGCTTATATCTTTGGTTTAACGCAAAAACAGTATGAAAGTATCAAAGAATCTAGAAAGTCATCTGATAAGCTTAATCCTTATATTGTATTAGAAAGCCAACCAACTGACGATCTTCAAACAATTAGGAAAAAATATATAAAACTATCTAAAGAACATCATCCTGATTTGTTGATTAGTAAAGGTGTGCCTATAGAAGTTATTAATGAAAGTAAGAATAAAATGAGGGCTATCAATGCTGCCTGGGATCAAGTACAAAAGCTTAAAAATAACTGAAGATTTAACGATTGATTTAGATTTTATTTCACTCCATTTAAGTCAAATTCATCTAAAAAGAAATTTTTCATATCATTTTTGTACCACTTTTCATAATCCCAAGGTTCTTCTGATACTATGTTTTTAGTGGGCATATAGATTTGTGCATCATGATGAATTTGATCAACATTAACTTTTACAAATTGCCTAAAGTAATTCTTTCCCTCAAATCTATCCAATTTTTTTAATTCTTCAAAAGTTATATTATTAATGAGCAAGCCTTTAACAACATCAACTTGATTATTTGTATATTTTATAAGAGGATAATTTGCATTTTTAACTCTAAATACTTTATGCTTTAACAAATAACCTATTGATATGTTGTGATTATCACTACTTTCTCCAATCACAGCCTTGCGAACTTCTAGAGATCTAAGAGTTCCATAAAAGAATAAAGAATAATTAACTTGGTACTTAGTTAAAGATTTTTTGATTTTTTTTTCATAAGAAAAACAATTATTGTCATTATTAAATTTTTGAAAATATTCGTCAGTTTTTCCATCTATTTCGTGGTTAAGGTAATCAACACAACTTTTGATGTAATTGTTTATTAAAGTTGAGATATCATGACTATAGTTTTTTACATCAAATAAATTTGTTATTGAAATTAAATGCTTTAACTCGTCAATATTAAAATCTCGTAGGACAAAGCTTAATTGTAAATATGTATCTTCAAATCTAAAGTCATGAGGAAATTCCTCATTCCATAAATCAGTATCAAGTTTCCAGTTTTGCTTAAGATTATCTTTTAAAACCACCAACTTTAAGGATTTAATGTCATCATTAATATTTAAAGTTTCATCCATTGTTTTTAATTATATTCAAATTTTTTATTTACAAACTAGATTTCATTTTTAACATATTGTTGTATGAAGATTAAACAAAAATATATTTAAAAATAAGAGATATATATGTTTACAAAGAAACTTGGAAAATCAATTGGTATTGAGATTACAGGTTTAGATACAAAAGTAGATCTAAGTAAAAAAATAAAGAGTAAAATTTCTGACCTTTTGTCAGAATTTTCAGTAGTTGTAATTAGAAATCAAAATATAACAAACGACGAGCATATTAAATTTAGTCAGCACTTTGGTACTTTAGAAACAACTAAAGCTGGCACTGATGGCTCAGGTTCAAAATTAATAATACTTCGAAACTTTGATGAAGATGGAAACATTGTTCCTGCTACTGATAGGCAAAGATTAAATAATTTAGCTAATCAAGAGTGGCACAGTGACAGTTCTTTCAAAGTTATTCCTTCAAAAATGTCAATTCTTTCTGCCAAAATGATACCGGCTAAAGGTGGTAATACCGAGTTTTTATCAATGAGAGCGGTTTATAGTTCATTACCTGAAAAATTAAAATTAATAATTGAAGATAAAGTTTGTTGGCACGACTATTCTCATGGAAGATCAAAAATAGATCCAAATTTAGTTACCCCTGAAGAAAAAAAAGCACTTCCTCCTGTTAAACAAAAGTTAGTATTAAATAATGATAAGCACGGAAAATCTCTTTACCTAGGCGCACATTGTAGTTCTGTCGAAGGTATGCCAAAACCTGAAAGTAAAAAGCTTTTTAGAGAGATTTATCAATATGTTGATAATGAAAGCTTTGTTTATTCTCATTCTTGGAAACCATATGACTTAATAATGTGGGACAACAGAGCTGTTTTACATAGAGCAACGCCAATAAAAGGGAAAATAGAAAAAAGATTAATGGTAAGAACAACCATTGCTGGTGAAACGTCAACTTTAAATCATTAAACAGATTTGAGATATTAATATGGAAAAATTTGACTATATAATAGTTGGCTCAGGATCTTCAGGTTCGGTTGTTGCAAATAGACTATCTGAAATTAATAATATAAATATATGTGTTCTTGAAGCTGGGGGTAGTAACCAACATCCGTTTATAAAAATGCCAGCTGGTTTTATTAAAACAATCAACGATAAAAGATTTAATTGGTGTTTTAAAACTGAAAGTAACGAAAACGTTAATAATAGAGAAATATTGTTTCCAAGAGGAAAAGGTTTCGGAGGCTCTAGTTCTATTAATGGACATTTGTACGTTAGAGGACAACCAGATGATTATAATCAATGGGCACAGCTTGGAAACCTTGGTTGGTCTTATGATGATGTTTTACCATATTTCAAAAAGTCAGAATTTAAAGAAAATGGAGATGAGAGGTATAGGGGTAAAAACGGTCCTTTGTTTGTTTCAGATGTTGTTGAAAAACATCCTATTTGTGAGGAATTCGTTTCTGGTTCTAAAGAATTGGGAATATCAGTTCAAGAAGACTATAATTCAGGTGAACAAGAAGGAATTTTTTATTATCAAAGAACTATTAAAAATGGGATGAGGTATAGTGCTTATGACGCTTTTCTAAAAACTGCACTTAAAAGAAAAAATGTAAAAATAAAAAAAAATACACTTGTTTTAAAAATTATATTCCATGATCAAAAAGCCGTTGGATTAGTTTATGAGAAAAATAATAAGATATTTGAAATTTTTGCTAATAAGGAAATTATTTTATGTGCTGGAGCAATTGGTTCACCTCATTTGCTTCAAGTGTCTGGAATAGGTGATGGAGAATACTTGAAATCAATAGGAATTGATCCTTTATACGAAATTAAAAATGTGGGTGAAGGTTTGCAAGACCATTATGCTGTAAGAGTTGCAAACAAAATTAATTTACCAATTTCCCTTAATGAAAAGGCTCGAGGCTATAAATTATTTTTAGAAATTATGAAATGGTTTTTTTTGAAAAAAGGTCTGATATCTTATAGTCCAGCACATATTGGAGCTTTTTTAAAATCATCATCTGAAATAACTTTTCCTGATTTACAATTTGTTTTTACACCAGCGTCATATACTGAAGGTATGATTGGCAAATTACAAGAAGTGCCTGGAATAACTTGTGGTGTTTGGCAATCTAGGCCATTGAGCAGAGGATATGTGAGAGCTTTTTCTCAAAACATTAGAGATGCTCCAATTATTCAACCTAACTATCTAAAAGAAAAAATAGATCAAGATGTATTGGTGACAGGTTTTAAAATGTGTAGAGCACTTCTTAAAACTTCAAATATAGATAAAATTTCTATTGGGGAGACACTTCCAGGTGATAATATCCAGACAGACGAAGAAATACTAAATTATCTCAGAAACAATGGTGCTACAGTCTACCACGCTATTGGAAGTTGTAGGATGGGGATAGATAAAAATGCAGTTGTAACACCGTCACTTAAAATAAAAGGATTAAGTAACATTAGAATTGCTGATGCCTCAATAATGCCAACAATGCCGTCAGGAAATACAAATGCAGCAACGTTAATGATTGCTGAAAAAGCTTCTGATATTATTAAAAAGGATTTATGATTCTTTATTAAATTTTTTTAAATGCCTTGATATTGCTCTCATTTCGAGGTCCTTAATAGCTAACTCTTCAAGGCTTTCTAATGTATTGTCGAAATATTCTTGGCAGGTTCCTAAAAACCCGTATGCTTTAAAAATCATCTTAGCTTTTATAGATATACTTTTTTTAGCAAAATAATTTTTATGCTTTTTATCAACTGTGAATGCCAGTGATAAAACGTTTTTATTGTTTTCTAATTTTGTTTTTATTAATTTTGGTTTATAAGCCCCAGTTACCATTTCTCTTTTAAACAAAATATCAATATTTTTTATTGCATCATTTCTATTTAGCCTAAAAGCTGATCCTCTACATGATCCACCATTGTCTAGAGCTAACATTAAACCTGGATTTTCAAAAGATCCTCTACCTAAATTTGTCTTCATACAAAAGCTTCTATGAAAACCATACACTTTCGCTAAAAATTGTTCTTCATAATCTACTGTTGGATTCCATAAAAGAGATCCATAAGCAAAAATATAAATATCTTCTCCAATTCCGTCATCTGGAATGATTTTTCTACGCTCATTAATTAATTCTTTTTGAGAAAGAACTTTATCACTTCCACTAATACTTCTGATTTTTTCACCCAGACGACCTTGAGTTATATTTTCTCTTGTTAATTTAATTGAGCCATGATTAATTTTTTTTGTAGTCGTCATTAAGCTGTATTTTTTGAAGAAATAACTCTATGTGGATATGGAATTTCAATACCTGCTTCGTCAAGAGCAGGTTTGAGTTTACGCATTAAATCAGTATACAAAGCATACCAATCCTTAGTATGTGAATATAGTCTTAGTCTAACCACTATCGCGCTATCGTCATATTTCATGACAAGGAATTGAGGTGCTTTGGGTTTGTTCTTAACTCTATCATCGTCAGCTAATTTTAATAAAACCTCTGAAGCTAATTCCAAATCGGTGTCATAGTGAATTCCAATGTCAACATCTATACGTCGTGTTTCGTAATGTGAGTGGTTTGTTATTGTACTATTCCAAATACTAGAATTAGGTATTGATACATAAACATTATCAAATGTGTCTATAATTGTAGTAAATAGGCCTACTTCTCTTATGGTACCAGAGACATTACCAGTTTCCACCCAATCACCAGTAGAAAATGGTCTAAGTAGTAATAACATCACACCAGCCGCCACGTTTGACAGAGTTCCTTGCAATGCTAAGCCAATTGCTAAACCAGCTGCACCTAAGACAGCGATAATAGAAGTTGTTTGGACTCCAAATTGTCCTAAAACAGCTATTAATGTAATTATTATTATTCCATATCTTATAATATTTCCGATTATTGGGACAATTAACGGATCTATTTTATCCAAAAGACTTAAATTTTTGCGGGCAACTTTACTAAGTTTACCAGCAAAATAAAAACCCAGAATAAGAATAAGAGTAGCTCCTAATACCTGGCCGGCATAGGCAACGAATATTTGTATGGAGCTATTAATTAAGTTAGAAATAATTTCTAAATTTATATTTATCTTATCACCCAAAAAATTAGTCTCCATTGATGGCTAATCAAAGTAACTTTTTAACATTCAATACTATTTCACATAATTCAAACATATATAACAAAAAAAGATACAAACACTTTGAAATTTATTATATATCAGCTTGAGTCTAAAATCTTAAAAAGGTTATAACAATTTTATGAAAATTATTAAATGGAAATTTGGTGGTGTCGCTCCTAAAATTGATAAAAATATTTCAATTGCAATTGGTAATTTCGATGGTATTCACCAAGGCCACGTAAAACTTCTAGAAACAGCTAAATTAAACGCTCTTGAAAATAATCTTGCTTTTGGTGTTGTAACTTTTGATCCTCATCCAAGAGATTTTTTTAGTTCAGGTAATTCTTCTTTTAAGCTTTTAGATGCATTAGAAAAAGAGAATTTGTTAAGAGAGCTTGGCGTTAATTATTTAATTATAATTGAGTTTAATGAAGAATTAAAAAATTGTAGTGCAAATGACTTTTTATCCAAAATATTAAATGAAACTTTCAAAGTAACTAAAATGTTTGCAGGATCTAATTTTAGATTTGGAAAAAATAGGGAAGGTACGATTGAAGGAAATAGAAATTTTGCTAGTAAATTTGGTTTGGAAATTATAGCTGTGGGCTTAAAACAAACATACTCTATAAAAGGTAAAGAATTAGAAATTATAAGCTCTCAAACAATAAGAAAATTAATTCAAGATGGACAGTTGAATATAGCAAATTCTCTGCTTGGAAGAAATTGGTGCATTACAGGTGTTGTGGAACAGGGAAAGCAACAAGGCAGAAAAATTGGTTTTCCAACAGCAAACTTAGATATAAAAAAATTTTTAAAACCGCCACTTGGAGTTTATGTAACTAGGTTGAAAATCACAGACCAGAAAGAATTAGAAACCTCAAATGATTGGTTGCCATCTATCTCAAATATAGGTACAAGACCAACTGTCTCTGGAGATTCTATTAATTTAGAAACTCATGTAATTGATTTAAATAATGAAGATTTTAATATAAATCTATATGGTAAAAGAATAAAGGTAGAACTTTTAGAGTTTTTAAGATCAGAAACGAAATTTAATTCCTTATCTGAATTAAAAAAACAGATCGAGCTTGATACAAAAATGGCTTATGACTTTCATAAGTTAAAAAGTTTATAATTATAAACTTTTAAAATAAACAAAAGTTATCTTAGAAGTAAGAATAAATTGACTGACATAGAGAAAGTTATATGACTGATTATAAAGATACCGTTTACTTACCAAAAACAGATTTTACTATGAGAGCTGGTTTGCCTAATAAGGAACCACAAATATTAAAAATGTGGGAAAATACAAAGTTATTTAAGAAACTCAGAGAACAAAGAAAAAATTCTAAGCTATTTATACTTCATGATGGTCCACCCTACGCAAATGGTAATTTACATATAGGTCATGCCTTAAATAAAATAATCAAAGACGTAATTAATAGATCTCAGTCTATGCTAGGTAAAAATGCTAATTATGTTCCTGGTTGGGATTGTCATGGGTTACCGATTGAATGGAAAATTGAAGAAAATTACAGAAAAAAGAAAAAGAATAAAGACGATATTCCAGTTGTAGAGTTTAGAAAAGAGTGTCGTGATTTTGCTGCCAAGTGGATGGATATTCAATCAGAAGAATTTCAAAGATTAGGCGTTTACGGTGACTGGGAAGACCCTTATTCAACAATGAAATATGAATCTGAAGCTATTATTATGTCTGAAATTGGTAAGTTTCTGATGAATGGAAGTTTATATAGAGGTGTCAAACCTGTAATGTGGTCACCTGTGGAGAAAACTGCTCTTGCTGAAGCTGAAATTGAGTACCATGACCATGTCAGCACGACAATATTTGCCAGATTTCCAATTAAAAAAGCCCCAATAGAAATACTCGACGATTATGAAATCATAATTTGGACAACAACTCCTTGGACGATGCCTGGTAATAGAGCTGTGGCTTATGGAAAGGACATAGATTACACTCTTATAGAAATTACTGGTGTCAGTGAAAATACACTTGCCAAAATTGGCGATAAAATAGTAGTGGCCACCCAATTGCTAGAAGAAGTAATAAAAGAGCTTTATATATTAGATTATAATGTTTCTAAGAAATTAAAAGGGAGTGAATTCGAAGGATCAATTCTAGCTCATCCATTAAATGGGTATGGTTATGATCACGATGTTCTATTGCTAGAGGCTGATTTTGTTACGACTGATCAAGGTACAGGGTTTGTTCATATTGCACCTGGACATGGGGCAGATGATTTTGAATTAGGAAAAAAACATAATTTGCCAATACCTGAAACTGTTTCTGATAATGGAATTTTATTTAGTGAATTACCTTTATTAGGTGGATTACGCGTTTTAAAAGATAACGAAAAAATTGCAGATATAATGTCTGAGCATAATGCTCTAATTGGAAGAGGCACTTTAAACCATTCATATCCACATAGTTGGAGATCAAAGGCACCTCTGGTTTTTAGAACTACACCCCAATGGTTTATTTCGATGAAAACCAATAATTTAAGAGATACTGCTCTTAAGGCTTTATCAGAAACTAATTTTTTTCCTCCTCAAGGTGAAAATAGACTTACAAAAATGATAGAGGATAGACCTGATTGGTGTATTTCAAGGCAAAGAGCATGGGGTGTTCCGTTAGCTATTTTTGTAAATAAAAAAACACAAGAACCTCTTAGGGATCAAGAAGTTGTTGATAGAGTTGTTGAGGCATTTAAAAAAGACGGAGCTGATGCTTGGTTTCAAAAACCTTCTTCATATTTTCTAGGCTCAAAATATAAGTCTAAAGATTATGAGGCCGTAACTGATATTGCTGATGTTTGGTTTGATTCTGGTTCAACTCATTCATTTGTCTTAGAAGAGCGAAATGATTTATTTTGGCCTGCATCTTTATATCTTGAAGGAACGGATCAGCATAGAGGATGGTTCCATTCTTCTTTGTTGGAAAGTTGTGGAACTCGTGGAAGGGCACCTTATGATGCCGTATTAACACATGGATTTGTTTTAGATCAACAAGGCCGAAAGATGTCTAAATCTTTAGGTAATATAACTGCACCCCAAAAAGTAATTAATGAGTTTGGAGCTGATATATTACGTTTATGGGTTGTTGGCTCAGATTATTATGACGATCTAAGAATTGGAAAAGAGATACTTATTAGACACTCCGATCATTATAGAAGACTAAGGAATACTCTTAGATATCTTTTAGGTGCTTTGAATGGATTTGAGGATGACGAAAAGATTACCTTTAGTGAGATGCCGGAATTAGAGCAATGGATTTTACATAGAGTATCTGAGTTAAGTAAAAAAATAGAAGAAAATACAGAAAACTTTAATCTGCATGATATTTATTTAGACATACATAATTTTTGTACGGTTGATTTGTCGGCTTTTTATTTTGATATTAGAAAAGATACTTTATATTGCGAAGAATTAAAGGGAATAGAAAGAAGGTCTTGTAGGACTGTAATGGATATTTTATTCAAATCACTTACTACTTGGCTTGCTCCAATTATATGTTTCACCGCTGAAGAAGCATGGCAAAGTAGATATAATGATCAAGAGAACTCTGTTCATCTCCAAACTTACTTTAAGCTAAAAGAAGATTGCCAAAATGATTTAATTGGAAATAAATGGTTAGAGATCAGGGAATTAAGATCTGTAGTAACAACTGCTATTGAAGAAAAAAGAAAAGAGGGATTATTAGGGTCAAGCCTTCAGGCAAAGGTTATTATTGAGGCTAATAATGAGGCTTATAAAAAGCTTGAAGGTGTTAATTTACCAGAAATATTTATTTGTTCTGATGTTGAAATAAATCTTAACAAAAATTTGTCTGAACCAACAATAAATGTTCAAGTAGAACTTGCATCTGGGGGCAAATGTTTGAGGTGTTGGAAGGTTGTTAATGAAGTGAAAGACGATATTGAAGTATGTTACAGATGCACAAGTGTTTTACAAAATAGTTAAATGAAAAAAAATATTGGTATATTTAATCTTTTATTAATTTTGATAACCTTCATTTTTCTTGATTATGCTACTAAACTATGGGCTATTGAAAACCTTTTCATTAATTACCAGTCAATAAAATTAACTTCATTTCTTTCTATGACCCCAGTTTGGAATAGTGGGATCTCTTTTGGGTTTTTTCAGGGCTCTGGAGAAATAGGTAGATATGGTTTCACTATATTTGCTTTTTTGGTGAGTATATGGTTAATTTTTTCTTCTTTCAAAATGCCAAGATATTCTTCTTTGGGATTTATTTTAATAGCAAGTGGAGCAATTGGTAACGCAATTGATAGAATAATTTACGGTAAGGTTGTCGACTTTATAGACTTTTATATTGACGATTTACACTGGCCAGCTTTTAATCTTGCTGATACAATAATTTTTATTGGTGCGTTTTTATTTCTTTTTAATCAATTTTTTACTGCTGAAAGTTCTTACTATGAAAAATAAATTTATAAAGATATTTTTCTTTTTATTACCCTTATCAACGTCATTGTCTAGTTGCTCTGATTTTCGAAAAGCTGTAGGTAAAGAAAAGGTTATACCAGATGAATTTTCTGTAGCTTTTACACCATCACTTATTGTGCCGCCAGGTTATAAAATAGATCCTGAAGTTCTTAAAAATAATAATGCAACAGAGAATAAAAATGATTTTAACCTTACTAATGAAATTAATATGGAAAATAAGAGCGAAGCGAATAGTTTTAGCGAGTTATTTAGTTCCAAGAATGTCCCAAAAAATATTAGGAAGATAGTTGATGAAGAGACACTTGGTATATCATTAAGTGAGAGGACTGGTATACAAATCTTATTTGGAGATGTTCCAGAAACAGGTGTAGTAATAGACGCTAAAAAAGAAGCGTTAAGAATTAGAAAAAACAAATCATCTGGACACAAAATCAATTCAACTCCTTCTCCTGCTCTAGACATAAATTCTGGAAAGCCTTTACTAATAAAATAATAAGGAAACCTGTTATGGATATAAGAAGGCTTCCTGAAAATCTTATAAATCAAATAGCTGCTGGAGAAGTTGTCGAAAGACCATCTTCAGCATTAAAAGAATTAATAGAAAATTCTATAGATGCAGACGCAACCCAGATTGATATAACTATTGATAATGGAGGTAAAAATCTAATATCAGTTTCAGATAATGGTATTGGAATTAAAAAAAATTTAATTCCTATGGCTATTGAAAGACACGCTACTTCTAAACTTCCCAATAATGATTTAAACAAAATAGCGTATTTGGGTTTTAGAGGAGAAGCACTCCCTTCTATAGCTGCTGTAAGTGAGTTAAATATTCAGACGAAGTTCATAGATTCTAATCAAGCATGGTCATTAGATGTTGCAGCGGGGAAATTTAACGAAGCTTACCCTTCATCACGTCAAACTGGGACTATTATATCAGTAAAAAAATTATTTTATGCAACTCCAGCAAGGTTAAAATTTCTAAAATCTGCGCAAGTTGAGAAAAGCTACTGTCATCAAATAATTTTAAAACAGGCTCTCGCAAACCCACTTGTAGGATTTAAATTTCAAGCAGATGCCCGAGAAATTTTTAATATAAGACCAGAATTAGAAAATGAAAATTCGTATTTAAATAGGATAAGAAATATTATGGGTATGAATTTTTCTAATGACGCTATAAAAATTGAAAATTCTAAGCTAATAAAAGAAAATGAATTTGCAAATATTTATGGGTTTATTGGTCTTCCAACGCTAAATAAATCGAATTATAATCAACAACATCTTTTTATAAATGGAAGGTTTATACAAGACAGAAACTTGTCTGGAGCTATTAGAGCGGCTTATAGGGACACACTTCCAAAAGGAAGGTTTCCTGTTTTTTGTTTGTTCATAAATGTGCCTTCTGAGTTTATTGATGTAAATGTTCATCCCGGTAAAACAGAAGTAAGATTTCAAGATAATGCCTTAATAAGAAGTTTGATTGTAGGTTCAATCAGTAGAGAATTACATAATAGTTATAGTGAAACGACTACTGACCTTTCCGAAGAGACTTTGAAAAGATTTAATAATGTAACAGAGTTAAGCACAAATATTCAAAATAAAACAAACCAATCTTTTTTTGAACGCGGAGATGTAATTCCGTCTGTGAAGCCGGTTAAAAATGAGAATAATCAAAATGAAGTCACAAATGTTTTTTTTCAAGAAGATTTTCCGCTAGGAGTTGCTTTGGCACAATTCAACAAAAATTATATAATCTCGAGAAATTCTAATGGGATTGTGATTATTGATCAGCATGCCGCTCACGAAAGATTAGTTTTAGAAAGAATGAAACTAGCATGGCAAAATAAATCTATTGAAAAACAAATTTTATTACTTCCTGAGGTTGTTAATCTTGAACCTATACCATTAGCTACAATTATAGAAAATATCGAATTGCTAGCTGATATTGGGTTTATAATTGAGCCGTTTGGTGACGGAATGATAGTCGTTAGAGAAGTTCCTGCCTTGATAGGAGAGGCTAATATTAAACAAATAATTATTGACCTTGGAGATGATATTTCATCAGTTGGTTTGCCATCATCTTACAATGCTAAAATTGATTTAATATTAGGTAATATAGCTTGTCATAAATCAGTAAGGTCTGGAAGAAATTTAAATGAAAATGAAATGAATGAATTGTTAAGAGAAATGGAACGTACACCAAATTCAGGACAATGCAATCATGGCAGGCCAACGTCTATTAGTCTTTCATTAAAAGATATTGAAAAATTATTTAACAGAACCTGAGTTAGGTAACTTTAGGATTGTTAGTTTAGACTTTCCATAAAATTTTGTATCTAACAAATCAAAGCCGTCAAAACTGAAGTTTTCCTTTTTGCTACTCTCAGCAAAAATATAGCTGTTAAAATCAATCAAATTACATTGTTTTAATTTAACCAAGCATTCTTCAATGACATTTGAATTATATGGAGGATCTATTAAAACAACATCAAAAACAATTTTTATATCCTGAAGTGCTTTTAGAGCGTCCCCTTTTATAATTTTTATGTAAGTTTTATCTTTGTTATAAATCTTTAACTTTGAAATATTTTTTTGGAGAACATCAATCGCTTTTGGATCGTTATCAATAAAATAAATAATTTTAGCACCTCTAGATAATGCTTCGATGCCTAATGCTCCTGTTCCACTAAAAATATCTATAACATTAGAATTAGGAATTCTTATATTATATTTATTAGATTCTAAAATTGAAAAAAGTGATTCTTTTAATCTATCAGATGTAGGCCTTATTCTGAAATCAACTGGAGGTTGAAGTTTTAACCCTCTAAATTTACCACTTATTATTCTCATAGACTTTTATGTTTTTATAATTATTTCCTATTTTTATAGTTTTAAATTTTTTGGTTTAGATAAACCTAATTGATCATTTAATACTTTATTTTTAACTTCTTCTAATTCTCCAGAGGGAAGATTTTTTAGATTAAAAGGCCCAAAAGATACTCTAATTAGACGATTAACATTATATCCTAGATGGTTCATAACCTTTCTAACTTCTCTATTTTTACCTTCTCTAAAACTAAGAGTAAGCCAAGCATTACTTCCTTGCTGTCTATCTAAAGCAGCATCTATTCTACCATATCTTATACCATTAATTTTAATTCCATTTTTGAGTGGCTCCAAGTCTTTCGCTATCACATAGCCATGAACTCTAACTCTATATTTACGCAGCCACCCTGTAGCAGGTAATTCAAGTTTTCTAGCTAAATCACCATCATTAGTAAGTAATATTAGACCTTCTGAATCCATATCTAATCGACCAATAGAAATAAATCTTGTTTTTATTTTATTTTTCAATTGATCAAAGATTGTTGACCTACCTTCTGGATCATAGTTAGTAACCAAATAACCTCTCTGTTTATGGTACATCCATAACTTTGTTATTACCTTATTAGGTAGTGGTTTACCATTTACCTCAATGACATCATTAGAAGTAACATTTACTCCACATTCAGTTAAAACTTTGCTATTTAGTTTTACCTGACCATTAATTATCCACCGCTCAGCTTCTCTTCTGGAACATAAGCCTGCTCTTGCAATAGCTTTAGCAATTCTTTCTGGTCCAGTATCAAGTGCTTTCGATTTTTCAGGAGCAGTTTTATTGAATAAAGTTTCAGAATTAATTTTTTTAAAAGTATTTTTCATAGTTTTGTATTATAGCTTTTAAGTACTATTAGCAACATAACTGACTAATAAGGAATACATTTGCTAAATCAAATTGATTATATGAGTTTAGCTATTAAAGAAGCAATTAAGGCTAGAAAGAAAAATGAAGTGCCTGTTGGAGCTATAATAGTTGATGGATGTGGAAACGTTATTACTAAAGCACATAACTTAGTTGAAACAAGAAATGATCCTACGTGTCATGCTGAAAAGTTAGTTATTGAAAAAGCGCTAAAAAAAACAGGTCAAAAATTTTTAAATAATTGTGACATTTGGGTTACCTTAGAACCCTGTGTTATGTGTGCAGGAATCATTAAACAGACTAGAATAAGAAGGCTATATTATGGAGCAGAAGACAAGAAAGGTGGTGCCATTGACAATGGAGTTAGAGTTTTCTCAGACGATAAAACAACAATTGAAATCTATTCAGGTTTTTCTGCAACTCACTCAGAAAGACTTTTAAAAGATTTCTTCCATAATGTCAGGTAATTTTAGAGTTTACCTATATCACTTCTAAAGAAGCCTTTATCCCAATTTATTTCCTCTACAATGTCATATGCTTTTTGTCTGCAGTCTTGAACATTGTCCCCAATAGCTGTAACAGATAAAACCCTACCACCACTTGAAATAAGATCTTCATTATCATTCTTTGCCGTACCAGAATGGAAAATTATTATATTTTTCCTTTTGTCAAATTTATTTAGTGAGGGTAATTCAATTCCCTTTGTAAATGTTCCTGGATAGCCCTTACTGGCTATTACTACAGTAATTGCAGTGTTATCTATAAGATCAATGGAAGTGTTTTCAAGATTGTTTGTAACAGTGTTTTGAATAATATCTACTAAATCTGTGCTAAGGCGTGGAAGTACCACCTGTGTTTCAGGATCTCCAAATCTACAGTTAAATTCAATTACTTTAGGTCCTTGATCAGTAAGCATAACACCGGCATAAAGAATACCTTCGTAAGGGATACCATCGGATCTCATTCCATTAATAGTAGGCATTATAATATTATTAAAAATATTTTTATTTAATTCTTCATTTAGTGCTGGTGCTGGAGATATGGCTCCCATGCCTCCAGTATTTGGACCTTGATCATTATCATTAGCTCTCTTATGATCTTGAGCTGTTCCGAGTAAAATTGCAGTTTCACCGTCTGATACCGCAAACAAACTAGCCTCAATACCAGTTATTCTTTCTTCAATTAAAATTGATTTTCCAGCATCTCCAAATTTATTGTCTTCCAGCATTTGAGTGGATGCATTAATTGCTTCATTAACTGTGTCGCAAACAACAACACCTTTACCTGCAGCAAGACCATCTGCCTTTACAACACAGTATCCATTTAACAATTCTATCTGATCTTTTGCAGTTTTTAGATCACTACAATATTTAAAATTTGGTTGTGGAATATTATATCTTTTGCAGAAATTTCTTGAGAAGGTTTTTGATCCTTCTAACTGTGCAGCTTCTTTAGATGGTCCAAACGCATTAATACCAATCTCTGATAACTTGTTTTTTAAGCCGAGTACTAAGGGGATTTCTGGTCCTATAAAAACAATATCTGCTTTGATGTTTTTAGCCAACTTGCATTGTCCACCAATATCCTCAGCAGCTATGGGATAACATTTGGCAAAAGTTTCAATCCCAGGGTTGCCAGGGGCAACTATTAGCTTATTTATTAATGGAGATTTTGATAATGAATAAGCAATAGCATGTTCTCTCCCACCTCCACCTACAACTAAAATATTCATGAATTATATACTCCAAAAAGCTTTAGATTTTGTTCAATATGCCATAGTATCGATTTATGATAAATACAAAGTTTTTTGAAATTTAATGGAAAATAATAATAACAATCCTGTGTATTCTGTAGGTGAATTCTCTCACGTTATTAAAAAACTAGTCGAGACAAATTTTAGTTATGTTCGTATTAGAGGTGAAATCTCACGTCCGTCATTTCCAGGGTCAGGTCATGTCTACTTTACTCTAAAAGATACGGACGGGACTATTTCAGCAATAATTTGGAAATATACGATGCCCAGACTTTCAATTATACCTGAAGAAGGTATGGAAGTCATTTGTACTGGCAAAATCACAACTTTCGCAGGACAATCAAAATACCAAATTATTGTAGATAATATGGAAGTTGCAGGTGAAGGCGCACTTCTTAAAATGCTTGAAGATAGACGGAAAAAATTCCTTGCTGAAGGATTGTTCAAACAAGAGCATAAAAAACCAATACCTTATCTACCACAAATAATTGGTGTTATAACCAGTCCTTCGGGGGCAGTTATAAAAGATATTTTACATAGATTATCAGATCGTTTCCCCTCGCATGTCTATTTATGTCCCGTTGCTGTCCAGGGTGAAGGATCAGCGCAACAAATAGCAAATGCCATAGAAAAGTTTAACCAATTTACAGATCAAACAGATTTCAAGAAACCGGATCTACTTATAGTTGCCCGAGGAGGAGGTAGTTTAGAGGATCTATGGTCATTTAATGAGGAAATAGTTGTAAGAGCAGTTTTTAATAGTTCTATACCAGTGATTTCAGCAGTAGGGCATGAAACTGATACAACATTAATTGATTTTGTCTCTGACTTGAGAGCTCCCACACCAACTGGTGCTGCAGAAAAATCGGTGCCTGTAAGAGATGAATTAATAGCTAGAATTGGAGAACTAAACTTAAGACTGAAAACCTCATTTTCTAATAAATTAAATAATAATAGAGATCGACTTAATAATCTTATTAGACTTTTAGGAAAACCAGATCAGATATTTGATAATAAAAACCAAAAATTAGATTTTATTTACAAAGATATTGAAAACTTGTTTAAGAATATTTTTGTAGAGCAAAAAAATAAAATAACTCAATATGTTCAAAGATTAATACCACCAAAAGTATTAATAAGTAATCTTGATTCAAAACAACAACTGTTAGATACAAAATTTAAAAATTATTTAGAAAATATTTTTACAAACAAAGAAACAAAATTAAATTCATTAAGCCAGTTATTAGAAGCATCAAGTTTTAACAGAGTGCTTGATAGAGGCTTTTCACTTGTAATAGATAATAATGGAAAACCAATTAAACAGAGTAGTGATGCACCTAAAAATGCAAAAGTTAAGATAAAATTTGCTGATGAAATCAGAAAAGCTGTACTTGATAATTAAGGGATATAACGATCCATCTTTTATAGTAAAAGTTTTAAATTTTCTGTTATTTTAAATATTAAAATACTATTTTCGACTTTGATCGGACAAAATCACTTCAATAATCTTACAATTAGGCTGAACTCTAAAAAACAAAATTCGCTGGTTCATTACTGCAGCACCAGTCTCAAACATATCTATATTGAAATCAAGGGATAATACAATTTTTTTATTATTAATATTCACATTGTTAATTTTATATTTCCCAGCTCCATTTCTGTGTTTCCTAGAAATATAAACTTGAACATTTTTATCCGAGGTTAAAAAAACTTTAAATTTATCTATATAAAAATTTTTTTTCTTCTTGTCATTAATAAGGCCAACTGGTTTGATTTCTTCCATGGAACTTTTTTCTATTAGCTCAATGGAAGTACAACATTGTTGAGCTGAAACTTCGCCAGCAAAAATAAATATTAAAAGTGATAAGAAATATTTAATTTTGCTGACCCTAAATTACCATAATTATGTCTATCTTCTACTATACCAAAGGATAAGGCAAGGTTATCTTTTTGTTGTTGATATGCAAAAAATCTATCAAGTTTATTTTCATCTGAAACTGTGAATTGAGTTTCAGTATATAAAACATCACCTGATTTCGTGCGACCTGTAGGTGTTATTAATGATAAAGTTCCACTTGATAATTGGTTAGGCTTAGAAACTCCAAAAGCAAAGCTGCCGAATTTATTACGAGTTTCATACCCAATAGTCCAACTATCTGATTTTGCGTCCTTAAAACCAAATGTTTTGTCTGTTGCGGTCAAATCTTGGATTTGTGAATTTGAAAATCTTAGAAATAAGTTATCTTTTGTTGATAAATCTTGGATAAAACCCAGTTCAAAATCTCTGATATTTCCAAAAGAATTCTTGTAAGACATAATGCCATTATTAAATTGTTGGTTGCTCATTTTATATCCAGCAACTGCTTTTAAACTCTCATTCACATCTAGGTGCAAAGATGCTCCATACCCACTAAATGACTCTGAGGATCCTTGAATATCTTGTACTTGAAAAAATGGTTGAACAACTATATTTCCAATATTATCGCTCCAAATAAAGTTAGTCAAAGTTTGGCCCTGTAACATTGACGAGGAAGAAAATAGAGAAGTAGTGTTTCCCCAAAATCCGTCTGCTGCTGACATCTCGTTACTGTTTCCAGTTGTTATATACCTTGGTGACCATTTAGAGTGATTTATTTTTTCTCCAGTAGATGTGAAACCAAATTGAGGATCATTATGAGTATCAACTTTTTTAATATTACCATAGGTACGTACAATAGATGAATTTGATACTTTAAAAACTTCACTGCCATTTACTGAAAATCTTGCACCGTCAAAGCTATCAAAAACAATAAATTTACTTGCTAGTATTTGATTTTGTGTCGACGCAGATAAACTTGTAGGAAGTGAAATTTTACTGGCTCCTAAGTTCATGCCGTTAGATAAATTGTTTCCATTTGCATAGATATAATTTCCAAAAGCCGCAGCAGATGTCGTAGCATTAATTAACCCATGACCAAAAATTGCTTGTAATTGTGCAGTAGTACTGTTGGCAGTTGTTTCTCCCCCCCGACCTGAAAGTCCAGTGTGAGACGCACCATTTTTTATACGTGTGGCTATTTGTGCTGTTGTTAAACTTGGAAACTTTTCCATTAATGCTGCAGCTAATCCAGCCACATGAGGTGCAGCCATAGATGTACCATTATAAGAAATATATGAACCATTTGCTTGGGCAGCATTTATACTTACACCTGGAGCAACCACACAGAAATCTTTTGCTAGACCACAACGATTGTTAAATGATGCCTCGACACCACTAGTAGACACTGCACCTACTAGAAGCCATTCATTTACCAATTCAGAAATTCGATATGGAAGTCCACCTGCGTAATCAATTTCAGAGTTACTATCATTACCTGAAGCAAAAACAAATAAGGTTCCATTATTTTGAGCTGCTCTCAAAGCAGTGATTGTATCTGGCAAAGAATTTCTAATTGAAGACTCCGTTCTTGAGGTTATACTACTACCTAATCCCCAACTATTATTTGAAACATTTATGTTATCTGTTACATGCTGATTGAATATGGCGGCTATGCCAGTATCAGATGAAATTGCCTCTAAGCCAAGATCACCGTCATTGTCTGTTTTATAATCGTACAAAGTCGCGTCATAAGCAACACCTCGCATACCTCCAGCTTCTCGTTCACCAGCAATTATTGAAGCAACATGACTTCCGTGGCCGTTTTTGTCATATCCATAACCAGTTCCACTACTCGCAAAATCTCTACCATATATTGTCTTCCCATTAAATTCTGCATGTGTTTTATCTATACCAGAATCAACCACTCCTATTTTTATACCTGCGCCTGTATAACCATAATCATTTAAGCTGAGTGAATTAATAGTAGTCCTGAAATAGTATTGCGATAGTCTCCGTCAGACAGGCCTCCACTGCCACTGCTTCCACCACCACCAATTGCAGCAAGTCCAGCAATGCCTGCAATAATTGACATATTTGAAGAAGAGGCTTCTTTAGTATCTATGTCATCATCTTTATCTACTTCTGCAACATCAGTTTTTTTAGGTTCTTCCTTATATACCAGAGTTATACCTTGAGACGCTACAACTTGAAGAATTATATTTTTTTTAATTTCAAAAATAGTTTTTTCGTCTTTACCTAATTTTTGGGCTATTCTTATAAGAGCTTCACCTTTGATTTTATCTGTATTTGACTTTGGTAATAGATTATCAAATTGATCTAAGCTGTTAGCATCTAGATTAGGATCTTTCTCATCCGATATGTTTTTTAATAAAGTCTTGACTTTCTTTTTATCTAAAAAATTGTTCAAAATATCTTTAATAGAAATTTTAAACTCATTTAATGTACTAATATTAAGAGAACTTATGTCTGATTTAAAAATCTATTTTTTTGTTGATTGTTCCATTGTCGACGACTTAGATGAAAACATTTTGGTAAAGAAATTACTAATTGGATCTTCTTTGGCAAAAGATATTGTTGGTTGAAATGATAATGTTGAAATTAATGCAAGGCTCGTAGCCATTTTATTTTTACACATTAACCTCAAAATATATCTCCCTAAAAAAGTAACTTGAACACTTACCAGATACATTATTAATTAACATGTAAAGCAATTTTAATTTTCTGAAATTTTAGCCAATAAAAACAGTAACTTAAAATATATCAATTAATTTTAAGTAATCAAGACTAATGTTTCTTTAGGTTAGATTCTCTTTGCCCCAACGTCGATGAGCCCAAA
Organism: uncultured SAR116 cluster alpha proteobacterium; assembly: GCA_902528415.1. GTDB lineage: Bacteria > Pseudomonadota > Alphaproteobacteria > Puniceispirillales > Marisalimonadaceae > Marisalimonas. The sequence goes on along the minus strand of CABZSR010000001.1, from coordinate 146,280 downwards.
GCCATTGTTCTGGTTTCTCAATAATCCACTCTTCTATTCTAGACGAAATTAATCTAGTAATCTGATATACTGCTTTATTTTTTTCTACATTCTTTGGAATTTTTAATTTGTTCTCCACGGTCATTTTAAATTTCATTCCTTTAAAACGTTCAACTCTCACCATATAAATTGGGACGTTCCACTTTAAGGCCATTACTGCCGCAGCCTGAGGAGTTGGTGTTTCTATTCCAAAAAAAGGTACTTTTATTCCTTCTCGTAAAAGTTGATCTCCAGTAAGACCAACCACTTCACCAGTTTTAAGTTTTCCTGCCATTCCAATAGCAGCAATACGACCTTTTCTGTAGAAATCAGCATTAGCGTCTTTATTTCTATAAATTTGTATTTTATTTAATATCCAATTATTAATGGGTCTAAAAACATATCCAGCTCTTCTTCCAGCGAGATCACCAACTCTTAAAAGAAACTCCCAATTACCCATGTGAGCTCCTACTAAAATAGCAGGACCATTTTTTATTTTATCTAGACCCTCTGTTTCTAAATTACCTGATCTGATTAATTTATTAATATGAGGCATTTCTCCTATAGTTTGGCCAAGCATAAACCAATGTTGAGACGCAAGTTTATTAATGTCTCTTTGAGATTTGTTTGGAAAGGCAATATGCATATGTTTTTTTACACGACTATTATAAGAGGTGAGTGGAGCAATTAAGTACATTAAAGTTCCACATAAATAAGAAGAAATTTTATATGGAAGAATTTTGAGTATTAAAAAAAGTGGAATAGATAACGCTGCAGCTATGGGGTCATGTATATATCTATCAAATTGTTTTTTAAGTCGAAAACTTAAAGGATCAGCCATTTAGTTTTTCCTGCAAAAAAGAGTTGAAGACAGGTTTATCTTTCAAGTCTAATTCCATCTCTATTGGTAGTGTGTTTATCAAGTTTTTATTATCCTTGATTTTAACATAATCTTTTTCTGTAGTAATTAATTTTAGGTTTTGTCTATTAGCTTCTGATATTAATTTATCAATGTCTTCATTTTTATATTCGTAATGATCTGGAAAAGATTTTGTAGATGTAACATTGAACCCATTTTCTTTAAGGGTTTCATAAAATTTATTTGAATTGGCTAATCCACAAAATGCTAATAATTTTTCATTTTTGATTTTTGATGATTTTATAGTTTTAACTTTAGAATTAAAGATAGTCTTATTATGGACATTGTTAAAATCAGCATCCTTATTATTATTTCCAGTTAGAACTATAGCATCAATTCTTATAAGACCTTGATCTATTGGTTCTCTCAAGGGGCCAGCAGGAATACAAAATTCATTACCAAATTTTAAATTTTTATCAACTAACAACAATTTAATATCTTGTTCTAATTGAAAGTTTTGAAGACCGTCATCCATTATAATAACATTAAAATTATCTTTATGGTTTTCAATTAATTTAGCCCCAAAAGATCTATCATTTGAGACAATTGTTGGACCAATTTTATTCAATAATAGTGCTTCATCTCCAACATCTTTAAAGTTATGTGAATCTTTTACTTCTATTGGACCCGCTAGAAGTCCTGTATATCCTCTTGTTAAAAAAACTGGTTTATACCCTGCTTTTTTTAAAAGTTTATAGGTATAAATTGCAAGTGGAGTTTTTCCTGTACCACCAATAGTAAGGTTTCCAATACAAATTACTTTTAACTTTGATTTATATTTTTTTATTAATTTTTTTTTTAATAATGAAATTACAATCCATAATAATGATAATGGGAAAAATAGAATGCTTAGAATTTTTGAAGATAAGTTTTTTTGATACCAAAATTTTGGTGCTTCAAACATATTTAAACAACATTTTTTTTATTATTTTGATTTAATAGTCCAAGTAAATGAATACTTGCTTCGTCCGCACGTTGTTGAGCATAACCAGATGCTATTAAGCTGTTTTTTCCCATATCCTCAAGACGTTCTTTGTTACTAATCAATTCAAAAATATTATTAAGAAATTTTTCATTCATTTTAGGTCCTTTTTCTATCTGTATTGCTCCTCCAGACCAAACAAGATCTTTTATTTGAGCGTCACATTTTTCTGAATGAGGCCCCATTATTACTGGCTTGCCAAATTGAGAAGCTTCCGAAGGACTGTGACCTCCAACTGGAACCATAGATCCTGCTACATAAACTAAATCTGCCACTTCAATTAGAGAACCCATTTCACCCATAGTATCTGACAAGTAAAACTTATCATTTTTAGACGGATAATCTCCGTTGCTTCTACATTTTATATCAAATCCTGCTGATTTAACTCTATTTTGTATACTCACACTTCGTCTTATATGCCGAGGTGCAATAATTATTAAAACATTATCTTTAGCATTTTTTCTTAATAAATCGGCTAATTTAATCATTAACTCTTCTTCTCCAGGATGAGTAGACGAAGCGAGAATAACTTTCTTTTTTATTAGATTTTTTTTTAAATTTATTATGTAATTTTGATTAATAGGTGGTTTTTCAGCAATAGACTTTAAACTAGTTAAACTTTTAACATTTTTTGCACCTAATTTCTTAAAAAGTGCTTCTTGCTTTGGATCAACTGCTAAAACATTGGTTACTTTTCCAAAAATTTTTTTTGCTAAAAAAAAACCTAATCCAGTCCAGAAACGAGCAGATTTGTCAGACATTTGAGATGAAGCTAATACAGTGGGAATTTTAGAGTTTGCAGTTAAATAAATTAAATTAGGCCAAAAATCTGACTCTAGAAAAACTGCCATGTTTGGTTTCCAATGTCCTAAAAACTTAGATACAAAATCTGGGTGATCATAAGGGTGATATTGGTGAATTGCAGGTAAGCCTTTTTTTATTTTGTTTTTAATAAGTTTAGCTGCAGATAGAGTATTTGTTGTCAATAAAAAAAATTCTTTTTTGTTCATTCCATAACCATTTTTACTCATAGAATTAGCTAGTGCTAATGCTGCAACTGACTCACCAACACTGGTGCCATGTAACCATACGAGAGTACCATCTGGTCTATTATTTTTTGAAATTCCAAATCTTTCATTAATTCTATGTATGTCTTCCTTTCCTTTTTTCTGGCGCCTTTCTAAATAGCTAGGTAAAATGAATTTCATTATTCCCCATAAAAAGTTGTAAGTAGTTAGCGACATTTAATATTCCATTAATTTAAATTAATTCAGTTAACTCTATTCTTTACTAGCTTTGTTAGGCGTTGGATTTCATTTTCAAGATCTTGTTTTATAATTTTTAACTCTTCTTCATTTATTTTTTTTTTAACTTTTATTGGTTTACCAAAACAATATATACCTTTTGAGAAAGGATATGGTATCACAAAACTATCCCATGAATTAACTATCTTAAACTTATTAGTAGCCCAAACAAGTGGGATAATAGGCGTGTCTGTTATTTGTGCCAACTTAATTATACCCTCTTTTACTTTTTCTTTTGGACCTTTGGGTCCGTCTGGAGTAATAGCAACACTTTCACCTAATTGTATACATTTAACCATTTTTCTAAAAGCCTGCATTCCTCCTTTTTTTGAAGATCCTAAGATAACATTCATACCAAGATGCTTGAATGCTATAGAAGTAACCATACCGTCAGAATGACTAGACTGTAGTGCATTAATAATTCTATTTCTTGGCAAAAGATGAGGTCCTAAAAATAATCTATTATGCCAACAACAAAAAATATATTTTTCGTCGCTGTTAAATATGTTTGATTTTTTATTTTCAACTAAATATTCCCACTTAATTGAACGTGATATTAAATTTGTTACAGAATAAAACAAAAAACCTATTAATTTCTGACCAATATTAGTTTTGCTAAAACGTTTTATAATACGCATTTATTGATCCATTTACTCATAGATAAAATAATTAGAATTTAAATTAAATTTACACAAAACAAAATAACTATCTTTACATATAATTTATATTATAAGTTATTAGTATGTTAATATTAAAGTAGATTAATATGAAAAGTATCAAATGATTACTGATGTTAATAAAGTAATAATCAAAAATTTTTGGAATGATTTTGTATCAAGATATAAATTAAACATAATTACAGCCTTCTTTTTATTAATTTTAGTTGCAGCTACGGCTTCAGTTTACCCGTATTTAATACAACTTGTCTTTGATGGTTTGTTAGATAATAAAAATAATGACTGGATAATATTACCTATGATTATCGCATTTGTCGCAGTAATTAGGGGAATAGCAATGTTTTTTCAAATAAAACAAGTATCTAAAATCTCTTTATCTATTTCAGTTGATATTCAAAAAAAATTAAGCAGGCATTTAATAAATACTGACCTAATAGAGCTTAATAAATTGTCCTCGGGAAACCATGTCTCTAGAATAATGAATGACGTCAATTTAATAAGAGATGGTTTTGAGCGAAGTATAAATAATTTAATTAGAGACACTTTGACAATTTTCGCACTAATGTTTTATCTCATTTGGTTAGATTGGCTTTTATCAATATTAGTATTTATTATATACCCTATAGCTCTTGGACCCATTTTTAGAATTGGAAAAAAACAGAAAATTATAGCGACTTCTCTTCAAGAGCAAATGGAAACTGTTACCTCTACTTTAACAGAAATGTTGCAGGGTATAAGAATGGTTAAATCATATAATTTGGAAAATATGGAAATAAAAAGGTCTGAAGGTGTTTTAAACAAACTTTTTTCCAAAATGTTTAGCCTTGTGCTTGGAAGAGCAAAAATATTACCTATTTTAGAGATTTTAGGAGGTGTTGCAGCTGCATGTGTCATTGCTTTAGCAAGTTATAGGGTGTCTTCAGGAGAATTATCACCAGGAAGTGTAGTAGGATACGTTACTGCTTTACTAATGATTGCACAGCCTGCAAGAGCTTTGGGAACTTTTAATACTGTTCTACAAGAAGCATTGTCAGCACTAGGAAGAATATATTTACAATTAAGTATTTCTCCTAAAGTCAATAGTTTGTACTCTGCCTCTGATATAAAAATTCTTAAAAATAAAGCTCCAACAATTGTTTTTAAAAATGTAAGTTTTTCTTACAATAAGAAATCAAATGTTTTAGATAACATTAATTTTTCTGTAGATGCAGGATCAAAAGTCGCTTTAGTAGGCCAGAGTGGAGCTGGAAAATCTTCAATTATTAATCTTATCTCAAGGTTTTACGATCCAGTGTCTGGAGAAATTTCTATCAACAAACAAAATATCAAAGATGTAAATATAAACTCGCTTAGAAATAATATTGCACTAGTAAGCCAGGATACAATTATTTATAATAAGAGCTTTCGAGATAATATAAAATTTGGAAATTTAAATGCTTCTGATAAAAAAATTAAAGAAGCTGCCAAAAATGCTGGAATTCACGACTTTATAAGCAACTCATTAAATGGTTATGAAACTATTGTGGGGGAAGGTGGCAATAATTTATCTGGAGGTCAGAAACAGCGTATATCCATTGCAAGAGCAATACTTAAAGATGCGCCAATACTACTTTTGGATGAAGCAACAAGTTCTCTTGACGCTGAAACAGAAAATGAGATTAATAAAACTATAGAAAAATTAACAAAAAATAAAACTAATATTACTGTCGCGCATAAATTATCTAATATTGTGGGTTCTGACCAGATTATTTTATTTAACAAAGGTAAAGTAGTTGATATTGGTAAACATGAAGAATTGATAAAGAGATCGACGTTATATAAAAAATTATATCATGCTGGGAATTAAATAAAAATCTACTCTCTTCGGAAAATATCGTCTAATAATCTATTTAACCACCAAACTGATCTAAAACTATTCTCTAATTTTTCTGGATTATATTTATTTTTAACCCAATCCATAAATTTAAATTTATTTTTTTTATACTCAATTGAATAACTTTCAACGAAGGCATCTAAAACACCAGGTTTCGCCCATTTAACGTGCAAGTATTTCCAAGAAAGTTGTTTTTTAGCAACATCAGGATGCTGTTTTTTATAAATAAGCATATACAAGGCACACATTATACCGGCCCTATCAGCACCTGATTTACAATGAATTAAAGCTGGATATTTAATGTTATTAAACAATTGTTCAGCCTTGAAAATCATTTCTTTTTCAGGCGCAGCTCGTGACCTGGCCCTAAAATCGATTAACTTAATGTTATATTTAACACAAGCTTCATTTTCCAACAACCAACCACCATCTTTTCTAACACCCCTAAGATTCACAATGGTTTTAATACCAAGTTTTCTATAATCCTTAATCCTTGACGGAGTGGGCATATTGCTTCTATATAAGTTTTCATCAATTTTATGAAAATTATTATAGCAAAATCTTAAAAATCCATGATCTTTGATAATCATGTCAAACCAAGCTAAAAGTCTATTAAATTTAAATTGTTCAACCCTTGGTTTCAATTAATTAGTTTCCTGCAATAGTCATTCCATCAATCAGTAAAGTTGGGCAATTTATAGAATGTGAATAATCAATATCATTAGCAGGTTGAAGTGTCATGAACATTTCTTTTAAATTGCCCGCAATAGTAGCTTCAGTTATTGGGTCAGAAAATTCACCATTTTTTATCCAAAAACCACTTGCACCTCTACTATAATCACCTGTAACCATTGATATACTGCTGCCAATCATGTCAGTTACGTAAAATCCTTCACTTATATTTGATATTAATTTCTCTGGAGTAACATCACCTGGCATCAAAATTAGATTCGAAATACCTGGAGCAGGGGCTCCACTAATACCTCGTTTTGCATTTCCCGTTGGTGACATATTTAATTGTTTTGCGGAAGATAAATCTAATAGCCATTGTTGAAGTACACCTTCATTTATTAATAAATTTTTTGAAGACCCTAGACCTTCCCCGTCAAATAACCTTGAAGCCAAACCTCTTTTAAGAAATGGATCATCAACTAGACTAATAGATTTATTTGCTATCTGTTGGTTTAACATATCTTTTAAAAAGCTTGTTTTTCGTGCTATAGACGAACCATTAATTGCAGAGGCAAAATGACTTGCTATAGACCTTGACACTCTAGGGTCAAATATAACTGGGTATTTACCTGTCACAGGTTTTTTGGCTCCCATTCTAGCTAATGTTTTTTTTGCAGCTTCAAGACCAATTTTTTTTGAATTTGTAAGATCCTCTCCAAAGACTTTTGAAGAGTAATCATAATCTCTTTCCATTTTTCCATCTTTTTCAGCAATTACAACAACTGAAACGCTGTGATTAGATTTTTTTGAATTTCCAAAAAAACCATTGGATGTCATTAAAAGTGTCTCTCCTTCACCCCAAGAGGCGTCAGCTCCATCACTATTGGTTATGCCTTTAACACTTAAAGCCGCGTCTTCAACTTCAGAAGCTCTATCTCTTATAATATCTATGCTGGGTTCAACTTCATCATAGCTATCAATAATAGCTTTATTATTTAATGGGAACTCATTAAGCATTTCTTTATCAGCAATAAAACTGAATTCGTCTTGAGGAGCAATTTTAGCCATTTCAACAGCTCTTTCTGCAACATCTTTGATAGCATTCTCAGAGTTTTCATTTGTTGAAACTGAGGCAATTTTATTATCAACAAACACTCGTAAGCCAGTGTCAAAATCTTCATATCTTTCTATATTTTCGTCTTTACCTAATCTTCTTGTAAGTGAAACACCTCTACTTCTAGATAAAACACAATCGGCAGCAGTTGCTCCTTTTGAGATGGCTGTTTCTATTAAAAGGTTCATTATATCTTTGTCATTAAGTTTTTGTGCACACATTCAAAATAAGTCCTATAAAAAATTACAAAAAAATATATTCTTGAGTTATTAATATACTGTTTAAGTTGTTGCAATGTTTATAAGTATTAAAAAAGGTTAAAATGAAAAAGAATGTTTTTATAGATGGTGAAATTGGAACTACTGGCTTACAAGTTCATGAAAAATTAACAAAACACCCCAATGTCAATATTTTATCAGTTAATCAAGATAAAAGAAAAGACCTTTATTACAAAAAAGAAATGTTAAAAACATCAGATGTGTCTTTTTTATGTTTGCCGGATGATGGTGCTGTTGAATCTGTTCAAATAGCTAATCAACTAGGAAATAAATCTCCAATAATAATTGATGCTTCAACCGCCCATAGGACAAATCCTGATTGGGCATACGGTCTGCCAGAATTAGGCTTAGAATTTAGAAAAAAGTTATTACACTCTAAACGTATTGCTACTCCTGGATGCTATTCCACTGGTGCAAATGTAATCTTAAAGCCACTTTTAGAAAATAACTTTATAAGCCATAAAAATCCGATAGTTATTAATGCTGTAAGTGGTTATTCTGGTGGGGGAAAAGCATTGATAAATTACTTTAAAGAAAAAGATCATGAGCCTTTTTTTAATTATGGATTAAAATTAAACCACAAGCATTTACCTGAAATTATATATCACAATAATTTAGAGTTAAAACCAATTTTCAGTCCATCTGTCGGAAATTTCATTCAAGGAATGATTGTATCAATACCCATACATTTTCAATGGTTTAAAAAGAAAGTTAACACTAAAATTATTCAGTCCTTGATGGAAGATTTTTATTCAGATGCACATTTTATAAAGGTTTTGAAAAAGGATGAAGGAATTAGCCCCAAAGGTTATTTTAGGCCAGATAATTTAGTTGGTACTAATAATTTAGAAATAAGTGTCTTTGGCAATGATGATAATAATCAATTAATAATATCGTCAAGATTAGATAATCTAGGCAAAGGAGCTTCTGGCGCTGCTATTCAATGCATGAATATAGCTCTTGGATTTGATGAAACTCTAGGTTTATAAATTTCTAGGTGTTCTTATAACATGGGAAAAAATAACCTAAATGAAAATGATGAATTATTTCCTAATCTATCTTTTTACAATAGAGCTGTAAGTTACCCATATTTTGCTCCCAATTATTCTTTTTCTTTTTACAAAGGTGAATTTGTGAAAGGAATATGTTTTGATTTAGATAAAAGAATACCCATTTTGTCTGTCGGATCAAATAGATCACCTTATCAATTAAAAAGAAAGTTTTCAATGATTCAAGACATATGCGTTACTCCAGCAACATTATATGACTCTGACATAGTATATGCAGCGTCTGTATCAGCTTATGGATCAATGCCAGCCACACAATGGCCTTGTGAAGGAGCAAAAGTTGATCTTAACGTATTATGGCTCAATGAAAGTCAACTAAATATAATGCACTTAAGTGAGGCGTTGGGAGTTGCTTATAATTTTGTAAAATTGAAATTAGGAACTGTAAAAATAAAAGAATTTGAATGGCAAAAAGAAATATATGGATATGTGTCAATACCAGGTGCTTTTTCTTTTAATGAAAACAAACCCAAAAGATTATCGGCGTTAAAAGCGCAAAACACCAATTTAAAAGGTATCTATGAAAGTGAGGCGCTTATTTATCTCAAAAATTTTTTAGATGTTAACGATAAAAATTTTCCACAGTGGCTAGATGATGTAATAAACGACAAAATTTATAGGCTTGAAATTCATAATATACTTAAATCTAAAGCTATTAAACCTAAAAATCCTAATTGGGATATACTTGAAACAAATTTAAAAGGTGAATTGATTATTTAATCATATATCAAATAATTGCTTTAATACCTTTCCAATATAATAATTGTAATTATTATGAACAAACTTAGTGCTAAATTGTAAAGTATCCTTTTATTCTAAAAGATTTTAAAGTATATGTTATCTTTTTGGTATTTAAATACATAAACCAATTAAAATTAAGAAATATATGCTGCTTATCAGCACGATTTCCTTAAAACAAAGCCTTTTTTACATTATAGTGATAATTGTTATCAAAAATTAAATCTATTGAAATCAATATGTTAGCAAAAAAGGTGAAAAAAAAATGTGTTTTATTAACTTTTATTTGTTGCTTAACAACTAATTCCAATTTATTGTTTTGCTAAATATGCAATAAATGCATAGAATCTAGCAGTTGCTAGAAATATAAACATGACAAGTATAAGGGGAGTTTATAAATGTCTTTTTTAAAATATTTAATACCGGCTACATTATTAGCTGGACTTCCAGCACTTGCTTATGCAGGGTCTCACGCTAGTGGAAACCTGGATCCAAGTGATGGTGTTGGTATAAGTTTTTGGATAATATCTATCTCCATGGTTGCAGCAACTGTTTTTTTCTTAATGGAATCATTGAGAGTTAAGGGCAAGTGGAGAACATCTCTAGTTGTTGGTTCTCTCGTTACGTTAGTTGCAGGAGTTCACTATTTTTATATGAGAGATGTGTGGGTATCAACAGGTGCCTCACCAACTGTATTTAGATATGTTGACTGGATAATTACAGTTCCATTACAAATGATTGAATTCTATTTAATCCTAGCTGCTTGTACAGCCATTGCTGGGGGAGTTTTCTGGAGATTATTTATAGGATCAATGGTTATGTTAATTGGTGGATACCTTGGTGAAGCTGGTTTTATAAACGTAACTCTTGGTTTTGTAATAGGAATGGCTGGTTGGATATTCATTCTATATGAAATTTTTGCTGGTGAAGCCGGAAAAGTAAATGCAGCTGAAGCGCCGGACTCGGTTAAAACTGCTTTTAACACTATGAAATGGATTGTTACAATTGGTTGGGCTATATATCCAATTGGATACTTTTTAGGTTACATGGCTGGTGGAGCTGATGCGAACGCCTTAAACATCATTTATAACTTAGCTGATGTTGTTAATAAAATTGCTTTCTGTTTAGCAATATGGGCTGCTGCTACTGCAGAATCAGATGCATAATTCTTAATAAATTATATTTAAAAGCCTGTAGCTATAACTACAGGCTTTTTTTTTATAAACCCTAATTAAAAATATATGGAAATTTTAGAGTATAATGGACGGTTCAGCAAAGGTACAAAAAAAAATTAAAAGTGTAGTAATTGGTGGTGGATTTGGTGGTATTGCTGCTGCCCTTAGATTAAGAGCGCTTGGTCACCAAGTTACATTAATAGAAAAATTAGGTTGTTTAGGAGGAAGAGCACAAGTTTTTAAAAAAAATGGTTTCAAACATGATGCAGGTCCAACAGTAATTACTGCTCCTTTCTTGTTCGATGAGCTTTTTGAATTATTTGGAGAAAACAGAAAGGACTACGTTGAATTTAAACCACTAGACCCATGGTACAGATTTCATTTTCATGATGGTCAAACATTTGATTATTCTCAAACTATTGAAAAAACCCAAAAAGAAATGAAAAAATTTTCTATTGAAGATGCAAATAATTATGAAGGTTTATTAAAAGCATCAAAATCTATTTTTGAAGTTGGTTTTACAAAGCTTGCAGATAAACCATTCAATTCTTTCTTTTTTATGTTAAAACAAATTCCTTCTCTTTTAAAATTAAAAAGCTATCTGACTGTTTCTCAATTAGTAAATAAATATATCAAAAATCCAAACCTTAGAGCAGCATTCTCAATACATCCATTACTAGTTGGCGGTAACCCATTTTCAACTACTTCTATTTACGCTTTAATTCACTTTTTAGAAAGAAATTGGGGTGTGTATTTCAGTATGGGCGGAACTGGAAAATTAGTTGAAGAATTAACAAAATTACTTAAGCGTTCTGGTGTCGAAATTAAGTATAATGCAGATATTAAAACTGCATACCAAAAGAATGGTAAAATTGAAAAATTGGAGAGCATGGATGGAGACATTTTTTTTCCAGACAATATTGTTTTTAATGGAGATCCACCAACTTTTTATAGAGAAATCTTAAAATCTAATAGATTATTCGAAAAAAGAAAAAAATTTTTACCAGAGAAGTTAACAACTTATTCTATGGGAATGTTTGTTTTGTTTTTTGGAACAAAAAAACAGTATCCCCAAATTGCACATCATACTATATGGTTGGGAAAAAGATTTAAAAGCTTATTAAAAGATATTTTTGATAATAAAATTTTAAGCGATGATTTTTCTCTTTACATCCACAGACCTACTGCAACAGATCAAAGCTTTGCTCCAAAGGGGTGTGATAGTTTTTATGTTTTATGTCCAGTTCCAAATTTACTAGGTAATGTTGATTGGAATGTTGAAGGCACTAAATTACAATCTAGAATTATTAAAGCCCTTGAAATTACTATTTTACCTGATTTACAAAAAAACATATCAGATGAATTTTTTATGACACCTGTTGACTTCAAAAATAACTACCGATCTACACATGGCGCCGGTTTTTCAATTGCACCAAACTTTTCTCAATCAGCGTGGTTTAGGTATCATAACAAGGACCCTCATATTAATAATTTATACTTTGCTGCCGCTGGAGCACATCCTGGAGCTGGTCTTCCTGGGGTTTTGTCATCAGCAAAAATTGTAGAGAGTCTTATAAAATAAAGAGTGCATTAATGGACAGCCATATCGATAATGCTAAATTAATACTCCAAAAAAATGGTAAAAGTTTTTATTGGGCAGGTAAATTTTTATCAGAAGAATATATTAACAGAGCTGCTGAACTATATAGTTTTTGTAGAGCATTAGATGATATTGCAGATAGCGGTGATCCTTCGTCATTAAAATATCTTAAGAGTATAAAGTTTAATCTTAATAATAGTTTATATTCAGATATAGAAAATTCTTATTCAATTAAATATCCAAAATTTTTTAATTCTTCTTCTAACAAAGCAGCAGTCGATTTAATTGATGGTCTGATTTTAGACCAAAATAGCATTTTATTTAGGGATGAGTCCGAACTAATAAGATATTCATATCATGTTGCAGGTACAGTCGGATTAATGATGTGTGACGCTTTAAAATGTGAAAATAAAAATGCAAAACTATTTGCTATTGATCTTGGAATTGCTATGCAAATGACAAATATAGCAAGAGATGTCTTAGAGGATGCCAAAATGGGCAGGCGATATATACCTGCTAGCTGGATTGATAATATTTCTCCAGAAGATATTGTTTTAGCAGTTAAAAAAAATGACTCAAAAAAATATGAAATAATCTCTAACGGTATAAAGAGATTACTAACATTAGCTGATAAATATTACATGAGTGGTGCAATGGGTTTTAGATACTTACCCTTTAAAACAAGGATCGCAATTTCAATTGCTTCTGGTGTTTATAGACAAATAGGTATCCAATTAAAAAGTAATGGCTATAATTGGTATAGTGGTCGACACGTAACTTCTATTTGGACAAAAGCAAGGATTACTATAATTAAAATTATTGAAGAAATATTCAGAAGAAAAGTTGTCAAACAACACCAATTCGAACTTCATAATTTTTTAAAAGAGCTTATTTAGGTTGGAAAATAAAAAAATTAATATTATTGGAGGTGGATGTGCAGCTTTGTCATTAGCCAGATTAAGTACTCATTTGCCAGATTATATTTTCAATATTTATTCAGGGGATAGTTCTAACGCATATGACGATCATTATTGGGGATTTTGGAAGACTAATGTGAATATTGATGCTTATAACAATGCCAATCATACTTGGACAAAATGGGCGATTAACACAAATTTTTCTAGCCAAGTTCTTTCTTCTGTAAATCACCCTTACTGTGTAATCAAAAGACATAAATGGTTAAATTTTTGTAAAAGTAAATTTACAACTTCAAAAATTAAAATCTCTAATGAAAATATATTTGAAAGAAATGGTGATTTATTTTTAAATAATAAGAAAATTCGAGGTAATATAATTTTTGATAGTAGACCTCCTAAAATTTTATCAAATATTTTATTACAACATTTTGAAGGATTTGTAGTCACTTCAAAGAAAGACGTTTTTGACCCAGAAACAGTTATTTTAATGGATTTTAGGTGTGATCAATCTAAAGGTATGCATTTTATTTACTTATTACCGTTTAGCAGAAAACAAGCTTTAGTTGAGTCGACAATTTTTTCAAAAAATATTGAAAGTAAGAAGTTTTATTCAAGTGAGATTTCAAAATATCTTAAAAAATATTTTAAATTGACGGAATTTCGTAAAAGTAATTTCGAAAAAGGTGTTATACCTATGCACTATATTTCTTTAAATTCACAGGGAAGATATAATATCGGTACAAGAGGAGGTGCTGTAAGGCCATCATCTGGATATGCTTTTACTTTTATCCAAAAACAAGTCACTCAAATCATAGAGCAATTAGTCAAAAGAAAGAAAATTAATACTAAAATTCATAAAAACGTTGATTTATTTTTAGATAAAATTTTAATAGACGTGTTAGATAAATTTCCCGAAATTGCTCCAAAAATATTTTCAAATTTAGCTAAAACTATCAATGGAGACGAAATGGCAAAATTTATGTCTGGAAATTACTCTTTTGCTACAGCCTTTAAGATTATTCTTTCTATGCCTAAGATACCCTTTATCAAATCTTTTTTTTCTGTTGTTATTAGATAATGATTAACTTTTCACTTAATTGGTGGGATTATATTGCATTATTTTCAATAATCTTTATTGGCATACCTCACGGAGCTCTGGATGGTGCGATTTCCATTACATTGGGTTATACTAAAAAAGTTAGATTACAATTATACTTTATCTTAACTTATATATTTGTTTCATGTTTAGTAATAGTGTTTTGGTATTTTCTACCTGTAATTACCCTAATTTTATTTCTATTTACAAGTATTTTTCATTTTGGTTGTGGTGATTTAGATTGGAAAAGGAGTAGATTCTACTTCATTGGTGGATATGTTCATGGGGGCTTAATTGTTCTAGGTATTATATTTCTTAACAAGATTGAGGTAAACCGTTTCTTTGAAATACTGTCAGGAGATCAACTATATTTATTATGGACAAGTTTATATCTAGGAATATTTTTATGGATTGTTGCTATAACGTATATTTGTTTAAATTATAGTAAAATTAATATTTCAAACTATTACATAAAGATTGCATTGTCTATTTCGTTAATACTGTTATTACTTCCACCTTTGCCTGCTTTCGCCATTTATTTTTGTTTAATACATAGTTTTCATCATATAAGAAGAATTATACCAACATTATTGGATTTTATGGAAAGAAAAAAAGCTATATTCCTCATGATATTTTTTTCTGTTTTTAGTTGGATTGGCTGTGGAATAGCTTTTTATTATTTGTCGAATTTAAACACCTATCCGGACACAATATTAAAAGTGACTTTCGTTGGGCTTGCAGCGTTAACGTTTCCACACATGATTTTAGTGGACGGTATTTTTAGATCAAAATTTAAAATTTAATAATAATATTCAAAAAGTTAAATAGGAACATAATGCGGAAGCTGTTAATATTAACCCTGGCGTTATATTTGACTTAAATATTTTTAAAGGATTATTGTTTTCTAAATTTTTCAATTTAACAACTTGACCTACGTAGTGAAATCCACATAGAAAAACTCCAATGAACCAGATATAATTTGCATTCAGTAAATAACCACTAAACAATAACAGCAAAAACGCAATAAAATATGAGCTACCAACAAAAACACTTAAAAATTTTTGTGCTGACACAGCTGAATTTTTAATGCCTAAAACTTTATCTTCATTTTTGTCCAGACAACCATAAATTGTATCATAACCAACAATCCAGAAAACCGTAGCAATGTACATCATTAATATACCAAAATTCCATTCTTCATTAGCAGAAGACCATGCGGTTGGGACAGCCCAGCTAAATGTTAGCCCTAAAAAAATTTGAGGCCATTTTGTAAATCTTTTTGCCAAAGGATATATTATAACTAATGGTATTGCAGCAGTTGCTACAAACCATGTGTAAACATTAAGCTGGTATAAGCAAAAAAAACCAATCAACAACATTAATATTAAAAAATACAAAGCTTTAAGGTTTGAAATTTCTCCATTAGCAAGTGGTCTATTCTTTGTTCTTGAGATTTTTTTATCAATATCTTTGTCCCACAGATCATTGATTGTACATCCAGCAGCTCTCATAACAATTGAACCTATAAAAAATATGAACATAAGTTTAATACAAGTGATTAAATCCAAACTTGTCAAAGGAAGCACCCACCATCCTGGCAATAGAAGAAGCCAAAAACCAATAGGCCTGTCAAATCTCCCAAGTCTTATCCATTTTAAGTAGCTTTTTGGAAAAATAGACCACCAACCATTTTCCAAAATGTCTGAATTATTTAGTTTTGGCATATTCATGAATAATGCAATATCATCATACTTTAAGGTAATCAATCTACTATGAAATTAATTTTTTAAGAGTATGGTTTTATGAAATGATAGATATATCGTATCATGCTAAAATTAGGTTGTATGTTCCTAATGAATTGATGTTAACAAAAAAAATAAAATTAAACAAAAAACAATCTCATTATTTAATGAACGTAATGAGAAAAAAAATACATGGAACTTTCTTAGTTTTTAATCACACTAATGGTGAATTTTTAGCAAAAATACAATCTAATAATAAAAAATTAATATCAGTTGAAGTAATAAAAAAAATTAGGGACCCAGAAGTACAAACTGACTTGTGGGTACTGTTTGCTCTTGTAAAGAAAACACCTTCAGAATATATAATCCAGAAGGCGACTGAATTAGGAGCTTCAAAAATTGTGCCCTTAACTACTGAACGAACGGTAACTAAAAGTCTAAACTTTAAAAGATTTCAAGATATTGCCATTGAAGCATCAGAACAATGTGAAAGAATTACTATACCTGAAATCTTACCCCTTCAAAAGCTCTATGATGTTATTGATGATTGGGTAGAAAAAAGAACCATTTACTATGGTGACGAAACCATGAGACATGACAAGCATTCTTTAAACAATTTTAATAAATCAACTAATGCATCTTGTGGCGCTGTTTTAGTCGGCCCTGAAGGTGGATTTACAACAAAAGAAATCAGTTATTTAAAACAAAAAAAGTTTGTGATCCCGATTAATTTTGGTCCAAGAATTTTAAAATCTGACACAGCGGTGGTTACTGCTTTAGTATTGTGGCACACTTTAAACGGAGATATGAAAAACTCTTTTTATTAATTGATTAAAGTTCAATTGTAGTTGGTGAAAAATTATATTGTATTTTAAATTTATATTTTTTAATAATTACGCTTATCAAAAATGAGGCCATAATGCTAAGAATAGAAAAACAAGATCTTCTTAAATGGTTCGCAGATGGTGCCAAACCCAGAGAAAACTGGAAAATTGGAACAGAACACGAAAAGTTTGTTTTTCATATAGATAACTTAGAAAGAGTTGGATACTTCGGTAAATCAGGTATTAGTGATTTGTTAAATAAGCTTGCCAGAGAAAATAATTGGGAGAAAATATCAGAAAGTAATAACACAATAGCCTTAAAAGATGAAACTGGTGCATCAATCTCACTCGAACCTGGAGGTCAGTTAGAATTGTCTGGAACACCATTAGATAATTTACATCAAACATGTAAGGAGACTGGCAAACACCTTAAAATGATGAAAGAGGCTATGAAAGAGCTTGGTTTGTCAATGATTGGACTAGGTTATGATCCTAAGTGGTCGCGTTCAGATCAAAAGTGGATGCCAAAGGGTCGTTATGAAATTATGAAGAATTATATGCCTAAGGTTGGTCAATTAGGATTAGATATGATGCTTCGAACGTGTACTATACAAGTCAACCTTGACTATTTAAACGAAAAAGATATGGTTCAAAAATTTCAAATATCTCTTGCTCTGCAATCAGTCGCAACGGCTCTTTTTGCTAATTCTCCTTTTATTGAAGGTAAAGAAAGTGGATATTTATCATCAAGAGCGGTTGTTTGGACTGATACAGACCCTGATAGAACAGGTGTTCCAAAAATTGTTTTTGATCCTAATTTTGGCTATGAGTCTTGGTTAAATTATATTCTGAATGTTCCGATGTATTTTATATATAGAGATGGGAAATATATAGATGTGTCAGGTAAATCTTTTTTAGATTTTATGGATGGAAATTTAGATGGTTTTAAAGGTGAATATCCCACAATGAAAGATTGGGAAGATCACATAACTGTTGCTTTCCCAGAAGTAAGATTAAAGCAATATTTAGAGATGAGGGGGGCTGATGGTGGTCCTTGGAACATAATATGTGCTTTACCAGCGCTATGGGTAGGATTACTTTATGACAGTGAATCTCAATCGGAAGCTTATAACCTCGCAAAACCTCTCATGAACACAAATTTACTTGAAGAAGGGAGAATTTCAGCAGCTAAATTTGGACTAGGAGGCAAGCTTGGGAATAAATCAATTCAAGATATTGCTCTACAAATGTTAACAATATCTAGTTCGGGCCTTGCAAGACGTAATAAATTAGATAATAGGGGCATGGACGAAAGACAGTTTTTAGACCCTTTATTTGATATTGTTAAAAACAAACAAACTGGAGCAGAAAAATTACTTCAAAAATATAAAAATTCATGGAATGGAAATATTAATAAAATATTTACTGACAACGCATTCTAAATAGATATTTAGTTTGTATCAGTACCCCCAATTGTAATACCTCCCATCAATAAAGTGGGTTGTCCAACTCCTACAGGTACACCTTGGCCATCTTTACCGCAGGTGCCTATCCCATCGTCTAATGCCAAATCATTGCCAACTAATGATATTTTTGACATTGCATCAGGACCATTACCAATTAGAGTCGCACCTTTAAGAGGTTGCTTAACTTTACCATTTTCTACCAAATAAGCTTCAGAGGCAGAGAAAACGAACTTACCATTAGTTATATCGACTTGTCCTCCAGCAAAGTTAACTGCGTATATACCCTTTTTTAAAGAACTGATAATTTCTCTAGGGTCAACATTTCCGTTATCCATATAAGTATTGGTCATTCTCGGCATAGGATAATGTGAATAAGATTGTCTCCTGCCATTACCGGTAGGATCCATTTTCATTAATCGAGCATTTTGTCTGTCTTGCATATAATTTTTTAAAATACCGTTTTCAATTAAAATATTTTTTGATGATTTTGTGCCCTCATCATCAATTGTAATGGATCCTCTTTTATTTTCTATTGTTCCATCGTCAATAACTGTTACACCGTCAGCAGTGACTTTTTCACCAATTTTTCCTGAAAAAATTGATGTGCCTTTTCTATTGAAATCCCCTTCTAACCCATGCCCAACGGCTTCATGAAGCATCACACCTGGCCAGCCAGGACCTAATATTACGGGCATCTCACCTGCAGGTGTCGGAATTGATTCAAGGTTAGTATTAGCAATTCTTAGTGCCTCCTTTACTTGCCCTTTCCATCTATCAGAATTAATCCATTCTTCATATTTCCCTCTTCCACCACAACCTGAACTACCAGTTTCTCGTCTACCTTTTTTTTCAACTACGAGTGATACATTCAACCTTACCAAAGGTCTAATGTCTGCAGCTCTTTCTCCGTCAGCTCTAAGTATTTGAATAGCTTGATGAGATGCAGAGACTGAAGCTGAAACTTGAACAACATTAGTATCTAAAGATCTGGCATATGCATCTATTTTTTCTAGCAGATTTGTTTTTATTTGAAATGATGTTCCTTCAATAGGACTTAGTGACGTATACAAAGGTTTGTTGATACCATGAGATGGTGCGGGAGCCATTATACCTGAGTAATTTTTTGATACAGATTTTACAGTTTCAGAGGCTCTTTTTAGAGAAGTTTCCGAAATTTCACCTGAATGAGCAAATCCTCTAGCTTCTCCAGCTATTGCTCTTAATCCAAAACCTTTTGTACTATCATACGAAATATTTTTCATACGACCGTCATCAAAAGAAAAGGATTCTGATTTCGTAGACTCTAGGTATAATTCTCCATCATCCGAGCTTTCAAGTGCATCTGATAATAAAGACTGTGCTTTAGTCAAATTAAAATCGTTATCTTCGTAAAAAATTTTATCAGTAATTTCTAATGGTGACTTTTCATTCATATTTTGCAACTCATTTTATTAATTTTTATTTATAAAATGGCAATATAAAACATTTTCCGCAAGGTCAAACTACAAATAAAGTTTTTTTTTTTAATTATATGAGTATTTTTCTTAAATAATTAAAATTTTTTGTTTTTACATCTAGTATTTTTGTCAAAAAAGTTTTAAGTAATAGTTAAATATAACAATATCAAAATCGTTTTAAATTTAAAATCAAATTCTTTTCTAAAATAATAATATTTCAAGGTAAAGTTAGAGGAGCAAACAAAATGACGATCAATTTCCAAACTGTATTTACTAGTTGGAAAAAAAAATTAGATGCAATCATTTGTGGATTTTTACTTATTTTTCATTATACTAACCCAGCAATTGCTTCTGAACCTAAACCTTGGCAGATGGATCTACAAGAACCCGCGGGTATAATAGCCACAAAAGCAACAGACCTTCATAATTTTCTTTTGATAGTTATTACTTTGATTTCCGTTTTTGTTCTTGGTTTGTTAGTATATGTTAGTATTAAGTTTAGAGAAAAACCCAACGTAAAGCCTTCAAAAACTTCTCACAACACACTTGTAGAAATTATTTGGACTGTTGTTCCGGTATTAATACTTGTAGTAATAGCTGTTCCATCATTTAAGCTTCTTTATCTCACAGAAGCTGATAAACCTGTTGACATGGTTGTAAAAGTAACTGGAGCTCAATGGTATTGGAACTATGAATATCCGGACGAAGAAATCTCCTTTGATTCATACATTATTGCAGAGGAAGACTTAAAGGATGATCAAAAAAGAATGTTAGATGTCGACAATCCTTTAGTTGTTCCAGAAGGTACAAGGATTAAATTCCTTATTACAGGTAACGATGTTATGCATTCATTTTTTGTTCCATCTCTCGCTCTTCAAGTCTATTCAATTGCTGGAAGGGTAAATGAGATTTGGACAGAAGTTCCTTTAGGAAAGAAAAAATACTATGGACAGTGCAATCAGATATGTGGAGTAAACCACGCATACATGCCAATTGTTATTAAAGCTGTTCCAAAAGATGAATATGAGGAATGGTTAAAAAAAGCCAAAGTTAAATTTGCCAATATTCAAAACAAAGATAATAAGAAGATTGCATTATTAGATAGTAAAAAAATTAAGGAGATAAAATAATGACTTCATTGTCACAAACCTCAAATGCGGCATCATCCCATGATCACCATGGAGCTCCAACTGGTTTTGTGCGGAGATGGCTATATTCAACAAACCATAAAGACATTGGTACTATGTATATTATATTTGCCATAGTAGCTGCTTTCATTGGTGGAGGTATGTCTGTTTACATGAGAATGGAGTTAATGAATCCTGGTGTTCAATATATGACTGATGGACACATGTGGAATGTTTTCACCACAGCTCATGGCTTGATAATGGTTTTCTTTGTAGTTATGCCTGGACTTATAGGTGGTTTTGGAAACTGGTTTGTTCCTATAATGATTGGAGCTCCAGATATGGCGTTTCCAAGAATGAATAATATTTCCTTTTGGCTGCTACCACCAAGTTTTGTTTTATTACTTTTGTCTGCTGTTGTTGACGGTGGCGCAGGTGTTGGTTGGACTATTTATCCTCCATTATCTAGTTCTGCTGGTTCTCCAGGTATGGCAATGGACTTGGCTATTTTTGCGCTTCATTTGGCTGGCGCTTCATCAATATTAGGTGCGGCAAATTTTATTACTACTATTTTCAACATGAGGGCTCCTGGCATGACAATGCACAAAATGCCACTATTTGTATGGTCTATGTTAGTAACAGCCTTTTTACTCTTGCTAGCAGTTCCAGTATTAGCCGGAGCTATAACAATGCTTCTAACGGACAGAAACTTCGGCACAAGTTTTTTTATACCAGAAGGTGGCGGAGACCCAATACTATTTTTGCATCTTTTTTGGTTTTTTGGTCATCCTGAAGTTTACATAATGATTTTACCTGCTTTTGGAATTGTTAGCCAAATTGTGTCTACATTCTCTCGGAAACCTGTTTTCGGTTATTTAGGTATGGCATATGCAATGGTTTCAATCGGGGTCATTGGTTTTGTTGTATGGGCACACCACATGTATACTGTCGGTCTTTCAGTTGACACAAGAGCTTACTTTACTGCCGCTACAATGGTGATAGCTGTGCCAACCGGAATAAAAATATTCTCTTGGATTGCTACGATGTGGGGTGGTTCTATAGTTTTTAAAATTCCAATGTATTGGGCAAACGGATTTATTTTTCTATTCACAGTTGGAGGAGTAACTGGAGTAGTTCTTGCTAATGCTGGTTTAGACGTTGTTTTACATAATACATATTATGTCATTGCTCATTTCCATTATGTTCTATCTTTAGGAGCAGTTTATGGATTGTTTGCAGGATTTTATTATTGGTTTTCTAAAATGACAGGTTATGAATATAGTGAAAGCTTAGCTAAAGTTCATTTTTGGGTAACATTTATTGGAGTTAACCTTACTTTCTTTCCAATGCATTTTTTAGGACTTGCAGGAATGCCTAGACGATATATTGATTATCCAGACGCATTTGCTGGATGGAACATGGTAGCTTCTATTGGTTCTTATATTGGAGCTCTTGGAGCTATAATATTCTTGGTTGTAATAGTTGAGGCTTTTGTAAAAAAACGTAAAACTTCAAACAACCCTTGGGGCGCTGATGATAACACTTTAGAATGGACGGTATCATCTCCACCCGCCTATCATACTTTTGAAGACATCCCAACTGTTAGATAATTTGAATAAAGTGAGATAAGTTATTTTGAATACTAAAACATATATCAATGAATTAAGTTCTGAAAACAGGTTTAACAGCTCTCCAATTGATTACTTTGTCTTAATGAAGCCCAGAGTTATGTCTTTAGTTGTTTTTACAGCTTTTGTGGGTTATTTCTCTGCTTCTCATGACAGTATGTTTGAGTTAAATCCAATTTTAGCAGCTATAGGTCTTTTTGCAATTGCTCTAGGTGCTGGTGCATCTGGGGCTCTAAATCAGTGGTATGAAAGAGATATAGATAGTGTGATGGATAGGACTAAAAATAGGCCTGTACCTTCAAAAAGAATTAAACCATCAGAAGCTTTTACATTTGGGATTGTTGCATCTTTAATTTCTATTGTAATCCTAGGGTTGGCAATCAATTGGGTTTCTTCTTTTTTACTAGCATTTACGATATTATTTTATGCTGTATTTTACACTGTATATCTTAAGAGATATACATATCAAAATATTGTAATTGGAGGTGCTGCGGGGGCATTTCCTCCTGTAATAGGTTTCTCTCTTGTAGAAGGTAGTTTTTCTGCAGAGCCTTTGTTACTTTTTGGAATAATATTCTTGTGGACACCACCACATTTTTGGGCTTTGGCACTTTTAAGACAAAAAGATTATCAATTAGCTAAAATACCCATGTTACCCATTGTCCATGGAGAAAAAATAACTAAAAAATATATATTATACTACGTATTAGCTTTAGTACCATTTTCAACGTTACCTTTTATACTGGGTTATTCTTCTCATATCTACATTATAGTATCAATTATCCTTGGACTTGAGTTTTTAAGACGCACTTTTCTTCTTACAAATGATAAAGTTTATTCTGCAAAAAATTTGTTTTTATACTCTATTTTTTATTTGTTTTTTCTTTTTTTAACTATATGCATCGATAAATATTATCAAAGTTTTTAAAGAGGTTTATTTGAAAAACGAAAAACCCAAAAATGTTGAGGCCTTGTATGAAAACAAAAAATCTAAAAACATGGCTGTACTTCTAATAATTATTAGTCTTGCAACTTTGTTTTTTCTAATAACTATATTACGAATGAATATAACTGATTAAAAATGTCACAATTTGATAATATTAATATTAAAAATTACAGATTATTGATTAAGATAACTATTTTTGTTTTTTTAATGATTGGGATATCTTATGCATCTGTTCCACTTTATGATTTATTTTGTAGGGTTACTGGTTATGGTGGTACAACTCAAAAATCATCTCTTGCTCCAGGCTCAAAAGGTAATTATAAAAATATTCAAGTTAGATTTGATGCAAACGTGAATAGTAGTTTGAATTGGGAATTTCTAGCACCTAAAGATGAAATATTAGTACAACCTGGCGTCGAAAAAATCATTTATTATACTGCTAAAAATTTGTCAGACAAAACAATCGTTGGAACAGCAACTTATAATGTTTCTCCCCCAAAAGCTGGTTCCATATTTATGAAAATTGACTGTTTTTGCTTTGTTGAGCAGACGTTATTACCAGGTGAAAAGGTAAAAATGCCAGTGGTGTTTTATATTGATCCTATGGTTGATAGTGACGAAAGTTTAAAAAATCTTAGTGAAATAACTTTGTCTTATACTTTTTTTAAAAAATATGAAAAACAAGTTAAAAATTCAAAAAATAATTTTAATTTAGTCAATAATTTGTAATATATTTATGATTGATCGCTTTTTTAATTCTATGATATTGCTGAGGAGAAAAATATGAGTGGCGAACAAAAGCATCAGTATCATTTAGTTGAACCTAGCCCATGGCCTGCCTTAGGAGCTGCATCAGGTTTTACTCTTGTTTTAGGATTAACCTTGTTTATGCATGACTATCCATACAGTTTGTATGTTATGATAGCTGGTGGGATAATGGTATTACTTACAATGTTCCTGTGGTGGAGAGACGTTGTAAGAGAAGCTGAATATCAAGGCCATCATACACCAATAGTTCAATTGGGTATGCGTTATGGTATGATTTTTTTCATATGTTCTGAAGTTATGTTCTTTGTTGCTTTTTTTTGGGCCTTTTTTGATTCAAGTTTATATCCTGATACAGGTGTTTGGCCTCCAGAAGGTATTGTTACCTTTGACCCTTTTGATCTACCGCTCATGAATACTCTTATACTTCTTTTATCCGGTTGTACAGTTACATGGTCACACCACGCATTACAGCACAACAATAGAAAAGACTTTATAATTGGTCTTGTTTTAACAGTGTTGTTGGGAGCATTATTTACAGTACTTCAAGCATATGAGTATGATCATGCAGCGTTCTCCTTTACTGATGGTATTTATGCTTCTACGTTTTACATGGCTACTGGATTTCATGGGTTTCATGTTCTTGTAGGTACAATATTTCTAACGGTGTGTTTATTTAGAGGTGTAAAGGGCCACTTCACTCCTGATCACCATTTTGGGTTTGAAGCTGCTGCGTGGTATTGGCATTTTGTAGATGTGGTTTGGTTATTTTTATTTGTTTGTATATATTGGTGGGGTGGCTAATAAGTATAGATCATACTTGTTAAATAAATTGGAGCTTATATATAACTCATGAATATCTATTTTAAGCCAATGCTTTGGCCATCAATATTCTCTATAATAATTTTTGCTATTTTATTTACTTTCGGTACATGGCAAGTTAAGAGATTATTTTGGAAGGAAGCATTGATAGAAAGATATGTTACTGAAAGCCAGTCAAATCCAATTAAAAATCCCTCAGAATTAGACTCACCAAAAATAAAAGAATTTAAATCTATAGAAGTTTCAGGATTATTTTTACATAAAGAAGAAACATATATTACAGGTAAAACTTTTGAGGGTAATGCAGGGTTTCATGTTATTACACCATTGAAACTTAGAAATAATAAAATAATACTTATCAATAGAGGTTGGGTATCTGAAGGCTACAAAAATCCCAAAAAGAGAAAATTTAGTTTGGTCGAGGGGGAAGTTTTATTAAAAGGAATAATAAGGTATCCACAAAAAAAAGGTTACTTCGTTCCTGAAAATGACGGCAAGAATGGTTTTTGGTTTACAATAAAGCCAAATGAAATTATTAACTTTTTAAATTTAGCTTCAAATCAAGTTATAAATAATTATTACATAGATGCTCTTCGACAAGGAGAAAAGCTAACTCTTCCAATAGGAGTTACAGGTAAACCAAAATTAAGGAATCAACACCTATCATATGCTGTCACCTGGTATGGCTTGGCTTTGTCTTTGTTATTTGTATATTTCTCGTATCACGTGTCTTCTGGTAGATTAAGTTTCAAAAAGAAAGACAACAATGAGTAATTCGATTAAATATACAAGTACAAGAGGTGGAGAATCATCCCTTTCTTATGAAGACGTTCTTTTGTCAGGTTTAGCTAGGGACGGAGGTTTGTTTATGCCAGAAGAATGGCCACAATTTAGCCATTCTGACTTAAATGAAATGAAGCATTTAAATTATGCGGAATTATCAGCTAAAATTATAAGACCTTTCGTAGAACCTTGTTTAAGTGAAAACGAATTATTAAACATCTCCAAAGATACCTACACTGTATTTAACAAAGATGTTGCACCCTTATATCAACTTAATAAGAACTTACACGTGCTTGAACTGTTCCAGGGTCCAACCTTTGCTTTTAAAGACTATGCCATGCAGTTTTTAGCTAGAGCTTTTAATCAAGCACTAAACAAAAGAGCTCAAAAGGGTGTAATTTTGGGTGCTACTAGTGGTGATACAGGATCCGCTGCTTTAGAGGCTTTCAAGGGTAAAGAAAATATAGATATTTTTATACTCTTTCCACATCAAAGAGTTTCAAGTGTTCAACAAAAGCAGATGACTTGGATTAATAAAAGAGGAGCTTACGCTTTATCGGTTAAAACAGATTTTGATGGGTGTCAGGAAATAGTAAAAGATTGTTTTGAAGACTTGAAATTTAAAGACGAAACTTCATTGTCTGCTATAAACTCTATTAACTGGGTAAGACTTTTACCTCAAATTGTATATTATTTTTACTCTGCTTTAAAAATAGGTGTGCCAAATAAAGAGATTGTATTCTCAGTTCCTACAGGTAATTTTGGGAACATATTAGCAGGATGGATGGCCCAAAAAATTGGTTTGCCTATATCAAAATTAATATGTGGATCAAATCAGAACGATATATTAACAAGGTTCTTCAATAATGGATTAATGGAAAGAAAAAATGTGCTTCCTTCATATAGTCCGAGTATGGATATACAAGTTTCTAGTAATTTTGAAAGGCTCTTATACGAGATAAACGAAAGAGATACAGATAAAGTTAAGCAACAAATGAAAGAGTTCAAAAATAAGGGTAATTTTGAAATCACAAAAAATCAACTTCAAAAAATTACTAATTTATTTTCTGCATATATGATTTCAGACGAGGAAACTTTAGAGATAATAAACAAAGTTTATACAGACTATAATTACATTCTTGACCCTCATAGTGCAATTGGATATGGAGCAGCTCAAAAAGCACTTGATAATAATATTATATCAAAAGATATGTCAGTAATTTCACTTGCATGTGCTCATCCGGCTAAGTTTCCAGAGATAATTAGTAAAAGTATAAATATAATGCCAAAAAAGCCTTTTCATTTGGAAAATATAATGAGCAGTAAAGAATATTTTAATATAATGGATCCAAGCATAAATGATGTTCAAAATTTTATTAAATCTAATATGAGAAACTGATGGATGTAGAATTCAAAATCTTAGATAGTGGCCTTACATTATTGCATGACCAGATGGATGTTCATAGTACTTCAGTTGGAGTTTATATTGGATCTGGAAGTGCGCAAGAGGCAAAGGATGAATGTGGAATAGCACATATGCTAGAACATATGGCATTTAAAGGAACCGAAAACAGAAATGCGGAAAAAATAGCTAGAGAAATAGAAGATGTTGGTGGCGATATTAATGCATACACAAGTAAAGAAGTCACAGCTTATTATTTAAAAGTGTTAAAAGAGGACACAAATCTTGGTATTGATATTTTATCTGACATAATTAAAAACTCTACTTTTCCAGTAGAGGAAATTGAAAGGGAACGCGGGGTTATTATTTCAGAGATAGGTCAGTCATACGACGCTCCAGATGATAAGGTATTTGAAAATTTTACTTCAACAGCTTTTAAAAATCAATCTATAGGCAGGCCAATTCTTGGAACAAGAGAGACTGTAAGTAATTTTCAACAATGTGATTTAAAATCATTTTTGAAAGCTAATTATGCCCCAGAAAATATGGTTGTTGCCTCGTCTGGTAATATAGATAGAGATTGGTTTTTTAGAACTGTGGAAGAAAAATTTTCAAATATAAAAAATATTTTTAAATACAGAAAAAATTTATCAAGATGGAATTCAGGTTTTTGTGGAGAAGATAGAGATTTAGAACAAACACAATTAGTTTTTGGTATTGAGGGTGTTAAAAATACTGATATTGATCGTTATTCGTTACGTGCACTCACTATTATACTAGGTGGTGGTATGTCATCAAGGTTATTCCAAGAAATAAGAGAAAAAAGAGGATTATGTTATTCTATTTTTTCTTTTACACAAATGCAAAATTCCTCAGGAGTGTTTGGATTTTATGCAGGCACTTCACCAAATGATTTAAATGAATTACTTGAAGCAAGTTTAAACGAATGGAAAAATATCAAAAACTCTATTACTAATGATGAATTAACTAGAGCAAAAGCTCAAATGCGTTCAGGTTTTATTATGGCGCAAGAAAGTAACAGTGCACGAGCTGAATATTATGCAAAAAGTATAATTAATTTTGGGAAACTTATAGAAACTAATGAAGTGATAAAAAAAATTGAAAGTATATCTATTACTTCTATCTATGATGTTGTAGAAAAGTTGTTTGTTTCAGCAAAACCAGTCCTATCTGTAATAGGTCCAGATGCGTCATCATTAAAGAAATTAAACGTCGGTAATTTGCTTAATTAGATTGTTTAGGCTCTCCCAGAGTATGATACTAGCTTTTTAGGATCAATCCCCATCTTTTTAAGTGAATCTTTCCATAAAGATATTTCTAAATCATTATGGAAAATTAATTCCTTTGAAGAATTTGTAATAATCCAAGAATTTTC
Organism: uncultured SAR116 cluster alpha proteobacterium; assembly: GCA_902528415.1. Taxonomy (GTDB): domain Bacteria; phylum Pseudomonadota; class Alphaproteobacteria; order Puniceispirillales; family Marisalimonadaceae; genus Marisalimonas. Next base: position 117,492 of record CABZSR010000001.1, on the reverse strand, counting down.
AAGCATTTCATTATTTAGTTGTCCTTTATCCCATACTGCACAACCTAAAAAAATTTTAGCATTTTCTGGTGATTGATTTTTTGAAATATCTTGTAAAATTTCCTCAGAACTAGTAATCATTACTCCTTCAAGAATGTGTTCTGAAGTAGGATATTTTTTTTCATTAGAGTGTATAATAAAACCTTGATTTAAATGCACAGGACCTCCAAAAAAAGTTGGATTAGATTTAATTTTGAGGTCATTATTTATTTTCATTTTTTTTAAGAATTGGGAGGTGTCAAAATTATATAGAGGTTTATTTAAAATCAAACCCATAGTAACTTCATTAGTATGTTCGCAGACTAGTATAACTGAATTTTGAAATCTTACATCTTCAAGTCCTGGAGATGCAATCAAAAGTTTACCTAACAATTCTTGATCCATATGTTGTATTCCAATATATTATTAACAAATAAATAATAACCGAAAAGAAATAATGTACAATAATGTAGTGAGTTTAAAATATCAAAAAATTGTATTAATCTTTTTTTGTTTATTTTTTGTTAACTTTTTAAAAATTAACAAATGTTTCTCAAATTTTTTATCTTCTAATAATACTTTAGAAACTAATGAAAATTACAAATTTGTTAACTTCGAACTTTTGTTTGGAAAAAAATCTGAAATTAACCCGTCTGAAATTTTACTTGGCTTAAAGGTTAATCTTTTACCAAAATGGAAAATATATTGGCGAAATCCAGGAGATGCAGGTCTACCTCCTGAAATAAACTTTAACAATACCAATAATATTAAATCAGCAAAACTCCTGTTTCCAAATCCGAAAAGATTTGATTTTTTTGGTATAGAAACATTTGGTTATGAAAAAAAAGTTATTTTTCCATTAGAAATCATACTTGAACAACAGGAACAAGTTATGTCAGGTCTTCTGGAATTGAATGCGCAGGTTTGCTCAGATATTTGTGTGCCTGTAACTCATAAGTTTAACTTAAATGCACTCAATCTTGATAATGAAAGTAAAATCCAATTAGGAGAAATTATTAAGTATAAAAATCAAGTGCCAAGATTAGCAGAACAAAACTTAAAGTTAGTATCATCTAATTTTGAAGAGAATAAATTAAAAATAACTTTTGAAAATAACTTAAATATAAAACCATATGATATCATTATTGAGGATGGTAAAGGGCATATTTATTCTAAGCCATACTACTCGTCGAAAGAAAATTTGTTGAATCTATCGATAAATCTCACCAATAAAAATAAATATAATTTTACTGGTTTGAAATTTACTTTTCTTACTGATAATTATAGCTATCAAGCATCCATTAGTAACTTGAAAACATTAAAAACAAATAATGTTTTAAACAATATTGATAATCCTTTAGGTTTTCAAATTTTACTTATAGCCTTCATAGGTGGGTTTATATTGAATTTTATGCCATGTGTTTTACCTGTATTGTCGCTTAAAATGATACAACTTGTGAGTCTAAGTTCTACGAGCAAAACAGTTTATAATAAAAAATTATTTTTTAATATATTAGGAATTCTGACTACATTTTTCTTATTAGCAACAATAACATATTTCATTAAAGCTTCTGGCAATCTTGTTGGTTGGGGAATACAATTTCAAAACCCATATTTCCTTATATTTATGATTGCATTAACGTCTTTTTTTGCGTTAAATCTTTTAGGTATATTCCATTATTTTCTACCTGCAAAACTCCTGTCAATCTTCTCTTACAAAGGAGAAGGTTTCTTTGGTGATTTTTTAACAGGAATGTTTTTAACTTTCTTGGCAACACCTTGTACAGCCCCACTAGTAGGAACAGCAATTGGTTTTGCTCTGTCAGGGAGCACAATTGAAATTTATTCTGTCCTTTTAATAATGGGATTTGGCTTGTCTCTACCATTGATTTTATTTGGCTTTTTTCCGAGGATAGTATCATTCATTCCCAAGCCTGGTAATTGGTTAATAATCTTCAAAAAACTAATGGCTCTTTTACTTTTAATAACCTCTTTATGGTTGATTAATGTTTTAGTGGGATTACAAATTAATACTAACAAATTTAGTGAAACAAATATCTCTGATAAATCAATAATTAATTGGGATATAAGTGGTAATTCTAGTTTACCTAATCAATTAGTAAACGAAGGTAAAACTGTTTTTGTAGATATTACTGCTGATTGGTGTTTAACGTGTAAGGTAAATAAAATTTTTGTTATTGATACCAAAGAAGTTTCAGAACTATTTAAGAAAAATAATGTTATAATTTTAAGATTAGATTGGACAAAGCCAAATGAAAAAATCAAGCAATTTTTAGCTTTAAAAGGGCGCTATGGAATACCTTTTAACGAGATATATAGTCCTTTAATACCTGATGGTAAAATTTTTCCTGAGCTTTTAACCGTTAAAGTGATTAGAGAATATTTAGATACAGCTAAATAAATCAGTTTAAAATAATTTATATTTGTTTATTGTATGAACTTATTAAAATTAAGGAGTTTATATGTCAATAGGTGTAGGAGATAGTTTCCCATCTGGTACTTTTCTTTTGAAAGATCATGAAGGCGTCAAGCATATTAGTACTGAAGAATATTTTAAATCAAAAAAAGTAGTTCTTTTTGCATTACCTGGTGCTTTTACTCCTACTTGTTCTGCTAAACATTTACCCAGTTATATTAAAAATTATGAACAAATTTTAAAAAAAGGTGTAACTGTAGTTGCATGTATGGCAGTTAATGATCCACATGTTATGCGTGCCTGGGGTGAAGCAAATAGTGTGGTCGGAAAAATAGACATGCTTGCAGACACAGATTGTTCAATCTCGGAAGCTCTAGGACTAGATATGGACTTTGGAAAAGTTATGGGACGAAGGTCAAGAAGATTTTCTATGGTTGTTGAAAATAATATTATATCTAAATTATTTGTTGAAGAGGTAGGTGCTTTTGAAGTTTCCTCAGCTGAGAATATGTTAAAACATTTGTGATCTCTTAAGATCTTTCGTTCATAGCTTTAACGGCTAATTCGTCTGCTATTTCGTTATAGTGATCTCCTGAATGACCTTTAACCCAAAACCAATTTACTGAGTGAAAATCAACATACTTTTCTAACTCTATCCACAAATCTTTATTAGCAACGGGTTTCTTATTTGCTGTCTTCCATCCATTTTTTTTCCAATTAAAAATCCAAGAAGTTATGCCATTTTTTACATATTGCGAGTCAGTATATAAAGCTATTTTGCTAGGTTTTAAAATTACTTTAAGGGCTTCAATAGTAGCAGTTAATTCCATTTGATTATTTGTTGTTAGTTGTTTTGATCCTGACATGTACTTTTTTTCTTTAGCGTATATCAATATAGCACCCCATCCGCCTTTACCTGGGTTACCCGAACAAGCGCCATCTGTGTAAATTGTTATCTCATTCATAGCTGGTAAGTTTCGTGGTAATTTATTTTTTCGACTACTTCTTTAAAGTGTTTTAACTTATTTATATATTCTGCAGGATTTTTAGGAAGAACATCTGCATCTTTTGGTGTGTGTACCCAGTCATATAATCTTGTAAGTAAAAACCTCATAGATGCAACTTTAGATAAAAGAGGCAAATAAAAAATTTCATCACTACTTAATGTTCTTTGAGAGTTGTATCCATCAAGTAAAGATTGATATTTTTTTTGGTTGAAATTTTTTTCTTGATCAAAACACCAAGCATTTATGGCTATAGCTAAGTCATAAGATAAAATATCAGTACAAGAAAAATAAAAATCTATTATGCCTGATAATTTATTTTCATGAAAAAATACATTATCGGGAAAAATGTCAGCGTGAATAAAACCTTTGGGTAAATTGTATGGCCAAAACTTTACACAGTAATTAAATGAATTTTGTATCTCTTTTAAAATGTTAGGTTCAATTTTATTTAGAATATCATTAGGAATTGAAACATCACATTTTTTAATAAGATTTTGACATCCATTTATTGAAAGGGAATTTTCCCTTTCAGAAGAGAAATCTCTAGTTTTTATATGCATTAAGGCTATTTTAGATCCGACTTTGTAACAGTCTTCTATTGTTATTTTAGTTTTAGATTTTCCTTGTAAATAGTTTACAATTATTGCAGGTTTTCCACGTAATTCCTGAAGATAATTATCTTTTGCATCACCAATTGGTTTTGGACAAAAAAACTTTTTTTTACTTAGATGTTTCATTACATTTATAAAAAATGGTAAATCTTTTTTGTTAACTCTCTTTTCAAAAATTGTAAGTATAAATTCACCACTAGTAGTTTTTAAATGAAAATTACTATTTTCTATTCCTTCTGTAATTCCAGTAAATGAAATTAACTTACCAATTCTATATAGTTTTAAAAAATCAGATATTTGTTCATCATTTAAATTAGTATAAACTGCCAACTTTGTGTCCTAATTTCTTATCGTAATATTTTTGGTAAATTAAATTTTACATCTTCTTTTGTGACTTCATGATCTATGAGATTAACGTCAAAATCTTTTTTTAGTTTTGATATTAAAACTTGGACTAAAGTTTCAGGGGCGGAAGCACCTGCTGTCAATCCAATATTAGGATATTTTTTTGGATTAAAATTATTTAAAAACATATCTAATTTTTCTTCATTTGGAATCAAAATTGCTTTTTGAACACCACGTGACAATGCCACTTCAACTAAGCGAACTGAGTTTGAAGAGTTTTCTGCTCCTATTACCAAAATATAATCACATATTTTTGACATTGATTTAACAGCCAACTGTCTATTTGTAGTTGCATAACATATATCTTCAGAGCTTGGTCCTTTAATGTTAGGAAACCTATTTTTTAATATGTTTAAAATTTTACTAGTATCATCTAATGATAAGGTTGTTTGTGTGGCAAAAGCTAAATTATCAGGATTAGAAACTTTAACTTTATGAGCATCTTCTTCAGTTTCAATTAATGTAATACTATTTTCAGGTACTTGTCCCATGGTACCTATCACTTCAACATGATTTTTGTGACCTATTAATAAAACGTGTCTACCTATATTATAATGACGTATTGTTTCATTATGAACTTTAGTGACTAACGGACAGGTTGCATCAATGGATATCATTTTTCTTTTTTTAGCTTCATTAACAACGGATTTAGCAACACCATGTGCAGAGAATATTATTGGTCGATTTATTGGTGCTTCTTTAACCTCATCTACAAAAATAGCTCCAATTCGTGCTAATGAATTCACAACATCTTTGTTATGAACTATTTCATGTCTGACGTAAACTGGGGCTCCAAATTTTTTAATAGATTCTTCAACTATTTTAACTGCTCTATCAACACCAGCGCAAAAACCTCTAGGTGAAGCTAAATATAAATTTATTTTTTGTTTCTTCATAATTTACTTTTGATGTATTACATTGATTACGTCAATAAAGATTAATCTTGTTTTAAAGTTTTTTATGCTAAAAGGTAACTATCAATGGTTAAATTTATTATACTTTGTTTTTTTTTAATTTTAAATGGTTGCTCATCTCTCAAAATGGATGTTGTAGATTGTCCTAAAGTAACAGCACCCAAAAAGGCCGCAGAAGTTATTGTTAAATCTGAAAATAAATTACCTGTTTATATTGGTTTGAGAGGTGTAAAAACATATTGTACTAAAGATAAAGATAATATTGAAATGGAAATTTCAGTAAACGTGAGGGCTATCAGAAAAGACAATAATATTGAAGATTATGTCCCTGTAAATATTACATTAGTTTCAACTGACATGAACAACAAAGAATATGATAGAGATAGTTTTAAATATTCGCAGTTTCTTTTAAAGGGAAGTAAAATAGTTGATAGAGAAACGGATTTTGATATAAAAATACCTAACGGCGGTCAAGTTCATTTGGGGTTAAGGTAATTAAGCCAACAATGATGGCTTTATCTCGTTAGAAGATTTGGTTATTAAATTTACGTTTTCTTTTTTATCAATATTAGATTCTATATATATTTTTGAAGATTCGATTATAACGTTACCAGTTATTTTTTTTATATTTTTAATTGCATCAATTTCTAACGCGATAATCTTTTGTTTAGCCTGATCTTCTTTTCTTTTTATAATATCTGAAGATTTGGAATAGGCTTCTTCTTGTATCTTTTTTGCTGTCTCTTTTGCTTCACGAATTATATTTTCGGCTTCTTCTGAAACTTTTTTTTGGGTTTGTAGAGATTTTCTAAGCTCTTCTAAAGCCTCTTCTTTAAGAGATTTAGCTTCCTGTAATTCATTTTGTATTAACACGGATCTATCATCTAATATGGACACTATTGCTTTGCTTGCTTTTTTCCAAACCAAGCCAATGAATATAATAAATGCTATTGCAACCCAAGCTGTTTCATCAAGATACACGTTATTTCTCCATCAATATATTATTCGAAGCTAACTTTATTGCTTTTTTAACATTGCTTTTATCATATTTTATATCTGTAAATTTTTTGACTACATCAGCTGTTATTTCTTCAGCAACATTTATCACATCGTTAATAACAGTATTTTGTGTATTAATTATTTTCTTTTCTGCCTCTGAAACCTTCAATACCAACTTTGCAGAAATCTCTTTTTCTTTTTTTTCAATACTTTGTTTCGACTCTAATATTGCGTCAGAAATAATTTTTTGTGACTTTGATTTAATATCTTCCTGACTTTTTATAATTGATTGTTTAATTTTCTCAGATTCTTGATTTGAAGTCTTGGCTTTAACTAAATCATTTTGTATGGAGGTTTCTCTAGAGTTTAAAATTGATTTAATATTTGGAGTTACAAAATATTTCATCAATGCAAAACCAATCATAAGAGAAATAATTGACCAAAACATTAGGGATGGATAAGTGTTAAGATCTAATTGGGGAAGACCTGTTTTTGCTTGTGAAGCGATTGCAGTTTCAACATTAATAACAAATATTGAAGTTAAAAATAATTTTTTAAAATATAACATTTTTAATTTTCTAACTATATTTTGCCTATAGCTTATTGTGCTACAGGCAAAAAAATTTATTGTTTAGAATGTAAATAATAACAAAAGTGCAATAACAAGTGCAAACAAAGCAACGGCTTCAGTTAAAGCAAAACCTAGAATAGCTATACCAAAAACTTCATTTTTTGCAGCTGGATTTCGACCAACAGCAGTAACTAAAGAAGCAAAGATATTACCAATTCCAACTCCCACACCGGCTAGCGCTATAACTGCTAGACCTGCTCCTATTAATTTTGCGGCATCCATTTCCATTTTATTTTCCTTTCGTTAATTATATAATTTAGTTATGAATTAATGTAAATGTAGTGCATCATGAAGATACATACATGTTAGAATACTAAAGACATAGGCTTGCAAGGCTGCAACTAGAAATTCAAGTCCAGTTAATCCTATAACGGCCATCAGTGGTAAAATTGCACCAACCTTTAAAAAACCACTCGCAGATCCCATCATTATTATAAGACCAGCAAACACCTTCATCATAGTGTGTCCAGCTAACATATTGGCAAATAATCTGACTGATAGACTAATAGGACGAATAAAGTAAGATATTATTTCTATTGGAATAAGCAATGGCGCTAAACCAATAGGCACCCCTGATGGGAAGAAAAATGTAAAAAATTTCAATCCATGCTTAAAAAGTGCGATAATTGTAACTCCAATAAATATGATAGCTGCTAATGTAAAAGTGACTGCTATTTGTGAAGTAAAAGTATAACTGTATGGAATCATGCCAAGTAAATTACCAAATAAAATAAACATAAATAGAGTGAATATAAATGGAAAATAAGCTTGACTGCCTTTACCAGCATTCTCTTTAACCATATTAGCTACAAATTCATATGACATTTCTACTAGAGACTGAAATCTGTTAGGAACGAGAGCTTGTTTTCTTGCTCCCATATATAAAAATCCAGCAGAACCCAGAATAGATAATATCATAAATAATGATGCATTAGTGAAAGAAATATCTATGCCCATAATGTCTAATTCATATAAAACTTTTATTTTAAATTGCTCGACGGGTGAATTCATTATTTTTTTCTATATCAAATGTTAAAAGTATCCAATTTTGAGGCCTTTTCCAGTTACCACTCTCCAAAGATTTAGTATACCAGCGGCTCCACCTAGCAAAAAGAATAAGATTAGGAACCAAGGATTTGTGTTTAACCACTTATCTAACGTCCAACCTATACCTGCACCAACCAATAATCCAGCTAGTAGTTCAGTAGCAACTCTAGAAAATGTATTAACTAAAGTTTGGTTATTGTTATTAACTTCTTTTTTATTCCCTTTTTTTGCTAAAGCATTATCTATTCTTGAATTTAAATTTTTTTCTTTTTTAAATGAGCTCATAACATACTTTCGCATACATAATATAAGCGTGCTTAAATTATTTTGACCAAGCAAATAAGTCAAGAGTTTACTTGAAAAAAATTTATTTTTTTAAGCAATGTCCCTTATTCTGTTAGCTTCTTCTAAATTAACAGATACTAACCTACTGATTCCCTTTTGTTCCATTGTAACTCCAAATAGTCTATCCATTTTAGCCATTGTAAGTCTATGATGCGTTACAACCATAAAATAAGTGTTTGTATCTGCAACTATTTTATTAAGTAATTCACAAAATCTTCCTACATTTGTGTCATCAAGTGGTGCATCTACCTCGTCTAAAATACAAATAGGTGCAGGATTACACAAAAATACTGAAAAAATCAAAGAGATTGCCGTTAAGGCTTGTTCTCCTCCTGATAAAAGTGAAAGAAGTTGCATTTTCTTTCCAGGCGGACTTGCTAAAACTTCTAGACCTGCTTTAAGAGGATCTTCACTTCCAACTAATTTTAATTCAGCATCTCCACCTCCGAAGAGTTTTTGAAAAAGATCTTTAAAATTTTTGTTAACATCATTAAAGCTATCTTTTAATCTCTGCCTGCCTTCTTTATTAAGTTCAAAAATTCCAGTTCTAAGTTTTTCTATTGCTAATTCTAGATCAATTCTTTCAGATGACATAGTCTCAATTTTTTCTTTCATCTCTTTCATTTCTTCTTCTGCACGTAAATTTACGGCACCTAGTGATTCCCTTTCATTTATAAGACGTTGAACAGTTTTTTCTAATAACTCAACAGAAACGTTTAAATTATTTTTTTCATTAAAACCTACAATTTCAAACAATTTATCTGTGTTTATTCTTAGCTTTTCAAAAACCCTAGCCTCGATGTTCTGTATTTTGGTTCTAGCAAGATCCAACGAGGCCTCTATTTTTATCATTTCTTCCCGAAAGAATGAAACTTTTTGTTCTGCTTCCCTTTCCAATTTTTCTATATTATGAAGATTAGTCTCAGTATGTACTAATTTATCAGAGGCAATATTCTTGTCTTGAACAGCCTTATCAATTTGTCTGTTGAGATCTTCTTCCCTCTTTTCAAAATCATCTGGTAGGCTTGTCAATCTCTTTTGATCATCTTTTAACTTTTTCAATCTATCTTGCAAAGACATCAATCTCATGGAAGCCTCATTTTCTCTTTTTTTCCAATTCTCACTTTGATTATTGATCTGCATTAGGTTTCTTGCTTGAAAACTTTCATGTGTCTTTATTTGTTGTTCTGATGCCATTGCGTCAGCCAATTCATTTCTACATTGATCGGCTATATTTCTTATTTTCAGTTCATCAGCTAATAATGATGGTAAATTAATAGAATTGTTTAATTCATTTTTAAGTCCAACTAACTCTTTTTGAGATATTTTTGTTATATCTAGATGCTCTTTTAATAAAACTTTAGATGAAAGAAGTTTTGCATCTAATTGTGAGTTAGCTAATTCTAATGTATTTGAATTTTTAATTATTTCTGATATTTGCGATTCTAACTCAATAATATCACGTTTACATTTACTTATACCTAATTTATTTCCATCAATTTTACTTTCAATAACTTTTTTTTCTTTTTTTACAGCAGGTAATTTATTTTGAAGTAATCTTAATTTTGCAATTTGTTGAAGTCTTTCGAAATAACTATTTTTTACACCTTGAGGTTGTACAAAACCGTCCCACCTCCATAAACCACCTTTGGAAGTTGTAAGTGCTTGCCCAAATGATAAATCTTTCTGTAGATCATAAGCAGTTTCTTTATCTTTAACTATACCTACACCAATCAAAGCAATATCTAAAATCGAATTTTTTTTGATTTTTGAAATTATAGGGATTGCGCCTTTGGGTAATTCTGAGTTGAATTTAGTCTTTAAATCATTTCTCCAATATGTATTGTTAAGAAAATGATTTTGATTGGAATGAATTGGTGCTAATAAGGTTTCACCTAAGGCAGACCCTATTGCTTTTTCAAGATTACCAATATTATTTATGCTTTTTTCTAGTGAGTTTTTATTTAAAATATCATCACCTAATATCGAAGAAAGAGAATTTAACTCTGCGTTAATTACATTAAAATTTTGGTCAGTATTACTCTTTTGATTACTAAGTTTAACTTCTTTTTCTTCTAATTTTATTAATTCCTGTTTATTAGACACTAAATTTTGATTTTTATTTCTTAATATTTGTTTTAATTTACTTAATTGCTGATTATTCTTTTTAAGAAGTTGTTCATCTTCCTTTGAGTTAAACTCAGATATTTGAAATTCAGAGTTTTTAATCTTATCTGTTAGAACAGATATACGCTTTTCAAGATCTGATTTATCAGATTTAATTGAATATATTTCTGAAGTTATAGTGGAAAGTTTTGTATTTGCTTCTTCTGTTTTGGCCTTTAGATCTTTTACTAGCTTCAAGGCTTCAGTTTTCTTAGTCAAAAAATTTGTTGACTCAGATTTTAATTTTTCTTCTTCTGTAAATAGGCTCAACAATGTTTTCTTTGCGTCTTGTTTAATTTCAACTTCTCTTTGGATGTCTGCTTCTATTTGGTAAATTTGATTTAAGGTATTGTTTAAAGTTGTTTTTGCAGAAGATTTCTCTTCTTCTAATCTAATTTTTGTTATATTGAGAGATTGTAAAACTGTTATCTTTTTTGTTTCTAATTTTTTAAGCTCAGGTAATTCATCTAAAATTTCTTTTTTTGCTTCAGTATGTTTGGACACATTAATTTGTCCTTTATGTACATTTTCTTTGGCTATATCTAAATGTTTTTTAAAATCATTAAACTCATTTTCTGCTGTATTTAAAAGTGTTAAAAATAAAGTTGCCTCAGCTTTTCTTAGTCTGTCACCTACTGATCTATATCTAGCAGCCTTTCTTCCTTGTTTTTCTAATTCTATAAGCTGATCTTGATAAGTTTGCTCAATGTCTATTAATCTATTTAGATTTTCATTAGCTCCATTCAGTTTTAGTTCAGCCTCATGTCTTCTGTTATGTAAACCCTTTATATTCGCTGCTTCTTCAAGAATTATTCTTCTATCTTCAGAGGTTGCATCTATTATTTGTGCTATTCTACCTTGACCAACTATCCCTGACGATCGTGCACCGGTTCCATTATCAGCAAAAATTAATTGTATATCTCTTGCTCTAACTTGTTTTGAATTAACCCTATAGATTGATCCCTTTTCTCTTTCAATTTTTCTAGAAATTTCAATTTCTTCAAGGTGGTTGAAATTTGCTGGAGCTTTTCGCTCTGAATTGTCTAATTTAATAGATACTTCTGCAAAGTTTCTAGCTGGTCTCTCACTTGTACCTGCAAAAATAATATCATCCATTTCATCGCCACGCATTTGACGAGCAGAATTTTCGCCCATAACCCATTTTACCGCTTCAACAATGTTTGACTTCCCACAACCATTAGGACCTACAACTCCAGTCAAGCCATTGTTAATCAGTATTTCAGTTGGTTCTAAGAAAGATTTGAACCCAGAAATCCTAACAGATTTGAACTTCATTAATTATCCTTTATTAATCTTAAGAATTCTTTGCTTTAATTAAAGTTAAAAGTTCTTTTTCAAAGTCTTTAAAAGACAAAGCGCCTGAAATTTTATGATTATTATTTATAATAAATGTCGGTGTGGACTCTATATTAAAATTTTTAGACTCCTTTTCCATTTTATTAATAATTTCTTGCATAAGCGGAATATTTTTTAAAATTTCATCAAATTGTTTTGAAGAAACTCCAAATAATTTTGCTATAGAGCGTAATTCATCAAGAGGCTTTTTTGAATATGCCCACTGCTTTTGTTTTTTTAATAATATACTTATAGCTTCCAAATATCCGTCCTCAGTTGGAAGTGTTCGGGCTAAGGTGGCAGCGATAATTGCAAGCCTATCAAGAGGATAGTCAATAAATTCTAATTGAACTTTACCAGTATCAATGTATCGCTCCTTGAGTTGAGGTAAAGTCTTAACATGAAAATTTGCGCAGTGACCACAGGTTAGAGAAAAATATTCCTTAATTTTAATAGGTGCATTTTTTGAACCCATAAATTGTTTACGCATATTGTCACTTAATAGGTCTTGATTTGAATAACTATATTTAGGGAAAACACTAACGGCCAATAAACTTAATAATGTATTTCGTCTATTTACTATAATTTGTTTTTTCAAAATCTTTACCTTTTAACATTATATTTATTTATATTCTTATACACTAAATCAACTGATTAAATAATAGATATTTAAAATATCAGAGCATTTTTTTTCTAGAAATTTCGAATCTTTGCATTGCTAATTTTAGTTCTCCATCTGGCAAAATATTAGAAATTAAGTCTGGGTCATCAGTAAAAACTTTTTGTTGAAAAAAGTTTTTTTCTATTTTTTTTATATATCCAAGTTCAGACTGTATTATTTTGATTTTTGTTATAGCCTTATAGCCAAATCTTGAGTTTATTTGATTTAACAAAAATGGAATGGCGTGTTGAATTTCTGGTCCAAAACCATTTTGAACCTTTATAGTAATTTGGCCTTCAGTATTTTTGTTTCTATTAAACTTAATTTTATCAGGAATTGTAATATTAGAATAATGTTCTGCTATATAATTCCAATTTAGTAAAATATGTGTTTGAACGGCACCAAGTCTGCTTAACTTTTTTTCAACAATATTTTCTGTAATTTTTACTAATGACTTCATATTATAAATCACAATTTTTTTAAAAGAATATTTTTAACAGATAACATAATATATACATAAAACCATGAATAAGACAAAAAAAGATAATTACAAAAATTTTTCTAATTTATTATTAAATTGGTATGACAAAAATAGAAGAAATCTGCCCTGGAGAGCTTTATCTGGGGAGTTACCAAACCCTTACTTTGTGTATTTATCAGAAATTATGTTGCAGCAAACAGTAGTGTCAACAGTTATTCCCTATTTTTTAAATTTTGTAAAAAAATGGACTACTATTGATCAACTTGCTAAAGCAGATTTTCAAGAAGTATCTTCTTATTGGGCTGGTTTAGGTTATTACAGTAGGGCAAAAAATCTTCATGAGACAGCAAAAATAATTTCTAATGATTATAATTCGGTAATTCCTTGTGACAAAAGTAAATTATTATCTTTGCCAGGGATTGGCAACTACACTGCGTCAGCTATAATGGCAATTGCTTTTGATATTAAATCAAATGTTATTGATGGCAATGTCGAAAGGATATTTTCTAGATTATATGCCGTTGATGAGCCATTAGAAAAATCAAAAAAATATATTGAAGAAATCTCAGAAAGGTATTTGCCAAATCAAAGATATGGAGATTATGCGCAAGCACTAATGGATTTAGGATCATTAATTTGTATACCTAAGTCTCCCAGGTGTTCTTCTTGTCCTTTGATTAGTTTTTGTAAAGTAGGTGGATCTGTTAACGCTAAAATATATCCTAAACGACTACCAAAAAAAATTAAAAATAATAGATATGGTTTATTTTTTTGTTTAATTAATCAGCACGGTGATATTCTAATGACTAAAAATAATAATAAAGGATTATTATCGAATATGGATGTAATTCCGTCCATAGGTTGGCTAAAAGAAGATAAGAATTATTTCTCAAAATCACCTAATTTTATAACAAAAAAAGATTCTTTGTTTGGTCTTGATTGGAATATTCTTGAAAAAAAAATAATACATGTATTTACACATTTTAAATTAAACTGTTCAATTGCAATAGCTTATATTGATAATAATGACATTTTGAAAGATCAATCAGTTAAGAAATCCTATAGGTTTATTGATACCCAAAATTTAAAAAAATTAGCAATACCAAGTTTAATTAAGAAGATTATAAAATATCTTGAAGACGAAAATTTATTTTAAATTAATGTTTGAAATGTCTTACTGATGTAAAAACCATTGCAATATTGCGTTCATCTGCAGCAGCTATTACTTCTTGATCTCTAATTGATCCACCTGGTTGAATTACAGCAGTAACTCCTGCATCTGCAGCGGCTACTAAACCATCGGCGAATGGGAAGAATGCGTCGCTAGCAACTACACTTTCAAAAGTCATTAATGATTTTAAGTTTGCTAATATTGAAGATTTTTTAGCTTTCTCATTTGCTATCATTGTGGAATCTATTCTACTCATTTGTCCTGCCCCAATTCCGACAGTTTGAAGATCTTTGGCATATATGATTGCATTGGATTTAGTATGTTTTGCTACCTTCCATGCAAAAAGTAAATTATTTATTTCTAATTGTGTAGGTACTCTCTTTGTTACTATCTTCAGGTCACTTGTCTGTAAAACTTTGTTGTCGCGAGTTTGGACCAGCATACCTCCTGAAATAGATTTTATATCCAGTCCGTTTTCCTGAGGTATAGGCATTGATCCTGATGCTAAAATTCTTATATTGGGTTTGTCCCTTAAAATTTGAAGTGCCTCTTTAGTAAAAGAAGGTGCAATTATTACTTCTAAGAATAAAGATTTCATTTGCTTTGCTAAATCTAGGGTTAATTCTCTGTTTAAAGCCACTATTCCACCAAATGCACTAATTGGATCTGTTTGTAGTGCTTTTTCCCATGCTAAATTTATATTAGCGTTCTCAGCGACACCACAAGGATTAGCATGTTTAATAATTGCAATTGCTGGCTGATTAAATTCACAAATTAATTCATAAGCAGCATTGCCATCATTAATATTATTATATGAAAGCTCTTTCCCTTGAATTTGGTTAGATGTAGCAATTCCAATTCTAAGGTCATTCGTTTTATAAAATGCCGCTTTTTGATGTGGATTTTCTCCATATCTCATTTCTAAGAATTTTTTAAAATCTATTGAAAATGTTTGAGGTAGGTCAATGGCGTTAATGGTTTCATTATTAAACCAGTCAGAAATTGCTTGATCATACTCATTAGTTAATTTAAAAGCTCTTCCAGCAAGATATTTTCTAAAAGCATATGAGGTTTCACATTCATCTTTAAGTTCATTTATAAGCTTAGAGTAATCCCCAGGATCAGTTAAAATAGTAACAAACTCATGGTTCTTAGCTGCGGCCCTTATCATTGCAGGTCCACCAATATCAATATTTTCAATAACTTCGGTCTCATTCTTATTATTTTCTACGGTTTCCTGGAATTTATATAAATTAATGATTAGGAGATCAATTTCTTTAATATGATGTTTTTGCAATTGGTCTGTATGAACTGAATTATTTCTTTTGCTAAGTATCCCTCCATGTATTTTAGGGTGTAGCGTTTTTACTCTCCCATTTAAGATTTCGGGGAAATTTGTTTCATCTGAAACGTCTTTAACTGGTATTGCATTTTCTTTTAAAAATTTAGCTGTGCCTCCAGTAGATAAAATTTCTATATTATAATCCTCAAGAACTTTAGCTAATTTTTCAATATTAGTTTTGTCGGTTACTGAAATCAAAGCCCTTTTAATTTTAACTTTGTCAGTAAATAATTTATCACTGTTAACATTGTCCATTTTATTTAACCGATCTTTAATTTGATTATATTATCATTAAAATATTTCTTATTAATTTAAACTCAGTCTACTTTTGTAATTGAAATGCCCAATTACAAGAGATCATCTTATAAGCCCTTATTTTTTCAAGCTTCATAATTATCATTATTTCTTTACAAGGAGTAGGACCTTTTGGGGTAAACATAACTGAATCCCGGATAACTATATCTTGATTGTCAGAGATCATTTTCCAAACAAAGCCCTTTAAGTGGTTTAATAAAATTGAACCACTTCTAGTTTTTATAAGTTCAATGCTTGGATTTAAATGAAAGTGAATATTTGCTACTTTGGGTATTGTACCAATATTTCCAAGATTTATGATTACGTCTTTACCCCTTATTTCATTTTTTTTATTGGATAGATAAATTTGTCTTTTATGATTTATCCCAAAAATAGTCTTATAACCAGAATGTGTTAAATCTAGAAGGTTTCCATCCTTTGTCTTTCCGTATTTGACTTCTAATATCTCAGTATTTCTTTTTCCTGTTAGATCTATATTATTTCTATCATCAATATTTAAAGTAGAGTGAGCAGCAGATGACGCTAATGAATTTTTAGCACTCTTAATACTAGATTTAGTTAATTCTCCTAGATTAGAAATAATTTTTTCTTTTTTATAAAAAAACTCAAACGCAAATAAACTTGCTTTTGTATTCGTACTTACTATTGGTTTTAAACCAACATCTACAAATACAACTGTATCCATATTGGATAATCTACAAAAACCAGTGTCTTCAGCAAGTTGAAAAATTCTATTTTTGTAACCTATCCTGTTTAAAGTTTGTTTTATAATATTTTTAGGAACTAATGATCCTCCGTGGAACCATGCAAAACCATCATTTGGCATCTGAAAGCCTCTGCAGAATTCGCCCATTTTAATTGTTTTTTTATGTAAGTTCTCTGCATCAACATTTTTTAAAATTCCAACTATAGATCTAATTTCTATTAAATGTCTTAATAAATTTATATGCAGGACAGGACTTCTAGAGGTGTGTCCACCATCATTATTTGTTAAAATTTCAAGTTTTTGATCTATAATATTTAATAATTCATCGACAATCATTATATCGTCAAATAAAATAGACTTAGCAACTAAAATACCTTTAATTATTATAACTTGTTGTAGATGATTATTCGTTTCTGTGAGTTTTATCTCAAGATATTTTGTTTGCAATGCAATAGAATACAAAATTTTCTTTTGTAAATCTAATTCACCACTCTCTGCAAACCATGAAAAATTGAAACTCCAACAAGTTATTCTTTCCGCCATTATTTGAGAATCAAATTCCTTTGACAGAAGATTATGTTTCTCATTGATCCAATTTGAAACTAAAGAACGTGCTATGGATCTTGCTTTAATACTACCCTCAGCTTTCAAATCTCTCAAAAAATAAAACCTGTTAAAATCTTTAATTAGTTTGGGATTAGTTTTACCATTGACTATTGTTTTACCAATTTCTGAGTTGCCTTGCCAGTTATCAGTAAGTCTTCTTGCAGGAGAATTCTGTCCATCTACTTTTAGCTTTTTTTTGAGAAAATAATTATTTGTAATTAAATCTATAAATTTAAGCATAAAATTAGTTTTCCATTTTAACTAATGCGATAAAAAAACCGTCTGATCCATTCATAACATTATCAGAATTAAAATTAAAATAATTTGGAAGGATTCTTATGAAGCCTTCTTTAGTTATACAATCGCTAATCATAGGATAATCAGAGGAAAAAAATGGAACAATAGAAAAACTTTGATTTTTTTTTAAAAACTTTTCAATCCTTCTTTCACCTTCAATTTTTTGAAGAGAGCATGTAACATACATAATTAATCCATTTTTTTTCAATATTTTTGAAGCATTATTTAAGATATTATCTTGAGTTAAAATTAAATCTTTTAAATTGATTGGTGCTGGTTTAATAAAAATATCTGGATTTTTTCTAATCGTGCCTGTCGCAGAACAGGGAGCGTCAATTAAAATAACATCAGGTTTAAAGTTTGGTAGATAATCTTCTGCTTTAGCAATAATTAAACAAGGATTAAAGTTAAGACGCTTCATATTTTCTCTGAATTTATGAGACCTTAATTTATTTTTTTCAATAGATACAACGTTTAATTTGTTATCTAAAAGTTGCGCTGTTTTACCTCCAGGTGCGCAACACATGTCTAATACCTTAATAGAATCAACAGATTGAGAAAAATGTTGTTTTATTTTAGACAATAATAAATTACAGGGTATCTGGGATGCTGCATCTTGTATCCACCACAAACCATCAGAAAATCCTGGTAAACTTTCAACTGACTCTTTTAAATTACATCTTATGACATTAGGCAAGATTTTTTTACCTGAGAGATTGTGCTTAAATTGGTTCAATTCACTTTCTTTCATTTTATTTGAAACAACTATATCGACTGGTGGTGGTTCCATGGCTATTTTTACTATTTCATTGACATTTTTTTCACCATATGAAGATGTCCAACTTTTTAAAAGCCATTCTGGAAGGTTGCATTTATCTTCAGGAATGAAGTTTAAACAATCATTTTTATTTGCAACTATTTTACGTAGAATTGCATTGACGAGCTTAGATTGTTTTTCTCCAATATGAATTTTAGCTTGACTAACTGCTTCATTTAAAACTGCATAAGGGGCTATATTCAACCAAATTAATTGAATTGTAGAAATAACTAAAATGCCATTTAAGTAACGATTTTTTTTCTTTATTCCAAACCTTGAGTATTTATTATAAATTTTTTGGGCTTGGTTATGCCTTCTCATACATGTGTTTATTAGTAAAAATAGAAAAGATTTGTCTCGTTTATCTAATTTATTAAAGTCAAAAGATTTTTTAATGATATCATCAAATTTTTTATTCTTGTAAAAAACAAGTATCCAAATTTCCAATGCTACAAGTCTTACAGTCTTGTTTAATTTTTTTTTGGTGTTAAATGTTTTTTTTTCTATCAAACTACTGCCTTGTATTTGTATTAATAATAAATATTATGTAAATTATTTAGATATTGGCTAATAAGAAAGTTATAATAATGGATAGTAAAATTACAAAATTAAGTAAACAAAAAGAAGAAAATGATTCAAACGAGAATGTGTCCATGGATAAAACTGTCCCCAAAGAAAAAGGTGGTCCTAAGGGATTGGAACCAACTAGATATGGAGATTGGGAAAAAGCGGGAAGATGCTCAGATTTTTAAACTGATGATACTCTAGTAATGATAATTGAATTAAAATCAGAAATACTGATAAATGCAGGTATTAGAGCGGCCGAAAGAAATTTTACCAACGCTTATGTTACTAAAAGAGGTGATAGTGAAGCTGGTGCTATTTTTGTTAAAGTTGACACGCTAGATGGCTATGCGAAGCTTTTCACACGTAATTTGAAATATGATTTAATTAATGAGAATGATGTTGTAGATTTTGTAAATTTATATCCTGAAAAAAAATTACAAAATATCGATATAGATAAAAGAATTACTAAAGAAATAGAAATAGATAGCGATTGTTGGATAGTAGAAATTGAAGACAAAGAAGGAAGAAATCCTTTTCAAAATTTAAATTGTTAAATTCTCTATTAGTTGGCTTCTTTTATATAAGCCTAAATAATCAGCTTTTAATTTAAGTATTCCATTCATATGTTTTAACATTGGTGTTGGTATATTTAGTTTTGTTCCAATTTCTATAATTGCGCTCATAATAGGGTCAATTTCTAAAGGTCGTTTCATTTCAATATCTTGTCGTGTTGAAGGCTTATGGCCAATTATAGATGATGCACCATCAATCCGTTTTTCAATTGTTACACTGAAGTTAACTCCAATTGCTTTACCAACTCTTTGGCACTCTTCCATCATTTCTTTTATCAATAATCTTGAACTTGGATCATTACCTATAACATCTAAGCTTGCTCCAGTAATAGCGCTTAATGGGTTAAAAGAACAATTCCCCCAAAGTTTAATCCAAATTTCATCTCTTAAATTCTTTTTTTGAGGAGCTTTTAGCCCACCTTTTATAAATAGATCGGATAATATCTTTAATCTTTCTGAATTTATTCCATTTGGTTCACCAAGGCTAAATCTATTTCCTTCTATATGCTTTATTGTGCCAGGCTTTTCAATTTCGCATGCTGGGTAAACAACGCATCCTAATGCTCGTTTTGGATTAAGAGTTTTCCAGATAATTCCATGGGGATCTACTGAGTCTATGTGAGTATTTTCGAGTTTTGTACCTGTGTTAGATTTATAAAAATACCACCATGGTAATCCATTAACTGCGGATAAAATAGCAGTCTTGTCATTCAAAAGGGGTTTTAATTGATTAACGATCCCTGAAATTGCATGAGCTTTAACGCCAATAATTATATAGTCTTGTATACCTAATTCACTTGAGTTTTCAGTGACTTTCAATTTAAATATTTCTGATTTGTTATTTGAAATTAAGGTTAAACCATTTTTTTTAATAGCTTCTTTGTGAGGGCCCCTAGCTATCAATGAGACGTTTGCTCCAGCTTTACTTAAGCTACATCCAATATAGCCGCCTATTGCTCCGGCACCAAACACGCAAATGTTAATCATATTAATTTCCTATTCTAAGCCGAGTTTTTCAGCAAGACCTATCCTTTGAAGTTTACCAGTGGCTCCTTTGGGTATTTCTTCTAAAAAACTTATATATTTGGGAACTTTAAAATCAGCTAGATGACTTCGAGCATAACTTTTAATTTCAATTTCAGTACATTTTTTCTCATTTTTTAGGACAATTGCAGCGCCTATAGCTTCTCCTAGTAACTTATCCTTTACCCCAAAAGTAACAACTTGTTCAATTGCTTCATGTTCCATTAATATATTATCTATTTCTAGAGGAGACACTTTTTCGCCTCCACGATTGATAATTTCTTTTAATCTTCCGGAAATTTTTAAATAACCATCATTATCAAAGAACCCTTGGTCACCAGTTCTAAACCAGCCATTAATAAACGAAGATTTATTAGCTTCATCATTGTTTTCGTAACCAGTAGTTACATTATCACCCCTAATACAAACTTCTCCCTCGTGACCATTTTTCTGGATATTTCCATCGGCATCCATTATACACACTTCAGGACCTGCAGGTTTTCCAACAAATCCAGCTTTTTGAATCTGAGGAGGCATTGGATTTGACGTCATTTGGTGAGATGCTTCGGTCATTCCATAAGCTTCAATAACAGTTGTTTTAAAAACTTCTCTTAATTCTTCAAAAACGGCTGGTGGTAAAGATGCTGAGGATGATCTTATAAATCTCAGTGAGAGGTTTTCTGCAAGTTTTATATTTTTTTTTGCCCTCATCAATATTCCTTGATGCATAGTAGGAACCCCTGAATACCAAGATATTTTCTCTTTTTTTGCTATATCTAAAAACTTTAATGCATTAAAACCGATACTTGCATAAACTGAGGCTCCTGAAAATATTGATGAACACAATATTGCAATTAAGCCGTGTATATGAAAAAGAGGCATAATATTAAAACAATGATCATCAGAGTTCAAGTTAAGAGAATTTGAAATATTTACTGCAGAAGAATAAATATTTTTATTTGTCAAAGGCACTACTTTAGGTCTAGATGTAGTTCCAGATGTATGAAGTACAAGAGCCTCATATGTTTCTTTAGATAATTCAAAACTAGAACTTTCATCATAAAGATTAAATATTCCGGTTGGCGCATTATCTATTTTTTTTATTTCACATACTTCTATACCTAACTTTTTCGCGGCTTCAACAACAGGATTACTGCTATTCTTTTCCACAATAACGATTTTAGGCATTAAATCTTTTAAATAAAATTCATATTCACTAAACTTGTAAGAAGGGTTAAGTGGCGCAGCAGACATATAACTTGCTACAGCTAAAAAAGTTGTCGCCATCTCAGGGCCATTTGGGAGAACGATTGCTGCTCTATCTGAATTTAGAAAACCTTTTTTGCTAAGTTGCCCAGATATGTCAAAAACATGTTTTTTCAAGTCTGAGTACTTGATTTTACTACCATGACTCGATGATATCGCAATACTTTCATCATCATTATTGTTAATTAAATTTCTTACAGTTTGTGTCATTTTATTTTTCTCTATTTTATAAAGCTAATTTTATTATAAAAAAATAAATACTCGAAAGCTCATTTAATTTTTAGAAGTAAAAGTCAAATTTGTAAATTTTTAAAATTTTAAGAAAACAAATCTATTTCTATACTTGCTTTTGTAAAAATTCCCTGGCAGAGGGACTTAATTCTTCATACCCCTCATAATTAGAAATTTTAATAGCAGTACTTTTACCAAGCTCTACTCCCCACTGGTCAAAACTATTAATGTTCCATAAAAATCCAGATGCAATTGTAATATTCTCATATAGCGAAATTAACATTCCAATGGAAAATGGATTATTTTCATCCCAACTTATAATTGTAGATGGCCGATTCCCTGGAAAGTTTTTATTTGCATTAGCTAAATCTACTGAGCCAATAGCTAACGCTTCTGCTTGAGCAACTGCATTTATAACTAAATGTTTATGATTACTAAAAATATGACTAAATTTTGTGTCTTTTATTGGCTTACGGGGTATAAGTATATCTACAGGGGTGGTTTCTAAGCCTTGGTGTAAAAATTGGAAAAAACTATGCTGAGCATTAGTACCAACTTCTCCCCAAATAATTGGACTTGCTGGCATTTGTAAAGGTTGACCTTCTATATCAACACTTTTCCCATTACTTTCCATTTCTAACTGTTGTGCCCAGGCGGGCAATTTTGAAAGACTGTCAGTATATGGAACTATACAGTGGTTATTTCGATTCAAAAAATTTCGATTCCATATTCTAAGTAAAGCTAAAATAACCGGTATATTGCTCTCAATTTCCTCATTAAAAAAATGTTGATCCATTATCTCGGCGCCATTCAAAAATTTCTTGTAATTATCTTCTCCTAAACCACACAGAATCGACATTCCTACTGAAGACCATAATGAATACCTTCCTCCAATATTTTCAGAAATATGAAAAATATTAGATTTTTTAAATCCCCATTTCTTAGCTTTTTTTTCAGATGAAGTAACAGCCACCATTGCATCATTCAAACTAACGTTACTCTCTGTGAGCCAATTATATATAATTTTTGCATTTTCAAGAGTTTCAAGAGTTCCAAAGCTTTTAGACGTTATTATAAATAAAGTAGATTTAGGGTCACATTTCTCAAATATTTCAATTAGAGTTATTGGGTCAATATTTGAAATATAAAAAACTTTAGGTCCTTTATAAAAACTTTTTAGTGCTTGATTAACCATTAATGGTCCTAAGTCAGATCCCCCAATGCCAACATTTACAATACTTTTGAATGATTTTTTATTTAAAATTATTTTCGTAAAATTAATAAGATTTTTCCATTCCTTTGTTTCAAAACGTTCTTTTTTTCTAAGATTGAAATGATCAACAGACCGGTTTTCGGAGCGATTTATTTCTGCTCCTGACATCATTCTTTTAATTTTTGACTTAATATTTGCTTTCTTAGCAAGATTAATTAGATCATCTTTAATTTCTTTGTCTAGGTTCTGTCTTGTTATATCCACTTTAAGACTTTGAAATTCAAATTGAAACTCAGCAATTCTTTGTTGATCAAAAATAAGATTACATAGATTGTTACAATCCTTAAATTTTAGCTTATCATTAATAATTTTTGTAATCGGGTTTTGGGATAATTGCATACAACTGTTTATTACCTATGTAGAGTTTGACACCAACGTTTCAAAGATTTATAGCATAATTTAACTTAGTTATGGATAAAAATCTATGTCGCTATTTCATTATATTTATAAAATTTTATTTCTGGTTATTTTATTTACAATATCTTCAACTTGTTTTTCAGAAACAATTAGTATTAAGGGCTTGGTATTTTCTGATCTTAAGATTAATGAAGTATTTGCTAATCAAAAAATTACTTCAGGTTATTTGACAATTGAAAATACAAATAAAAAAGATGAACACTTAATTCATTTAGTTTCGAATTTTTCAGAAAAAACCGAATTACACAATATGACCGTTGAAAATGATATCATGAAAATGAAACATGTGGATAAGGGTATAACTATAAAGGCTAACTCAAAACTAATTTTCAGACCGGGTAGTTTTCACATAATGTTCATAAAATTAATTAAGCCTCTTAAGGTTATAAATAAATATAAAGTTAGATTTACTTTTCAAAATGCTGGTACAATATTATTAGAAATGCCAGTTAAAGCAAAAATAAACATCATTAAAAAGAAAAAACATAGTCATCATTAACAAAGTACTGTCGTCTCCAAAAATTAAATTTCTATGAATGAATAATTATTAAATGGCTTAAGTAATTTTATAAATGTTGGATATTTTTTTTAAATATTGTAAATAACTTATTATGATTTTTATATATTATAGATAGTATTGTGGCATTTGACGAAAAATTTTCTGTTGCTCCAATGATGGAATGGACAGATAAACATTGTAGATATTTTTTTAGACTTATGTCTCATTGTTCAACTTTATATACTGAAATGATTTCTGCAGATGCTATAATATTTGGGCCTCGTGAAAAATTATTAAACTTTAACAAAGAAGAGTTACCTTGTGTTCTTCAATTGGGAGGTAATAATCCTAAAAAATTAGCCTTGGCTGCGCAGTATGGACAAGATTATGGCTACTCCAAAATTAACCTAAATATTGGTTGTCCATCTAATAGAGTGCAGAATGGTGCTTTTGGTGCATGCTTAATGAAGAATCCTAAACTAGTTGCTGAATGCGTTAAAATTATAAAAAATAATTGTCAAATACCTATAACTATAAAATGTAGGATTGGTGTTGATGATATGCACGAGGTGCAAGGACTAGATGAATTCATTGATGAAATATCTGAAAATGGTATCGATTTGTTTGTGATCCATGCTAGAAAAGCACTTTTAAAAGGTCTAAGTCCAAAACAAAATAGAGAGATACCTCCTTTAAATTATAATAGGGTTGGACTATTAAAAAAAAGAAGACCTGATTTAAAAATTGTTATTAATGGCGGTATTAAATCTATAGAAGAAGGCCAAGATTTAGTAAGTAAGTTTTCACTAGATGGGTTTATGATTGGTAGAGAAGTATATAAAAATCCGTATATATTATCTTCTATGGATAGAATTGTGTTTAATGGTGAAGAAAAGATAAAATCTAGATATAAAGTCGCCATGGAAATGGCAGATTATATAGATAAGTTTATGAAAAAAGAAGAAGGTTCTGTTCATGCAGTTACTAGACATATTTTAGGTTTGTATAACTCCCTTCCTGGTGCTAAAGAATGGAGGCGAATATTAAGTGAGGATACCAGGTTTTCAAAAAATGGAGACATTTTAAGGTTGGCAACAGATAATATAGAAGAATTTATACATAGCAAAAGTTTGATTTTAGCCTAGGAGGTTGCAGTTGGAAGAAGTTAATAAAAAAGAGGGATATAGGTCTATATTAGAAATGGGACCTTTATTGTTGTTTTTTGGAGTAAATTATTTTTATGGGATAATGGCAGGTACGGCAGTTTTAGTTGTAAGTACTTTGTTTTCTCTTATTCTGTCATGGTATTGGTTTAAAAATATACCAATGATGGCTGCAGCTGGATGTGTTGCAGTTGTTTTTTTTGGTGGATTAACAATTTTTTTTGACGATGAGTTTTTTATAAAGATAAAACCAACTATTGTGTCTATAATAATAGCTGGCATCCTTGCGTCAGGAAAAATTTTAGGCAAAAATCCTTTGGCAGCTATTATGAAATCTGCAGTAAACTTAGATTTAGAAGGTTGGAACAAACTGACTTGGTTATGGGTTGGCATGTTTATTATCATGGCTATCGCCAATGAAATAGCTTGGCGTAATTTAACGACTGATCAATGGGTCTCTTTTAAAGCCTTTGGTATTCCAGTTTTATCTCTCGGTTTCGGTCTACTATCATTACCAATAATGCAAAAACATCAGATTAAAAAAGACTAAACTATTTTTTAATACTTTCTAGTTTTTTCGAAAGTTCAAGAGCCATTTGGGACTTTGGTGGAAGTTGACTTAACAATGTAGTCCAATTATCGATTGCTATTTTATCTTCACCTGTTTTAAAAGCCTTCAAACCTCTAAAAAATAAAGCATTTATGTTATTAGGTTCGCTTTCTAATATTTCATTAACAAGTCTGTCTATTTCGGGGGTGAAGTTTGGGTCTTTTTGAGGAGGTAACAATTCTTTTAAAAGCGTTTTTTTAAGATTCAGATTTTGAGGGCTAATTTCTATAGTAGTACGTAATGCATTTATAGCTTTATCCATATTATTAAGAACTTTATATGATTTGTATAATTTAACCCAGCCATCTAAATCTTCTTTGTTTTTTGTTAAGCGAGATGCAAGCTGTTCGACCATTTGGTTAATCTTAATTTTTTGATCCTTCTCGTTTAAATTCAAAATTTCACTAGTAATTGGAGAATCTATATTTAATCTTTTTTTAAGACTTTTGTTTAAAACTTGGTCAGAAACACCTAAATTTCTCGCAGCCGAACGAATATTAGTTTCAAGATCTTTTCCCCAAGCATCATCGCTGGAGGTATTTCTATATAATTTTGTCCATATTTCAAATGCCTTTTTTTCATTTCCAATTTGTGATTGTAATAATCCATTTAAGAAATTTGCTCCAGGGTCCATTGGGTTTTCAGATAATGCTTCATTAATTAACATTTGTGCTTTTGATGTCACTTGACCACTAGCCTTTCTTACAATTGCTTGAGCCAGCAAAGATTTTAATCTTGGTGAATTTTTAATAGATAAAATTCTAGTAAGTGTTGAAATTTCAACATCAATCTTGTTAATTCGTGATGCGGTTGCGGCTAAGTCTAGAAGTATATTAATATTATTGGGACTTTTCTTAGACTTAGAAACTAATTCTTCAAATATCTTTAAATCTTGTTTTCTATTTTTGTTTTGAATGATATTTTCTTTTAAAAGTTTTTCCTTAGCCGTATGGAGTTTATTCATGTCTATAAAGGGACTTCCTAACTCATAGTAGAGAATGGAGCTAAGTAAAAAAAGAGATATTCCCCCAATATAAAATAAAAGTTTTTTTGATTTTGGCCTTAACCCAATCTTTAGAGTTAAATCTTCATTAGATAAACTACTTTTAAAAATATAAATTGTTAATAGAAGAGTTAAAGCAAAGATTATAATAAATAGCATTGTGTAAGGCTCTTTTATTTATAATTAGATTTTAAAAACCTTATAACAAAAAACGAACCAAAAGCTAAAATTATAAAAGGTAAAAACCATAATAAAATTGTATTTGTTTTTAATGGTGGTTTTAACAAAATAGAATCTCCATATCGGTCTCTCAAAAAATTATATATTTCTTCATCACTTATTCCGTCTTGTAATTTATCTTTTATTAAGACTTTTAAGTCTTTAGCTATTTCTGAATTAGAATCATCAATACTTTGATTTTGACAAACAAGGCATTTAATATTTTGAGAAATTTCCCTTGTCTTTTTTATAATAAAATCTTTATGGGGACTATTTATGTCAGCTAATAAATTATTCTGAGATATTGATAAAACCAAACAAAACAGGAATATTTTTATATTTCTAAACATTTTTTAATTTTCTTGTATTAAAGGTAAAACTTCAAACTTGAAACTATCATATAATAATGGACCAGCATGACGATAAATAATTTTACCTTTTTCATTAATTAAAAATGTTTCAGGTACTCCATACACGCCCCATTCAATTGCGACTTTGCCATAATCATCAAGCCCAACATTTTTATAAGGGTTGCCAAATTCTGTTAAAAATTTTTTTGTATCTACAAATTTATCCTTATAAGCAACGCCAACCACAGGTATAATTTTACTTAATTCTTCCATAATTGGTACTTCTATTCTGCACGGAGCACACCAAGATGCAAAAAAGTTTACAGCAAATATTTGATTTTCAAAATTTTTGAAATTTAGATTTTGTTTTTGATTTAATGATCCAAAATATTTAACTTCTGGGATTAATATTTCAGGAATATTTTTACCAATTAATTGTGATTTGATAGATTGTACTTTTTTGGGTTCATTTTTCAGTTGATATAGTACTAATGCCGAAATAAAAAATATTAATAAAAAGAATGTGAGTGGTAAAGTTTTTAAAATTGAGAAATTATTTTTCATATCTTTTAATTTATTATTTTTCTAGATTTTCTATTTTGTAAAATTGATACCAATCCACCTAAAGCCATTAGGCAAGCGCCTCCCCAAATCCATGAAACTAAAGGATTAAAATAAACTCTAATTGACCAACCAATTTCTTTATTACCATCTCCCAGTACTAAATATGTATCGCCTAAAAAACCAGTTAAGATTGCAGCCTCTGTTGTTTGACTTTTTTCTGTCGGGTAAAAACGTTTTTCTGGTTTTAGTTTATTAATAATCTTACCATCTTTTAGTAGATTAAAGGTTGCAGTTTGAGATCTGTAATTAGGACCGTCTAGCATTTCTATCTTTTTAAATTCTAATGATTGATTTCCAACATTAAAAACATCTCCTATATTTTTTCTTCCACTATATTCCGTTTTAAAAAACTGCTCTCCCGTCACACCAGCTAAAAATACTGCAACTCCTATATGCGCAAAATGAATTCCAAGATTTATTTTTGATATAAAGAAAAAAAACTGGCGTAATTTATTAAATTTAATTTTGGATTCTTTTATTTTAGAAATAATATCAGTTACTACACCACTAAAAAGCCAAATAGAAAGTGAGCCGCATATAACTGCGAATAATGACGACTGTTCAATCATATATAAACATATCATACCGAAGAATGTTGCTACAATTAGGAAAATTAACTTTTTGGATAAATTCTTGTTTTTGGTTTGGTTCCAATTTAACAAGGGGGCAATTGCCATCAAAAAAACCACTGGAGCCATAATTGGAGCAAAGGTTGCATTATAGTAGGCAGGCCCAATAGAAATTTTATTACCATTAAATGCATCTAAAAATAGAGGGTATAAAGTTCCAATTAGGACAGTAGCTGTTGCTGTAGTCAGAAATAAATTATTCATTAAAATAGCGCTTTCTTTACTCATTAAATTAAATTGTACTTTATGTTCTTTGAATGACGAACTTTTCAAAGCATACAAAATTAATGGACCACCTATGGCGATTGCCAATATAATCAAAATAAAAACTCCTCTAGATGGGTCTGATGCAAATGCATGAACTGAAGTTAGTAACCCAGACCTAACAATAAAAGTTCCTAGTAGTGAAAATGAAAAAGCCAAGATTGATAAAAGAATGATCCAATTAATTAATACAAGTTTTTTTTCTAATACTCTTACTGAATGTAATAAAGCAGTTGCAATTAACCAAGGCATAAATGACGCATTTTCAACTGGATCCCAAAACCACCATCCACCCCATCCCAACTCGTAATAAGCCCACCAACTTCCCAGGGCTATGCCAATTGTTAGAGCTGACCAAGCAATTGTTATCCATGGCATCATTTGCTGGGCCCATTCTTTATTTATTTGACCTGTAATTAGAGCACCAACTGCAAACGAAAACGAAACTGATAAACCTACATAACCAATATATAGCATAGGTGGATGTAAGGCTAATCCTGGGTCTTGAAGTAGCGGGTTTAATCCACGTCCATCTAAAGGTAGAACTTGAACTCTTTCAAATGGGTTAGAGGTGAATAGAATAAAAGCTAAGAAAAGGCATAATATTATCGTTTGCACGCCTATTATTGAGGATAGAAGTTTGGAGTTGATACTAGAATTTTTTATTGAAATTAGAAAAGTAAATGTGGATAAAATCAATACCCAAAGTAATAGAGAGCCCTCATGATTTCCCCAAACACCACTAATTTTATATATTAAGGGTTTGAGCGAGTGTGAATTATTTGAAACAAGTAGCAAAGAAAAATCTGAGATAATAAAGCTATAAGTTAAAATAAAAAAAGATGACAAAATAAATAAAAAATTCATTAAGGCACTCCTTTTAAGAATATGGACCGTAAAGCCATCAAATGATTTGATATTATATATCCAAAATAATATCTGCATGATTGTTGCAACAAAGGTGATTATAAGAAATATATGTCCTATTTCTGGGATCATTTTTTCTTTTCTCCCTGCCACACACCACTTTTGATTAGAGCGTCTGCGACTTCTGGTGGCATATAGTTCTCATCATGTTTTGCTAGAACTTGGTTGGCAATTAACTTATTATCTTTCAAAATACCCTCAGCCACTATACCCTGACCTTCTCTGAATAAATCTGGAAGTTGTCCTTTAAAAAAAACTTTTATATTATCTTTCTTATCGGTAATTTCAAAAATTGATTCATTCTTATTAATTACTACAGAATCTTCAAGTACCAGGCCTCCAATTCTAATTTTGTTCTCAATATTTTTAACATTACCATATTTCTTTTTTAATTCATTTGGAGTGTAAAAATAAATAATATTTTCTTCAAGAGCCATTAAAACTAGTTTAGTGGCCACCCCAAGAATACTTAAAATTAAAAATAATATTAAAAGACGTTTATATTTAGGGTTCATTTAGTCCACTTTGAATTTAAGGAAACATTAATTATCAGAATTTAACAATTTTTCTAATAACTTTTTTGCTTTTTTTGATTGGTAAATCGACCGAATAAATAAAAAGCCAATACATAACAAAGTTAAAATATAGCTAGGTAATATATAAAGATTATAACTTTCAAATATCCAAGGTGTTATATGCATATTATAACCAATCTACGAAAGTTCTTTAAGATTTAATTTTAATATAAGTGCCTCACATTTTTTCTCAATTAACTTTGTCTTAACATTAACAATTATTAAATAAAGAGAAAAAAGACCAAACCCTATTATCATTAAAGTTAATGGAAGTAACATCTGGTTGTCGATAGAAGGACCGTCAAACTTTAGTATACTCGATGGTTGATGTAGCGTGTGCCACCAATCAACAGAAAATTTTATTATAGGTAGATTTATTATTCCAATTATAGCAAGTACGGATGCGGATTTAGAACCATCGACTTTTCTCTCAAAAGCGTTATGTAATAAAATAAATCCCAAGTAGAAAAAAAATAATATTAGCATTGAGGTCAACCTGGCATCCCACACCCACCAAGTTCCCCACATTGGCTTTCCCCACAATGATCCCGTTATTAATGTTAATATAGAGAACAAAGCCCCAATAGGAGCAATTGAACTTGAAATCAAATCTGCTAATGGGTGTTTCCAGACTAAATAAAAAATAGATGATATAGCTAAACTTAAATATAAAAACGAAGCAAGCCAAGCTGAAGGAACATGTACATACATTATCCTTACAGCATCACCTTGTTGATAATCCTTAGGACTATCGAAAAGGCTAAAATATAATCCGAAAATAATGAATAATAATGAAATTACCAATAGTGATGGCTCAAGCTTATTTGTAATTTTTTTAAACCTATTTGGATTAGCCAACCAATCAAACATTTATATTAAACTTTCATAA
Organism: uncultured SAR116 cluster alpha proteobacterium; assembly: GCA_902528415.1. Lineage (GTDB taxonomy): Bacteria > Pseudomonadota > Alphaproteobacteria > Puniceispirillales > Marisalimonadaceae > Marisalimonas. The sequence continues at coordinate 86,059 of CABZSR010000001.1, read as the reverse complement.
ATCAATTTTATATATTCTTATCACCGTCCAATAGCTATTCTTACTAACAAAGCTGAAATGAATGGTGAGATAACTAAATATACTAGAGTTAACGCTAATAATAAGAACAAATTTCCATACGGTGATGCATTTATTTTTATAGCCTCATTGACGCCAACTCCAAATATTAAAATAGGTGTCATTAGTGGTATGATCAATATAGGTAGTAAAATATTTCCTCTTCTTGCTCCTAAAATTAATGCTGAGCCACTTAACCCAATCAGTGAAATTGCAAGACTACCTGATGAAATACTAATAACAAGCCAAGGAATATTTTTTAAATCCATATCAAGTAATATTGCGAATATTGGTGACGTTATTATTAATGGAATTAATATGATCAACCAATATGATATTCCTTTAGACAACATAACTACTTCTAAAGGAATTGGGCTTGTAGCAATTTGATCTAACCATCCATTTTCAAAATCTTTTTGTAATAATTTTTCTAAAGAGGGCATTATTGCTAAAATTAAACCAACCCAAATAACAGCGTTTGACACTATATTTAATTTTTCTTGAATAGGACCAAGTCCAAGTGGAAATAATATAATAATCAAGATCATAAAACCAACTATGGAGATCAAATCAATTAATGAACGCGAGTTTGTTAGTATATCTCTTTTAACATGAGCAATGAATATACTTGACCAGCTAGTGTAAACTGAATTCATGAAACCCTCTGTTTTTTTAATTCATCTAAATCTAGAGTATAAAAATTTTTTTCAATTATAGTTTGATCATGACTAGCTATAATAATTGTTCCCTTTTGTTCTAAAAAATTAAAAACTAATTTCTTAAATAAAACCAAGCTTGTTGTATCTAATTCATTAGTTGGTTCGTCCAATATCCAAAAATCAACTTTATTAATAAATGAAATATATAATCTAGATAAAGCAGCTCTTTTTTTTAAGCCTTCAGAACACTGCGAAATGTATAATTCAGCATATTTTTCCATGCCTACACTTTTTAGTGCCATTTTTATAATTTCTTTATTAGATGACCATCCTTTCATTGTTAACCAAGCATTAAGGTTTTCAGCAACTGTTAAATCCTTTGATAGGCCGTTCTTGGTATCTAAAAAAATTAAATTTTTAACCCATTCTTCATTATTTTCAAAAATATCTTTTTTATCTTGTTTTATTGTTCCTCTTTCTAATGGAGTAAATCCAGCAATAGCTCGTAATAATGTAGATTTACCAGACCCATTTTTACCTTTTATAAGAGTTGTATATCCAGATCTAATGACCGCATTAAAATTAGAAAATACGATTTTGTTACCTCTTTGTATTGTTAGATCTTTAAGATAAAGCATTTTCTACCTAATAAAATATTTATTAATCACCTAGTTTTATACAATAATTATTGAAAAGTCTTGTAACTAAGATTAGTTTTTCTAAACTTATACTTATGAGATAAATTTTTTAAAAAATGAATGGATGCTGGCATGAATGAAGGGCCTTTAAAAGGTATCAAAATTATTGACGCATCTTCTGTATTAATGGTTCCATATTGTACAAAGTTGCTAGCAGATATGGGAGCAGAAATAATTAAAATAGAGACCATAAACGGTGACATAACCAGACATATTGGTCCTAGTGTAAATAAGGGAATGGGGGCAGTTTTTTTAAATATAAATAGAAATAAAAAAAGTGTTTGTATAGACTTGAAGTCACCAGAAGGTCGGTTAATTATTTATAAACTAATCAAAATCTCAGACGTTTTTGTTTCTAACATAAGAAAAGTTGCATTAAAAAAAATTGGTTTAACACACTCACATTTTAAAAAAATTAATCCTAAAATTATAACCGCTAATGCCGTAGGTTTTTCTTCTAAAGGACCTTATTCAGGGCTGCCCGCTTTTGACGATACAATTCAAGCAATAAGTGGAATGGCAGGTTATCAAGAAGTTTACTCTAATCAACCAAGTTATACTTCAGGTGCAACTGCTGACAAAGTAACTGGCCTTATGCTGGGAATGTCAATTATCAGTGCATTATTTCAACGAGAAAAAAAAGGTATTGGAACTCAAGTTGAGGTGCCTATGATGGAGACAATGGTTGATTTTACACTTGTGGAGCATTTATATGGTTATAACTTTGTTCCTCCAAAAGCGCCTCCTATTTATCCAAGACAATCTTCACCAAATAGAAGACCTTACAAAACTCAAGATGGTTATATTGCTGTCATGCCGTATAGCGATGAACAGTGGTTAAGATTTTTTAAATTAATTAAAAAAGAAATTATTTTTCAAGATCCTAAATATTCGACAGCGAAATCTAGAAATGAAAATATTAATCAAATATATTTTATTATGTCAAAAGCATTAGAAAAAGAAAAAACTGATTATTGGATTAAAAATTTAAAACAAAATGATATCCCAGCAACTAAAGTGAATTTTCCAGAAGATATTTTTCATGATGAACATTTAAAGAAAACGAATTTTTTTAAAAAGAACCAACATCCTACGGAAGGTGATTTATTATATCCAAGTTTTCCAGTAGAATTTGACGAAGATAGAAATGAAGGTCCATTACATGCTCCTAATCTAGGAGAAAACACGAAAGATATTTTATCTGATTTAGGGTTTTCAGAATTTGAAATTGATAATCTGGCTTCTAAGGGTGTAATTAAAATATACATAGATGAAAGTTAAATTATGAAAATAAATAATGTTGGATTTATAGGTCTTGGTGCTATGGGATCTGTTATGGCTCCTTTAATCGTAAGTGCTGGTTATCATGTTTTTGGTTATGATATACATACTAAAATTGACAAATCCTCTGGTATTAAACAGGTTTCTAATATTAGAGACTTGAGTAATCTTGATGTTATAATTTTCATGTTACCTGATGGTAAAATAGTTGCTGATGTAACAGATAAATTACTACAAAATAATATTAAATCAATTTTAATAGATATGTCTTCAAGTGATCCTAGAGATACAAAGCTGTTAGGAAAAAAATTAAAAATTAAAAATGTTAAATTTTTAGATGCGCCAGTTTCGGGAGGAGTTTCAAGAGCTAAAATTGGAGAGCTAATGATAATGACAGGTGGTAACGAAGATCACATTGAAAGTGTACAAGAGTTATTATCTGTCATGGGGAAAGTGCAATATGCAGGTCCATTGGGATCTGGTCACGCTATAAAAGCTTTGAATAATTACGTATCTGCGGCAGGTTTAATAGCAAGTTTTGAGGCTTTAGCTACTGCTAAATCTTTTGGTATTGATCCAGATAATTTCTTAAAAATAATAAATGGAGCTACTGGAAAAAATAATACAACTGAAGTAAAATTGGATAAGTTTGTTATATCAGAAAAGTTTAATTCAGGTTTTGCGCTTGATTTAATGCTCAAAGATGTATCAATTGCAGATAGTTTAATCAAAGATTTATCAGCCGATAAGCCTTTGTCTGAGAATGTTTCAAATTATCTTTCAAAATCCTTAGCAGAACTTGGAGAAAATTCAGATCATACTGAAGTTTATAAAGTCCTTAAAAGATAAATCATAAAATCTTACTATTAATAAGTTAATTATTTATATTCATTTGAAGCTGAGAAATTGTTGTTGTGCTTGTATTTAATTCAAGGCTCATTTTAAATTCTATTAACGATGGTCCGTTCACTTCCATTGCTTCTTGTATAGCAGGTACAATTTCTTCAATTTTTTCAATAGTAAAGCATCTTAAACCAAAGCTTTCTCCATACTTAGCAAAGTCTGGATTAACTAAATTTGTAGCGTGATGATCTCTGGTGGGAAAATGTACTTCTTGATGATAGCGAATAGTCCCATAATGTTGATTATTTGCAATTATAACTCTAATATTTGCATTTTGTGCTACTGCCGTAGCAAGTTCAGATCCTGTCATCAAAGCTCCACCATCTCCAACGATTGAGAAAACTTGTCTGTCTGGAAACCTTAAAGCAGCTGCAATACCTGCTGGGATTCCCATCCCCATAGCACCAATCTCTGATCCAATAAGTGTCATGGAAGATCTAAAAGGAAACCTATGGTGCATCCAACTTGTAAAATTGCCTGCGTCATTCGTTATAACAGAATCTTTTGGTGCAAGTTCACCTAATGCGTCAATTAAGTGAGCAAAATCAAGCCCATCACTAGCATTTTTGGGAGGTTGAGTTGCATCGTTATGTAAATAACGTTGATGACATAAGGTCACCCACTCATTTCGTTCAACACTAACATTCCTACTTTTTAAATTTAATAACTGTTCAAGAAAATTTTCTGAATCAGCAACAACACTCATATCTGTTCTAAATATTTTTCCAATTGTATTGGGATCTGGTAATACATGTATAAAAGTCTGATCTGATGATGGAAACTTATAAGCCATATTTGGGACACCATTAAATCGATGCCCAACTACTAATACAACGTCTGCTTCCAAAGCATTTTTTCTTATAGGTTCTGGAGGTCGTAAACCTAATTCACCAGCATAGTGTGAGTGATTATGAGAAAGGATATCTTGATGCTCATAAGTACATAAAACTGGTAAATTATGGACTTCAGATATGTTTCTAACAAGTTCTCTTGCCTTACTAGATGTGTGTACTTGACCTCCTACTACCAATACGGGCTTTTTTGCAGATGATAAGATATTTGATACTTCTACAACTTTTTCTGGAAAAGCTAATGGTGGATTGATTTTAATTCTTTTTACATCATATATTTCAACTTTTGCCTCTAATACATCTGTTGGTATAGCTATTACTACGGGCCCTGGAATGCCACTTTCAGCAATGTGGAAAGCCCTAGCAGTTACATTCGCAATCTCACTTGGTGTGTTAATTTGCTCTACATGTTTGGCCATGTCAGAAAATGTCTTCACAAAATCCATCTCTTGCAAATGCATTTTACCAGTACTAATCCTATTTACTTGTCCAATAAATAGGACCATTGGCACTCCACCTTGATGTGCCGAGTGAACAGAGATCGAAGCATTTGTTGCTCCAGGTCCTCTGCTGACAAATGCAACGCCAGCTTTACCTGTACATTTTGCGTCAGCTACAGCCATAAATCCAGCTCCACCTTCATGCCTGCAAGTAACAACGTCTATTCCAGGTGAGTATAATAATTCGTCCATTACAGACAAATATGATTCACCGGGAACACAAAAGAATCTATTAACTCCGTGATTTTTCAAAGTTTGAACAAAAACTGAAGCAGCTTTCCTTACCATAATTTAAATTTCCTTGATTTTATATAGTTGTTTTTTTTCCGCCGTCTAAATTAATTTCAGTGCCAGTAAGATGACGCATCTTTGGATCACATAGAAAATAAGTCAATTCAGCGACCTCTTTAGGTGTACCAAATCTGTCTAATCCAATATTATTGAGAGCTTTTTTTTCTGCTTCAGCAAAACTTATCCCTTCTCTATCTGCATTACTCTGAATGATAGTTATTAAACGATCAGTTGACGTCATTCCAGGATTAATAGAGTTTACATTTACACCATCACTTAAACCTTTTTTAGATAAAGCCTTTGAAAAATTTAAGAAGGCAGCATTAACAGCTCCACCAACCATAAAAAAAGGATCTGGTGAATGACTCATTGCCCCATTAATTGAAACAATCCATCCTTTATTTTTAGAAAGAGTTGGCCAAAATGCTTTTGACAATCTAACTGCGCTATAAAATTTTAGAGCAAAACCATCTTCAAAATCTTCAATAGGCTGCTCTAAGAAGTCACCACTTTTTGTAGCTCCAGCGCTAAATATCAAAGTATCAAAATCAGTAAATTCATTTTCAATTGCTTTAATAGCACTCTCACATCCTGACTTTGTTTTTAAATCAGATGCGTGATAATATATATTTACTTTAAATTTACTTTTTAATTCGGATGTTGTTTTCTGCAGATTTTTTTCATTGGACGCTAGTAAATAAACATCAATATTTTCTTGAGCAAATCGTTCAGCTATAGCTTTACCAATACCTTTGCTACTTCCTGTAATTACTGCTTTGCGACTTATTTTAGACATTTGTTGCTCCTAAGATTATTTTTACCTTATTGAAAATTTTAAAAAGTGTATATTAATTTTTGATGACGTAAGTTTGATATATAATGAATTGTTTTGGAATTATATTAATCTATTTTATGTGCGAATAAGAATAATGAATTTAAGTCTAAAAAATATTTCAAATATAAAACCAAATTCATTTTCTAATGATTCTAAAGTTAAAGCTCTTTTAGGACCAACAAATACAGGTAAAACTTATTATGCAATGGATAGAATGCTTTCCCACCGTACGGGAATAATAGGTTTTCCTCTCAGATTATTAGCAAGAGAAAACTATGATAAAGCCGTTCTACAATTAGGAAAATCTGTAGTTGCTCTTGTAACTGGTGAAGAAAAAATTATTCCTCCAAACGCAAAATATTTTTGTTGTACGGTAGAGTCAATGCCATTAGAAAGGTCATTTGCTTTTGTGGCAATAGATGAGATCCAATTAGCAGCTGATCCTGATAGAGGATATATTTTTACTGATCGAATCCTAAACGCAAGAGGCTCTGAAGAAACTGTCTTTCTTGGAGCTGAAATAATCAAACCTTTACTGCAGAAAATTTTACCTAAATGTTCTATAGAAATACGACCCAGATTGTCAGTTTTAAGTTATGTAGGAATAAAAAAAATAACAAGGTTGAAACCAAGGTCGGCAGTTGTCGCTTTTTCTGTGCCCGAAGTCTATCAAATAGCAGAACTTGTCAGAACTAAAAAAGGTGGCGCAGCTATTGTTATGGGCGCGCTCTCTCCAAGGACGAGAAATGCGCAAGTAGAACTTTATCAAAGTGGTCAAGTTGACTATTTAATTGCTACAGACGCTATTGGTATGGGATTGAACATGGATATAGATCATGTGGCTTTTGCTTCAGACACAAAATTTGATGGTAACACTCCACGTTACCTTACACCTCCAGAAATTGCTCAAATAGCAGGTAGGGCAGGACGTCATAGTCGAAATGGATCTTTTGGCGTCGTTGAAGATAATATTAAATTTGATGAAGACACGATTGATCAAATCGAAAGTCATTCTTTTTCACCTTTAAAAACTATATGGTGGAGAAATACTGAATTAGATTTTAACTCTCTAAAAAAATTGTTTAGTTCTCTTGAGGCAAATCCTCCATTTAATTTCATGAGAAAAAAAGTTGGAGCTTTAGATACACTCTGTCTTAATTATTTGTCAGAAATAGATTCGATTAAAAGCAAAATTAACAGCAAAGAGACTCTGTCTCTCTTGTGGAATGTTTGTCAAATCCCAGATTTTAGTAATTCATTGTCAGGCATGCATTTTAACTTGCTAGAAAAAACTTTTGAATTATTATTATTTAAAGGTAAATTAGACAATGACTGGATTAAATCCCAAATCAATAGGCTAGACAATTTTGACGGGGAGATAGATACCCTATTAAATAGAATATCAAATATTAGAACTTGGACTTTTATAACCAATAGAACAAAATGGTTAGACGAATCTGACTACTGGCAAAATAAAGCCAAAAATATTGAAGATAAATTGTCTGATGAATTACATAGAAGATTAACACAGAGATTTGTAGATAAGCGAATTGTAATCCTAAATAAAACACTAAAAGAGCATAATAATTTGGAAGCAGTAATAAGATTAGATGGGACAGTTTTTGTGGAAGGTGAAGAGGTTGGAACACTGAATGGCTTTGATTTTATCCCTTCCTTATCTCAAGGTGAAAAAGCAGGTCCCATTTTAACAGCCGCGAGAAAAATTTTACCAAGAGAAATTGAAAGACGCGTTAGAGAACTTTTGATGTCTGATAATGCAGCATTTAAATTTAATAATGATGCTTCAATTTTATGGCAAAACAATAAAGTTGCGACTTTGCTAAATGGCAAAGATATTTATTCTCCTAAAATAAATATTAATAATTATGAACTATTATCTGACGAACAAATCAAGCAAATTGAATTGAGAATAGGCGAAGCTGTCCAAAAAAACATTAGAGATATTTTATCAGAATCTATAAACCTTGAAAAACCTGTTTTAGATAATTTAAAAGTCTTAAATAAAGAAAAACAAAATACAGATATAGAAAATGAAGGTAATAAAGAAATCGATGATAATAATAGTTTATCTGGAAAAGCTCTTGGCATAGCATATCAAGTTTATGAAGGATTAGGTTCAGCAAAAACAGTTAACTTATCAATGTCAGTGAATAATCTATCAGAAAATGATAAAAGAAACTTAGCAAGATTGGGATTGAGATTAGGTGTTGAAACTATATATTTACCTAATCTCTTAAAACCTGCATCAGTCAAATTAAGAGCTTTGTTGTGGTCAGTTTTTAATCAAAATTTTCCTTTAAATGCATTACCTCCAGACGGTCGAGTTAGCGTAATAATTGATCCAGATGCTAATCATGAATATTATAGAGCTATCGGTTTTGTCCCTTTAGGAAAATTAGCATTAAGGGCGGACATTGCTGAAAGGTTGTCAGCTTTAATAAGAGTGGAAGCAAGAAAAGGTAAATTTAAAATAAACGATACAATGTTATCTATTGCTGGATCTACAAAAATTCAAATGGAAGAAGTTTTGTATGATATGGGCTACATTAAAGCTGGTGAAGAACCTTCTACTTTAGTTGATCAGGTTCCAATTATTATATTCGATCGTAAAAAGAAAATACTAAAAGCAAAGAGTAAAATTTTTAATGAAAAGGTCAAAAAATCTAGAAATAATCAAAAAAATATAAATTCGAGTTCTAAAAAGCAAAATAAAGAAAAGTTGCCAGATCCTTTATCACCGTTTGCAGTATTGAAATCTATGAAAATCAAATAAATATATGACATCAAATGCTTTTGAAACAAAAAATATTAGACTTGATCTTTATTTGTTTTATATTCGAATATTTAAAAGTCGAAATTTAGCAACAAAGTTTATTATTTCTAACAGATTACGAATATCTGGACAAGTAACTCAAAAACCGCACAAGTTAATCTCAATTGGTGATGTATTATCATTGCCAATCCAAGATTATGTGAAGATTTTAAAGGTAGTTGATATACCAAAAAGACGAGGTCCTTTCTCAGAAGCATTGAATTATTATGAGGATATCACTCCTTTAAAAACACAAGAAAATAAAGTTAATATTACTCCTAAGTTTAAATTTGTTGAAAGAGTTGGTCGTCCAACTAAGTTAGAGAGGCGTCAAACTGATAAGTTAATGGGTAGAGACTAAATTTATATTTAATCTAAGCTTGTAATCTTATTTTTTGTAGTTTAAAAACTAAAAAAAATTGGAATAAGAATGACTTACATAGTAAATGATAAATGCATTAATTGTAGACATACTGATTGTGTAGAAGTTTGTCCTGTGGACTGTTTTTATATTGGTGAAAACACAATTGTAATACATCCAGATGAATGTATTGATTGTGGAGTTTGTGAACCTGAATGTCCTGTTGATGCAATTCAGTCCGACACTGATCCAGGTGCTGATCAATGGTTAGAATATAATAAAGAGATGTCAGAGATTTGGCCTAATATTACTATGAAAATTGATCCATTACCAGATGCAGATAAGTATGCTAATGAAGAAGGTAAATTTGAAAAATATGGTTCAAAAAATCCCGGAGAAATATAAATCTTAAATAACACTGTCCTGTTATCTCTAGCCATAGAGTTGATAGTATGATACAATTTCATTTTTTTAATTCTAATAGATTTAAATTATTAAAAATCATTTAATAAAATTTTTAAATATAGGTGATTAAATTGTCAAAAGATCAAAATGTAGTTAATTCTTTCATACCTGGCGATTATGTTGTTTATCCAAGTCATGGGGTAGGAAAAATAATTGGAACAGAAAATCGTAAGGTTGAGGATATAAATTTAGAATTACTTGTAGTTAGGTTTGAACATGAAAGAATGACGCTTAGAGTGCCTTTGTCAAAAGCAAATGAATCTGGTCTAAGAACCTTATCCAGTAAAGTACAAATGGATGAAGCTATTGTTACTCTTAAAGGTAAAGCAAAAGTAAAAAAGACAATGTGGTCCAGACGAGCCCAAGAATATGAAACTAAAATTAATTCTGGAAGCTTGGTTTCTATCGCTGAAGTAGTAAGAGACTTGTACCGTAAAGATGACCAAGGCGAACAATCTTATTCAGAAAGACAAATGTATCAAGCTGCCTTAGAGCGGTTGGCAAGTGAGTTTGCAGCCGTGGATAATACTGACAAAGATAGTGCAGTTGTCAAATTAGAAAAAATAATTGAAGACAATGCTGAGGAAGCCGCGTAATTAATTTTTTAAATGTTAAACTTACAGCGTAAATCTGATTTATTTTTTGAATCTATACCCTCTTACCATAATGATTATCTTGATGTAGGTGGCGGTCACAAAATATACTATGAGCAGTATGGCAATCCGAATGGGAAACCAGTTTTATTTTTGCATGGTGGTCCTGGTGCGGGTTTTTCTAATTCTCATAAAGGTTTTTTTGATCCAAAGTTATTTAGAGTTATTTTTTTTGATCAAAGAGGTTCTGGAAAAAGTATTCCTTATGCTGAAATAGATAATAATAATACAAAAGCGCTTTTGTCAGATATTGAACTTTTAAGATCACTTCTTAATATTGATCAATGGTATCTTTTTGGAGGTTCTTGGGGTAGTACTCTAGCTTTGTTGTATGGTATAAAATATCCAAAAAGATGTTTAGGTTTTGTTTTAAGAGGAATTTTCTTAGGTTCTAAAGAAGAAGTAAATTGGTTTTTATATGATATTAAAAAGTTTTTCCCAGAAGCGTATGACAAGTTTATTTCTTATGTTCCACTAAGATTTAAAAATAATATCCTAGAATGGTTTCATAAGCAACTTACGGCGAATAATAGATCAGTTAATTTAAAGGCAGCATCTATATGGGCTGAATATGAAAATTCTTGCTCTTCACTTGATTACGTTGCACGTCCAATATCAGGTGAAAATGCTCTAGCAATTTCTAAAATTGAAACTCATTATTTTATGAATGATTGTTTTATACCTAATAATTTTATTATAGATAACATTAAAAACGTTTCTAATATCCCCGCTATTATTGTTCAAGGAAGACATGATGTAATATGTCCGCCTTTTAAGGCATCAATGCTTTCAAATGCTTGGAATGCTGCTGAAATTGAAATTATAGAGGATGCAGGTCATTCTGCTTTTGAAGTTAATATAAGTAGAAAGCTTATAAACGCACTTCATATCATTAAGTAATTTATTGATTAAATTATTCTTAGCAGTTAATTTATTTAATGTTTTGTAAATAAATTTATATGTTAGGTCCCTGATTAATTATGGTTAACGATTCGCTAGAAAAGATGACTTTTGAAGAAGCTATGAAAGAACTAGAGAGACTTGTGGACGATCTTGACAAAGGTGATGTATCCCTTGATGAGGCAATTGCAGCTTATGATAGAGGTTCACAATTAAAAGATCATTGTCAAAAAAAACTTAATGAAGCCAAAATGAAGGTTGAAACTATACAATCGTCGGGTGATAGTAAAGTTATTCCAAATAAATTGACGTCTTTCGGTACCGATTAACTATTCTAAAAATAGCAGGGATACTTTGATGATTGATTTTAAAGGTAAACTTGAGGAAAACTCCCTCGAAATAGATAGGTTTTTAGATCATAATCTTCCATTTGGTAATGGTTTAAACGCAAAACTCTTTGAAGCTATGAGGTACTCTTCAATTAGAAGTGGAAAAAAATTACGAGCTTTTTTAGTTGTCGAATCGGGTAAATTTTTGAGTGTAATAAATAATAAAGACATTACAAAATCAAAATATAAAGAATTAATTACAATAGCTTCAGTGATCGAGGCGATTCACTCTTACTCTCTCATTCATGATGATTTACCTGCAATGGACAACTCTCCTACTAGAAGAGGCAAACCGTCAAATCATGTAAAATATAATGACCATACAGCTATTTTAGCTGGAGACGCTTTATTTAGTTGGGCATTTGAAACCATTGGTAATAGTAATTTTATAAAAAATCCACAAAAAAGAGCTGATATTTGCTTTATTTTGGCTAAAGCTATAGGTCCAAACGGAATGGTTGGAGGGCAGCAAGCTGATATGGATTTTAACACTCAGAATAATTTGAGTTTAGAAGAAATTGAATGGATTCAGAATCATAAAACAGGTGCATTAATTTCTTGCTGTTCTCATTTAGCTTCTATTTTACTAGACGCTAATGAAAACCAAAAAAATATTCTTATTAATTATGCAAATCATATTGGCTTAGCATTTCAAATTGCTGATGATCTCCTAGACTCAGAAGGTAGCGAAGATGTTATTGGAAAGCCTGTCTTGCAAGACAAAAAAAATGAAACTCCAAACTTTGTAACACTTTTAGGTAAAGAGGAAGCTTATAAAAAAGCACTACAAGTATCTAATGAAGCAATTGACTTAATTCAAAACTTTCAATGTGCGTCAGAAAATCTTGTATCTTTGGCTAAATATACTGTACACAGAAATTATTAATTTTACGAATATTTTTAGGTTTAAGTTAATTCATGGCAAATAAAGATAAAAACGAAAAGCCCATATCTACGCCTCTGCTTGATCAGATAAATAATCCTAATGATTTAAAGTTTCTAAAAATAGAAGATCTTGAAAACTTATCTTCTGAATTAAGATCTGATATGATTGACAGCGTCTCTAAAACTGGTGGCCATTTAGGAGCTGGCTTGGGTGTGGTTGAACTTGCTATTGCCATTCACTATGTTTTTGACACTCCTTATGATCGATTGATATGGGATGTTGGACACCAAGCCTATCCTCATAAAATTTTAACGAATAGAAGACATGAAATGTCTACACTGAGAAAACTGAACGGTCTTTCTGGATTTACAAAAAGAACGGAGTCTGTTTACGACCCTTTTGGCGCGGGACACTCATCAACATCTATTTCTGCGGCTTTAGGTATGGCAGTTGCAAGAGATAAATTAGGTAAAACTAATAATGTAATAGCCGTTATTGGGGACGGAGCTATGAGTGCTGGAATGGCATATGAGGCTATGAATAATGCAGGTGCTCTTAAAACTAATATGTTAGTTATTTTGAACGATAATGATATGTCTATTGCACCTGCTGTAGGTGCTTTAAGTAATTATTTGTCTAATGTTGTATCTAGTCGTCCATTTAATAATGTACGTGAAATTGCAAAACAGATGGTTAATTTTTTTCCAAAAGAAATTGGAGAAACCGCAAAAAGAGCAGAAAATTTAGCACGTAATTTTCTTGGTAACTCAGAAGGAACTATTTTTAGTCAAATGGGTATGAGTTACTTAGGTCCTATTGATGGACATGATGTTAAGTCTATGGTCAAAATATTAGAAAATTTAAAAAATGGTCCTCAAGATAAGCCAATCTTGCTTCATGTTGTAACTGAAAAGGGAAGAGGCCATCCTTTTTCTAAAGGTTCTCACGAAAAGTATCATGCAGTATCACAGTTTGACGTTGTAACAGGCGATACTGTCAAATCAACCTCAAATGCTCCAACGTATACTAATATTTTCTCAGAAACTTTATGTAAAATTGCTGAAAAAGATAAAAAAGTTTTAGCTATTACTGCTGCCATGCCTTCAGGAACTGGGTTAAATAAATTTGCAGATAAATTCCAAGATAGATTTTATGATGTAGGTATTGCTGAACAACATGCTGTAACATTTGCTGCAGGTATGGCTTCAGAGGGTTTAAAACCATTTGTTGCTATTTACTCAACTTTTTTACAAAGGGCTTACGATCAAATTATTCATGACGTAGTAATTCAAAAATTACCGGTGAGATTTATGCTTGATAGATCAGGTTTCGTTGGTGCAGACGGTGCCACTCATTCTGGATCTTTTGATTTGGCATATCTTTGTTGTTTGCCAAATGTAGTTGTTATGGCACCAAGTGATGAAAGTGAGTTAGCCAATATGGTTTTTACTTCAGCAAGTTATAGCAATGGTCCCATTTTTTGTAGATATCCCAGAGGTGAAGGTGAGGGGGTAGAACTTCCTGAATCTTTAAAAAACTTAGAGATTGGTAAAGGTCGAATTGTGAGAGAAGGAGAAGATATAGCTATTCTTGCTTTAGGAACAAGATTAGGAACTGCGTTAAAGGTTGCAGATATTTTGAATACTGACAATTGTTCAATAACTGTTGCAGACGCTAGATTTGCTAAGCCAATTGATACAGATTTAGTTCAAAAATTATGGAATGATCATCGAAAGCTAATAATAATTGAAGAGGGTTCTGCTGGTGGATTTAGTTCACATTGTTTACACTTTTTATCCTCAAAAGGCATACTGAATCAAAATGATAAAGAAATTAGATGTTTAACTATGCCGGATCATTTCCAAGATCATGCCTCTCAAAATGAGCAACTAGCTAAAGCAGGTTTAGACGTAAAAGGATTGTTAAAAATTATTCGAGATATGATTACTACTTTACCTTTAAACAATGAATTTCTAGCAAAGTGATTTACAAAACAATATTTCAAGGTTTTTAAAATAACAAAAGAACGAATAGATAAACTAATGGTTTCAAATGGCCTTGCCAAAAGTAGGGAGCAAGCTAATTCTCTTCTTATGTCAGGTAATGTATTTATTAACGAAAAACGTGTTGAAAAGGCAGGACAACAAGTCAAGACTGATTCAACAATTGAAATAAAAGGTAAAACTTATCCCTGGGTGTCAAGAGGAGGTATTAAGTTAGAAAAAGCTATTTTAGAGTTCAAACTTAATTGTGATTTAATAATAGCACTTGATATTGGAGCAAGTACTGGTGGTTTTACAGATGTTTTATTAGCAAGAGGGGCAAAGAAAATTTATGCAGTTGATGTTGGTTATGGTCAATTAGATTGGAGATTAAGACAAAATGAACGAGTTATTGTTAAAGAAAAAACTAATGCACGTTTTTTAACGGATCAAATTATAAAAGATCCATTGGATGCAATAGTATGTGACGCTTCTTTTATATCATTAAAAAAAGTTCTACCTCCAGGGCTCAGTTTATTAAAAACTAAAGGGTGGCTTGCTGCTCTAATTAAACCCCAGTTTGAGGTGGGGAAGGGTCTCGTTGGTAAAGGTGGTATTGTTAGAGATCCGGAACTACATCAAGAAGTTGTAGCTGATATTAAAAATTGGCTTCAACATGATATGAATATGTATTTATCAGGTGTTGTAGAAAGTCCTATATTAGGACAAAGTGGAAATAAAGAATTTGTGATTGTAGCAAATAAATTAGATTAAGAGAAATTTATTTAACTTTTCCAATTTGGCTTTCATGCTCTAATAATTGATCAAGTATGGTTATGGCCATCATAGACTCAGCGACTGGAACGGCTCTAATACCAACGCAAGGATCATGCCTACCCTTTGTTCTAATTTGAATTGCTTCATTATTTAAATTTATAGAGCTTTTTTCTTTAAGAATAGAGCTCGTGGGCTTAACTATAAATCTTGCAACGATAGGCTGTCCAGATGAAATCCCTCCAAGTATTCCTCCAGAATGATTAGAGCCAAAGTAATAATCTCCTTTATTATCTGGAAAAATTTCATCATTTGACTCTTCACCTGTTAAAGAAGCTAAACCAAAACCAGAACCAATTTCGACCCCTTTAACTGCATTTATACTCATCATAGCTTCAGCAATTTGACTATCTAATTTTTTATATACAGGACTTCCTAAGCCTCTTGGAACATTTTCAGCAATAACTTCAATTATAGCACCTGTACTATTTCCACTTTTTCTTAAGCTATCTAAATATATTTCCCATTTTTTTGCAGCCTCTCGATCTCCGCAGAAAAAAGGGTTATGATTAACTTCGTTCCAATTGAAATTTTCTCTATTTATTTTATTGGGGCCCATTTGAACAACACTTGCTCTAATTTTGATAGTTTTTTTTAGCTTATGTTCTAAGACTTTAAAAGCTATTGCTCCAGTGGCAACCCTTACTGCAGTTTCTCTAGCACTCGATCTGCCACCACCCCTATAATCTCTGATTCCATACTTGTTTTGGTAAGTAATGTCTGCATGTCCAGGTCTAAATTGTTTGGCAATCTCAGAGTAATCTTTACTTCTCTGATCTTCATTTTTAATTTGAAGAGCAATAGGATGTCCTGTAGTTTTACCCTCAAAAGTTCCTGAAAGAATCTCAACAGTATCACTTTCTTTCCTTTGTGTGACAAACTTAGATTGACCTGGTTTTCTTCTATCCAAGTAATGCTGAATGTCCTTTTCTTCTATTGAAATTAATGGTGGAACACCGTCAACTATGCATCCAATTGCTTTACCATGGCTTTCACCAAAGCTTGTAAATTTGAAAATATGTCCAAAAGAGTTGCTTGCCATTTTATTCTTTCAAATAGTTTCGTTTTGGTAAATTAATACTCTTTTTTTTCTGGAGACATATCTGGTGCGTCAATTGCTTTCATGCCGACAACATGATAGCCACAATCAACATGATGAGTTTCACCAGTTACTCCGGCTGATAAGTCTGACAAAAGATAAACTCCACATCCACCAACATCATTTAATGTAACGTTTCTTCTCAATGGAGAATTATACTGGTTCCATTTTAATATATATCTGAAGTCACCTATACCACTAGCAGCAAGTGTCTTAATAGGGCCTGCGGATAAACTATTAACTCTAATTTTATTACTTCCTAAGTCAGCCGCTAAATATCTTACTGAAGATTCCAAAGCAGCCTTTGCTACTCCCATTACATTATAATGTGGCATCACTTTCTCTGCACCATAATATGTTAATGTAATCATTGAACCACCATTAGGCATCATCTTAGCAGCTCTTTGGGCTATTGCGGTAAATGAATAGACAGATATGTCCATTGTTTTATAAAAATTTTCCCTTGTAGTATCAACATACTCACCTTTTAATTCTTCTTTGTCTGAATAGGCTATTGCATGAACTATAAAGTCAATAGTGTCCCATTGTTCTTTTAGTAATTTAAAGGTTTTTTCAATTGCTTCATCGCTAGAAACATCGCATGGTATTATAATATTAGAACCAACTTTTTCAGCAAGAGGTTTGACTCTTTTCTCAAGTGCATCACCTTGATAAGTGAATGCTATTTCTGCTCCTTGTTTGGCAACTGCTTCAGCTATACCCCAAGCTATAGACCTGTCATTAGCTACCCCCATAACTATACCACGTTTACCATTCATGATTCTGTTATTGAGCTTTTCTTGTTCCATAATTAACTTCCTGATTTTTAGTACAATAACTAAATTAAGATAATCTTATATAATATTATTATATAATTAATTACTCTAATTTAATATATCTAATATTAAAATTTGAAATTTAATTAAGAGAGTAACTTATCTTTTTTGTTAATGTTATTAAATCACCAGGGTTATATGATTTATTACTATTGAAAGATATAGTTTCACCATCTACATCTACAATTAATTTATATCCACTTATTCTTTCTGTTTTTTCAGTATGTATAACTCTTTGGATACGACAAACTTCTTTCTCAACAAAGTTTTGGTTTGCAGTTGCCTTGTCACTTCTAACAACCTCCGATCCAATTAAAGCTCCTAAAGCTGTAGCTCCTGACTTACCTCCACCTTCGCCAATTCTATTTCCAATGGCACCTCCAATTAGCGCTCCTATAAAATTATCTGCTCCAAATTTATTAGCTTCTTGATTTACTGGGACTCTTTGAATTGAGCATCTTTTCTCATCTCTTGGTACTTTTTGTGTAGAATATGTTTTAAGCACTTCAACAGATGATATAGATCCAGTTACCTGATAAAAATTTGTTTTAGAGTAACTATTGCTAGAAATTAATATCACACATGCAACGAATAAAATAAATTTTTTAAGCATTTAAACCTCATATAATTCTTTCAAATTCAAATTTAATAATTATATATAATTATGAAATATGGCAAAATTAGTACTAAAATATAAAAATAATTTAATTAAAATGGAGTTAATGGTTGGAATTAAAAAAGATAGTAGATCCAATACTATTATTTAAAGAATGGTTGTCTGAAGCTGAAAAAAAAGAAATTAGAGACCCTAATGCTATGCAGTTAGCGACTGTGTCAAAAAACGGTATGCCTTCAGTGAGGACTGTTTTATTAAAAGATATTATTAACGGGGATTTTGTTTTTTACACAAATTATGAAAGTCGTAAATCTGAAGAAATAAATGAAACAGCAAAAGGTGCTATTTGCTTTTATTGGAAAAGCTTAAACCGTCAAGTGAGGTTGATTGGAAGTATACAAAAGGTTTCTGGTGAGATTTCTGACAAATATTACAAATCTCGGTCAAAAGGTAGTCGAATTGGCGCTTGGGCGTCAAAACAATCAAAAGAATTAGAATCTCGAGAAGTTTTGATGGAAGAAGTAAAATTATTTGAAGCTAAGTACAACGATAATATACCTCGTCCAAGTTTTTGGGGCGGTTTCGCTCTAAAACCTATTGAGTTTGAATTTTGGGAAGATGGTAATTTTAGATTACACGACAGATTTATTTTAAGGCCTACAAAGATAAAAAATGAATGGATTGCTAAACGTCATTATCCTTAGGATTTATGTCTATTTTTTCTTAATTCTATTAAGCTCATTATTATAAAAATGACATAGAAAATTATAAGTAATCCCAAAAATAAACCAAAGCCTGCTTTGTACGCTTCTATTGAATATCCACTTTGTTTTCCTGGTTCAATTATTTGCATGATAAATCCAATTGCATACTGAACGATAAAAGCCATTAAAAAACATATTAAATTTATAGCTGTAGACGCGCGAGCTGCATAACTTGTTGGAAAGTGTTGACTTAGACCAGCGTAAGCTAATGTTGCAGCCAATGACGTTATACTTAAAACAACCCATGGCCATATAGCTTTTGGTATTAACCCAAATGTTATTATAGTGAATGGTATTATAAAAACTAGTAACGCCCCACCCATTACGCCAACGGGAGAAATATTGAATTTTCTTAAATAATCTGTAATTACACCTAAAGATGTTGTCCCAATGGTCATCATGATTGTAGAAATAAAAAGGATGCTAGCAATTTCTTTTTTATTAAAATTACCTATATCAGAAAGCCAGGGTCCTGCCCATAACCCTAATATTGCAAGTCCAGTTCCTCCGGCGATTCCGGATAATGGACCAATTCTCCAAAAAGCATAGCTAGTATAAATATCTTTTAATACTTCCAAAATTGGTAATGTTTCTTCATTGTTAAGAGTTTCTTTTTTTTCTGGAACTACTAAAAAAATCAATAGTCCAATAAAGATTGTAGTTGCTCCAAGGAATAAATAAACTCCTCTCCAATCAGTTATTTGTAATGCCATTTCCAAAGGTGTCGACGCTACAATAGCGCCCATGCCACCTGCTGACATGAATAGACCTATTAGAAGAGGGAGTCTTTCTTTGGGGAACCAAACGGCAAAAGCTTTAAATGCACCCATTAAAGCGCCGGAAACTCCTAACCCTATTAAACCACGAGCTATAACAAGTGACCAAACGTCATTTCCCAGACTGAATAATATAGCTCCAGTAGCAGCTACTAAAAATAGAATACTTTGAACTCTTCTAGCACCATATTTATCAAGTAGAACTCCTAAGGGTAATTGAAACAGTCCAAATGTTAAAAAATATGCAGATGTAATTAAGCCAAGTTGTTCTGCATTCAGACTTAAATCATTACTTAAGTAGGGAGCAAGAACCGCATTAGTAGATCGGTAAAGGTAAGATAAAAAATATCCGCAAGCGAAAGGTAAAAAAATAAAAGTAAATTTTTGAAAGTTTGTTTCAGGAAGAATATTCATTTGTCTCATATCTGTAAAACTCCAAAAAATATTGTTGAATAAATGATTTATAGACTTTGAAATTAGATTCGATCAAATTAGTATATCAACTCTTACAATTGTAGCATAATGATTAGAAAGTTGACGTTTTCTTTTAAGAGTATTTATAATGATTGGCAAGGAGAGTTATATGAGAATATCTAATGAAATTATAAATATTGTTCCTGAAATTAAAAAATGGAGGCAACAATTGCATGCACATCCAGAGCTTGGATATGAGGAGGAATGGACATCTAATTTTGTTGCAGAAAAACTAGAATCTTTTGGCTTAGAGATTCATAGGGGGTTAGGAAAAACTGGAATTGTTGGGGTTTTAAAGGGCCTTGACCCTACCCTTGGTGGTGGAGGGAATAAGGCAATTGGTTTAAGAGCAGACATGGATGCTTTACCTATGACTGAAGAAAATAACTTTTCTTATAAATCAAAATTTGAAGGCCGCATGCATGCATGTGGTCACGATGGTCACACAGCTATGCTACTTGGAGCAGCTAAATTATTATCCTTAAAAAATGATTTTAATGGAACAGTATATTTCATATTTCAGCCAGCAGAAGAAGGTGGTGGTGGTGGCCTTGCAATGATAGATGATGGTTTGTTTGAACAATTTCCTATGGATAGTGTGTGGGGGATGCATAATTGGCCAGGTATGAATGAAGGTACTGTTGCTATACATAAAGGTTCTGTGATGGCTGCTGCCGATAAATTTGAAGTTACCATAATTGGAAACGGTGGTCATGCGGCAATGCCTCAAGCAACAAATGATCCTGTTTTAGCAGTCACTGCTATTGTTCAAGCCTTGCAGCAAATAGTTTCACGTAAACAAAATCCACTTGATGCAGTTGTTGTTTCTGTTACTCAAATTAATGCAGGATCTGGATTTAATATTATACCTCAAAAAGCAGATTTTATTGGTACTATTAGGACTGTTAATCCTGATACAAGAATAAATGTTCATAAACAGTTTACAGAAATATGTAATGCAATGGCACTAGCTTATGGATGTGTAGCAGAGGTGTCTGTTATCAAAGGTTATCCAGTAACGGTAAATGATGTTCAATCTAGTGAAAAAGCAATTGAAGTTTCGTCCAATTTATTTGGTAAAGACTCAGTAAAAACTAACATGGCTCCTTCCATGGGAGCAGAAGATTTCGCTTACATGTTAGAAAAAATTCCAGGATCATATATTTGGTTGGGTGCGGGCGAGGGAAAGTCAGGTTGTATGCTTCATAATACTAAATACGATTTTAATGATAATATTATACCTTTGGGTATTTCATACTGGGAGCAATTAGTTAAATCAGAATTACCTCTTAAATAATATTGATAGACTTGTTTACAGTTTACTAATATAAATCCATATATGAAAAACATTTTATTACTAATAATTGTGGCATCATGTGTTCTTCTAATAATCACAATTTTTGCGATCAATCTGTGGTTGCAAATGTCAGACGTTGCAATTAGCTATAATGGTAAGATTGCAATCTTTTTGGGCGCTTTTTTTACTATATTGTTAGGTTCTGGTCTAATGTCCTTGGCTTTCTTTTCTTCTCGACATGGATTTGATGAGCAAGTAGATCATGATTTAGAAGATTTATTCAAAAAATTCAAAGATCGTTAATATTTAGATAAATATTATTTTTTGTTTTTTGCCGATAAATTAGGAGTTGCATTATACAAAAAATCTTTAAAGAATTATCCCAAAAAATATCAGATAATGAATTACAATTTTCGAATCTAAAATTTTCATCAATATTAAAGTTTAAAACAGAAATTTTAGCAGGCTTAACAGTTGCTCTAGCATTAGTACCTGAGGCTGTGTCTTTTTCATTTGTCGCTGGAGTTCATCCTTTAGTAGGTCTATACGCGGCTTTTATAGTTGGATTAATTACGGCTTTAATTGGAGGGAGGCCTGGTATGATTTCCGGTGCAACAGGTGCATTAGCAGTTGTTATGGTTGCTTTAGTTTCTTTACACGGTGTTGAGTATTTATTTGCCACGGTTGTATTAATGGGAATCTTTCAAATTACTGCTGCTTTTTTAAGATTAGGGAAATTTATTAGACTAGTTCCTTATCCTGTTATGCTTGGTTTTGTGAACGGTTTAGCCATCGTTATTTTTTTAGCTCAAATGTCCCAATTTCAAATAACAGATTTATCTGGAAACAAACAATGGATGGAAGAACAAACTTTGCTAATTATGCTTTTGCTTGTAATTATTACCATGATTGTAATATGGGTGATGCCTAAAATAACTACTATTATTCCAGCCCCTTTAGCAGGCATAATCTTCGTAGCTGTGCTTGTTATATCACTAGATATAGATGTTCCTCGTGTAGGTGATCTTGCTTCCATAAAAGGAGGGTTACCAACATTTCATATTCCATCAGTTCCTCTTAATACCGACACTCTTTTAATAATACTTCCATATGCCTTGATTTTAGCAATAATTGGTTTGATTGAGAGTTTGTTAACGCTCAATTTAGTGGGTGATATTACTGGAAAAATTGGAGGGGCATCTCAGGAGTGCGTCGCTCAAGGTATTGCTAATATGGTAACTGGGTTTTTTAGTGGTATGGGTGGTTGTGCAATGATTGGTCAATCAATGATTAATGTAAAATCTGGTGGCCGTACAAGAATATCTGGTATTACGGCATCTTTGTTTTTACTCTTATTCATTGTAATTGGATCTTCTCTTATCGAGCAAATTCCCTTAGCAGCGTTAGTTGGTGTTATGTTTATGGTAGTCATTGGTACTTTTGCTTGGCAGAGTATTTTGGTTATTAAACGTATTCCAAGAACAGATGTGGTCGTTATGATAATTGTAACGGTCATTACTGTTATCTACGATTTGGCAATTGCTGTTATATGTGGAGTTATTGTTTCGGCTCTTGCCTACGCTTGGAATAATGCAATTCGTATAACAGGCAATGTTGCAACAGATGATAATGGTAACACAATTTATTATATAGAGGGTCCTTTGTTTTTTGGATCTGTCCAAGGCTTTTCAGAAATATTCAATTTAGAAAGTGATACTGATATCGTAGTTGTTGATTTTATCAATAGTCGTGTCGTAGATCAGTCAGCGTTACAAGCAATAGAGGATCTTGCTGTTAAATATAAAAAAAGAAAGAAACAGTTACAATTGAGACATCTATCAACAGACTGTCATTCCTTATTAAGGAAGGCTGGTCAGTTAGTCGTAGATGCTGATGATGATCCTAGTTACGGTTTGGCTGTTGATTATGGTGTGAAACCAGGAGTTTTTGGAAGAACTCATTAATTTGTTTAATTCTGTTGCAGTCATATTCCAATACTTCAATATTTTTTTAAGACTTGACTCTTAGTTAATTTTGTAGGAGAACAAAACATGAACAAAATATGTCTGGAATTAAAAATGATGAATTTAGAAGTAACTAAAAAAATCCTAGTCCAAAATGGACACTATAAAACTCCTAATAAACTAGAAGTATTTAAGCCGTGCTTAAATCGTTCTCAAACTTTTCCTCTTTATAGCTCTAAAGTTTCAGCTGGTTTTCCTTCTCCTGCAGATGATAATTTAGAAAAAAGTTTAGATTTAAACAGTTATTTAATTAAACGTCCAGCGGCAACCTTTTTTGTTCGTGTTAACGGTGATTCAATGATTAATGCTGGTATCAATGATAATGATATTCTGGTTGTGGATAGAAGTGTTAAACCAGCACATGGAAAAGTAATTATTGCTGTTTTAGACGGGCAAATGACTGTTAAAAGATTATATAAGCGCTCTAGTAAAATAATATTGATGCCAGAAAATGACTTATACAAACCAATTGAAATCCAAGATCATATGAACATGGAAATTTGGGGAGTAGTTATAAGCTCGGTTCATTTTTTATGATATGTATGGATTAGTTGATTGTAATAATTTTTATGTTTCCTGTGAGCGAGTATTCAATCCATCGTTGAGGGATAAGCCTGTCGTAGTATTATCCAATAATGATGGCTGTATTATTGCCAGATCTAATGAAGCAAAAACTCTAGGTATACCCATGGGTGCTCCATTACACTTATATAAGACACTGATAAAGCAAAATAAGATTTTGGTATATTCTTCAAACTATACTTTGTATGGAGATATGTCTTCTCGAGTAATGAATTCACTAAATTATTTTGTACCTGATATGGAAATATATTCTATTGACGAAGCCTTTCTTAGTTTAAAAAAATTTAATAATAAAACTTTATTAGATGAAATGTTTACAATTAGACAATCTATTTATCAATGGACAGGTATACCTGTTTCAATTGGAGTAGGTCCTACTAAAACGTTAGCAAAATTAGCAAATAAGATGGCTAAGAAACATTCGTCTAACGGTATTTATATTTTAACGATATCAAATCAATTGACTAATATATTAAATGATCTTCAGTTAGAAGATATTTGGGGAATATCAAAAGGTTGGGCTAACCGTTTGAAGTCTGTAGGAATTAATAATCCTCTTCAATTACAACAATCAGATCCTTGTAAGATAAGAAAGTTAATTTCAGTTGTTGGTGAACGTATTGTTTACGAGTTAAGAGGAAATTCTTGCCTTGCTTTAGAAGAGGTAGTGAATAAAAAGTCTATTACAGTTTCTAGATCTTTTGGCAAAATGATTAATGATAAATATAATCTAAAAGAAGCATTGGCAAATCATGTAGCAAGAGCAGCAGAGAAACTTAGGCATCAAGACTGTTTATGTGGAGAAATTTGTGTTTTTATTAATACTAATCGTTTTAGAAAAAAAGATTTACAATATAATAATAGCGCAACATTAATTTTTAATGATTTGACTAATAATACAGCTGTCATAATTCAACAAGCATTCAAGTTATTAGAAAGTCTTTATCGTCCAAATTATAATTACAAAAAAATTGGAGTTATATTACTTGATCTAAAACAAAGAAAAAAAGATTTTATAAATAAAGATTACATCATCCAGAGTAACTTATTCACATACAATAAAAATGAAATGATAAATGCTAGTCAATCTGATATTCATATGAAAATTTTAGATGGCATAAATGCTAAAATGGGAAAAATGACAATATTTTATGGTTCTCAAGGAATTATAAAGCAACGAAGAAGAGAAAAAAAAGAAGAAGACAAATGGAGAATGCGGTCTGGTTACAAATCCCCTTTCTATACTACAAATTGGAACGATATATTAAAAGTATCATAGAATAATATTAATACTAAGATTTGTTATTTGAAGGAAGGGGAATACAACTTAGACCTGAAGTCCATAACTCTGCACAAACTGAACGCGCCTGGTATTCGGCCAATTCAATAAATCTAACTCTCCATAGATATTCTAAACTTTTATTCTCGTCGTTAGTTTTAGTTATTTTACTTAGAGAAGCGGGCAAATTACCAAGCTGCTCTGGAACAATGTTTCTAGCATTACGGGCGGCTTTATGGGCATTTAACCTATTCTTAAAAGCACCTATTTGAATAAACCATTCATCTTGTAAACTATTGGACGATGAAAGATTGACAATTTTAGAAGGTATCCTAAAACTTTTTACATTTTTATCTACAACAGCAAGTTTAGGACGATTTTTAGGAAGTTCTGATGGTTTCGCCATTCTAACAAGGGGTTTAGAAGGAACCGTTTTAAAGTATTTATTAAGTAATTTAATCATATGTTTGTCGCGTGACCTTGCTTTTTTACCACCAAAAACAACACCGATAATTCTTTGACCGTTTCTTTCTACTGAAGCTACAAGATTAAAGCCAGAAGCATTAGTATAACCTGTCTTGATACCGTCAGTACCAGAGTAACTACCCAATAAATTATTATGGTTAGTATATTTAATGCCTTTATAAACAAAAGATTTAGTTTTAAATAATTTAAATAAATTAGGATGATTTTTCCTAATGGCCATACCGAGAGTTGCCATATCTCTTGCAGTAGATAATTGACTCCTATTAGGTAAGCCTGACGCATTTTTAAATATTGTACGATTCATACCTAGTTTTTTGGCTTTTTTAGTCATTAGTTTAGCAAAATTTCTTTCAGATTTTCCTAGGTTCTCTGCTACAACTGTAGCTACATCATTTGCTGATTTAGTGATCAAAGCCAAAATCGCATTTTTAACGGTAATTTTAGAGCCTGAAGCAAGGTTTAATTTAGAAGGTGGTTGTCCTGTTGCACGTTTAGAAACTTTAAATCTAGTGTTCATAGAGACTTTTTTAGATTTTAGTGCATCAAATATCATATATAAAGTCATGATTTTTGTTAAAGAAGCTGGATAATTTCGAGTATCAGCGTTGGTATTATGGTAAATACGTTTGGTGTTTTCATTTATAACAAAAGAAGCATATTTAGCATAGGCAGTAGATATAAAAATTAGAGAAGTTAAAATAAAAATAGAAATTAACTTTAGCTTTTTCAAATAAGACATATTGTCTTTTTTGTATGATAAGATTTTATGGATATTAACCATATTAATATAATTTCTAAGCAAACTTTATATCTAAAGATAAAATTTAATAATGTTCTTTAGCATAAATATTAAAAAAATATAATCTAAACCAAATAAAATATACATCATTTAGATTACTTTTTTAACAAAACACTATATTTAGTATAAAATACAAGCAATAATTATGGAAGAGTATATTAAAAAAATTATTAACTTAAACTTGTTGAACGTTAATATCGTTATTATATTAATATAAGATCTATATCAATCTGAAAGTCCAAAGACATTGAATAGCAATAAAGAGTTAAAATTTTATATAGAGCATAACATAATAACTATGCCATCATCAGTTATGAGTAAAGATAATGATGAGATTGATGGAAATACAAAATTGGCTACAAAGCCAAAAACAAAAATTCCATCTCTTTACAGGGTATTGATGATGAATGACGATTATACGCCAATGGAATTTGTGATTGAAGTTTTAGAAAAATTTTTTCAAAAAAATAGAGAAGAAGCAACTCAAATTATGCTTCATGTTCACCAACGTGGGGTTGGTGTTTGTGGGGTTTATACATATGATTTAGCAGAAACAAAAGCAATGCAAGTAATGAATTATGCCCGTAAATATGAGCATCCTTTACAAGTACAGTTAGAGAAGGAATAATAATGCTATCTAAACCTTTAGAAGAAACTTTAAGACGAGCAATGACAAATGCATCTTCGCTAAAGCACGAGTTTGCTACATTAGAACATTTACTTTTTGCTTTATTAGAAGATCAAGACGCTATTGAGGTTTTAAAAGCCTGTTCAGTCAACGTAAAAACTTTAGGAGAGGATATAAATAAATATTTAAAAGAAGACTTAAAGGCAATTATTACATCAGATTCTGAAGCTGATACACAACCTACAGCTGGATTTCAAAGAGTTGTACAAAGAGCTGTAATACATACTCAATCTTCCGGCAGAACCGAAGCAACTGGTGCCAATATCTTAGTAGCAATGTTTTCTGAAAGAGATTGTTATGCAGTTTACTTGCTACAAAAACAAGATATGAAACGTCTTGACGCAGTTAGTTTTATTAGTCACGGTCTAGCAAAAGATCCAAATTACTCAAAATCCACTTCACCTTCTGGCGCTGAAAGTGATGTAGAAGATACAGAAAGCAAAAAATCTGAAAAAGCCTTAGATAAATATGCTGTAAATTTAAATGAAAAGGCAGCTGAAGGAAAAATTGATCCTTTGATAGGTAGACAATCTGAGCTAGACAGAACTATTCAAGTTTTGTGTAGAAGAACCAAAAATAATCCTTTATTGGTTGGTGACCCTGGAGTTGGTAAAACTGCTATTGCTGAGGGTTTGGCTGATAGGGTGGTAAAGGGAAATGTACCAGAAGTTTTACTAAATTCTGAAATATATGCTCTAGATATGGGTGCGTTGCTTGCAGGAACTAGATATAGAGGCGATTTTGAGGAGCGATTAAAAGCAGTAATGAAGGAAATCGAATCGAATCAAAATGCCATATTATTTATTGATGAAATACATACCATAATTGGAGCTGGAGCTACCAGCGGTGGTGCAATGGATGCCTCTAACTTACTAAAGCCAGCACTTCAAAATGGTGGATTAAAATGTATAGGATCAACTACATATAAAGAATATAGAGGTTATTTTGATAAAGATAGAGCGTTAGTTAGGCGTTTTCAAAAAATAGATGTTGCAGAACCAAATGTTGATGACACAGTAAAAATTTTAATGGGACTTAAATCGCGTTATGAAGAACATCATAAGTTAAAATTCACAAATATAGCTATCAAAACGGCAGTTGAATTATCTGCTAGGTACATAAATGATAGAAAATTACCTGATAAAGCTATAGATGTTATAGATGAAACAGCAGCAGCACAAATGCTGAAAAATAAGTCTAAGCGTAAGCGTATTATAGGCAAGGCTGAAATAGAAGAGACTATTGCATTAATTGCGAGAATTCCTCCTAGAAATGTCTCAACAGACGACAGAAAAGCACTTTCTAAGTTACAAGATGATTTAAAAAGAATGGTTTATGGACAAGACAAAGCAGTTACGGAATTGGTTTCAAGCATTAAATTGTCTAGGGCAGGTTTAAGAGAAGGTGAGAAACCTGTTGGTTGTTACTTGTTCTCTGGGCCAACAGGTGTTGGTAAAACTGAAGTTGCAAAGCAATTAGCTGAGGCTACAGGTGTAAAACTTATCAGATTTGACATGTCAGAATATATGGAAAGACACACTGTTTCTAGATTAATAGGTGCTCCCCCAGGTTATGTAGGGTTCGATCAAGGCGGCCTTTTAACCGACGCTATTGATCAGAATCCCCATTCGGTACTATTATTAGACGAAATTGAGAAAGCTCATCCTGATCTGTTTAATTTACTTTTGCAGGTTATGGATCATGGTAAACTAACGGATAATAATGGTAAGTCTATAGATTTTAGAAATACAATACTGATTATGACTACTAATGCGGGAGCACAAGAGTTATCAAAAGCAGCAATTGGTTTCAAACAAGAAAGTCGTGAAGGTGCTGATGGTGAGGCTATCGACAAACTCTTTGCACCCGAATTTAGAAACAGACTAGATGCAATAATCCCGTTTGGATATTTACCTCTAGAAGTTGTTAGAATGGTTGTTGATAAATTTATTATGCAATTAGAAGTACAATTATCTGAAAAAGGTGTTTCAGTCGTATTAACGGACAAAGCTCGAGATTGGTTAGCGACAAAAGGTTATGATAAAACATTTGGTGCCAGACCTTTAGGTAGAGTTATTCAAGAACATATAAAAAAGCCGTTGGCTGAAGAGCTATTGTTTGGAAGATTAGTTGATGGTGGTATTGTTAATGTAGATTTATCAAAAGATAAGTTAATCCTTAAGACAGAAGGTTCAGGTAATAAAGATAAAAAAAAGAAAATGATTGGGTCTAAATTTAAAAGTAAAGATACACCGGAGTTAACTTAATTTAAATATTTGAATATGGCGAACCTTGTTCATTAATGAGTTGTATCTGTTTGTCAATTTCTTTTGCTTCTAATTGTACAAAATTTCTTACTGCTTTTGCAAAAGACTCATTTTGAATTAAGTGTCTGCTATATGTTGACTCAGCAACATAGCCTCTTTGTATTTTATGATGACCTTGTGCACCTGCTTCTACTTTGTTGATGTTGTTATCTATTGCATATTCTATAGCTTGATAGTAGCAGAGTTCAAAATGTAAAAATGGGATGTCAACTATAGAGCCCCAATTTCTTCCATAAAGAGTATTGCTACCAATAAAATTTAATGCACCAGCTACGATTTTGTTATTTTGCTTTGCTATTATTAACAAAATTTTATTTTTCATAGTTTTATTGATTAAGTAAAAAAATTTTTTTGTTAAATATGCCCCACCCCATTTTTTATCTATAGTATTGAGATAAAAATTATAAAATGAGTCCCAAATTTCGTTGTTCAACTCATTACCAGTTACCTTTTGAA
Organism: uncultured SAR116 cluster alpha proteobacterium; assembly: GCA_902528415.1. Lineage (GTDB taxonomy): Bacteria > Pseudomonadota > Alphaproteobacteria > Puniceispirillales > Marisalimonadaceae > Marisalimonas. The sequence goes on along the minus strand of CABZSR010000001.1, from coordinate 56,178 downwards.
TAACTAAATTATTATTCATAATAGTTCTTCGCTCTTTCCTAATAGCTTTCCTTTTTGAACTTTTTAACTTACTCAAAAAATCATCAAATGAATTATAGTTTCTATTATGCCAATGAAATTGAAGACCTTTTCGCTTAATCCATTTTTCATTGTTCAATTTTTTATTTAAGTTGTCTGTAATAAAATTAATATGTGCCGAACTTAAATTATTATTTTGAACTATTACTTCAAACATCTTTATTATTAACTCAAATATTTTATTATTATCAGAATTTTTTGGATCAATTAAAATTCTAGGCCCTGTTGCAGGAGTAAAAGGTATGGCGGAAAGTAATTTTGGATAATATTGACCACCAGCATTTTCAAATGCATTTGCCCAAGCGTGGTCAAATATATATTCTCCATAAGAATGCATTTTTAAATAATTAGGTGAAGCACCTATTATATTACCTGTATTATTTTTTATGATTATGTGTTGAGGATTCCAGCCAGTCTTAGCTGTCACAGACTCTGACATTTCTAATGAATTTAAAAAATCGTACGATGTAAAGGGGTGGTTACTCGTATTCAGTGAGTCCCATTCATTTCTATTAACGTCAGCTAAACTAGATACTAATTCACATTTCATTAGTTCGCTTGTTGTATTTTAAGAAAAAATAACCTAATTTTCAATCTCAAAAATACCTTCAATTTCAACAGGAACATTTAATGGAAGTGAAGCTGTCCCAACGGCAAAGCGAGAATGTTTCCCTTTTTCACCAAATATTTTTACAAACAAGTCTGATGCACCATTAATTATTTTTGGTTGATCAGTAAAGTCTGGTGTTGATGCTACAAATCCTCCTAATTTGACAACCCTTTTGACTTTGTTGAGATTGCCGTCACAAGCAGATTTAAGCTGGCTTAGTAAAGCTTTAGCGCAAGCTTCCGCCATTTTTATACCGTCTTCTAGAGATACTGTATCTCCAACTTTGCCTTTTATAGTGAGTTCTCCATTTACAAAAGGCAATTGTCCTGAAATAAAAACTAAATTACTAGAAATTACATATGGTACGTAACTGCCTGCTGGAGAACTTGCCTCATCAAGCTGAATATTTAATTCTTCTAGTTTTTTTCTGATATCATTACTCATTTAAAATCCTTTGGCTTATGAACAACCAGAAGTTGCACCACATGTATTGCATTTCATACATGTTCCGTTTCTTACAAGTGTAAAGTTACCACATTCACCACATGCTTCCCCTTCATAGCCTTTTATTTTAGCTTCAATTTCTTGAGCAAGGTTTGGAGCCTTTGACTCATTAATAACAACAGTAGTATCGTCAGTATTTATTTCAATTTTATCTTCTTTAAGTGAAGTTGTTTGCGGCATCATCGTTACGTTATTTGTGCCACCTGAAACAACTTTGAGTTCTCTTCTTACAAAACCTCTACTTGCTACTTTTTCTGAAACTAAGGCTTTGTTATTTCCTGAACCTGTTGTACTTGAATCTAAATCCTCTGGTCCAACGTGGCCTAAGTCATTTCTATCTAGGTAGGATATGGCTAATTCTCTAAAAATATAGTCTAAAATCGATGTTGACATTTTTATTGTATCGTTACCAGTAACCATTCCTTGCGGCTCAAAACGAGTAAAAGTAAAAGCTTCTACAAATTCTTCTAGAGGAACTCCATACTGTAATCCAATAGATACGGCAATAGCGAAGTTATTCATCAATGATCTAAATGCAGCTCCTTCTTTGTGCATATCAACAAATATTTCGCCTAATTTTCCATTTTCGTATTCACCAGTTCTTAGATAAACTTTATGGCCTCCTACTGTTGCTTTTTGCGTATAGCCTTTTCTTCTATGAGGTAATTTATCTCTTTCAGCTCTTACAAATCGTTCTACAATTTTTTCAACAACTTCACTTGTACGTTTCGTTATGTCCTGTTCATTTGTGATGTTGTCTTGATCTTCACTGATATCGTCTTCATCTAGTAAGGCGGAGTTAAGTGGTTGACTTAATTTTGAACCATCTCTGTATAATGCATTTGCTTTAATACCCAGTTGCCAAGAAAGCATATATGCATCGCTACAGTCATCTATAGATGCATCATTTGGCATATTGATTGTTTTAGAAATGGCACCAGATATAAAAGACTGTGCGGCTGCCATCATTTTAATGTGACTGTCTACAGATAAAAATCTTTTGCCTATTCGACCACAAACATTAGCACAATCAAATACATCAAGATGATCTTTATTTAAGTGGGGTGCGCCTTCAAGTGTCATTGCACCACAAACATGAATATTTGCAACGTCAATTTCTTCAGCAGTGAAACCTAAGAATTCTAACATATTAAATGTGAAATCATTCATTTGTTCTGTAGATATACCTAGTGTATTTTTACAAAAATCTTCACCTAGAGTAAATTGATTAAATACAAATTTAATGTCAAATGCAGATTCTAAAGAGTCCTCAATTACCTTGATTTCTTTGTTGGTAAATCCTTTTGAAATTAATGCATTATGGCTAATTGCTTGACAATCTTTTAAGCTACCAGCTCCAACTGCGTATCTTTGCATATCATCAATTTGATCTGCGTCATATCCTAAATGTGCTAAAGCTTCAGGAACCACTCTGTTTATAATTTTAAAATATCCACCACCAGCCAATTTTTTAAATTTAACCATAGCAAAGTCTGGTTCTATACCAGTAGTATCACAATCCATAACTAGGCCAATTGTTCCAGTTGGTGCTATTACAGTAGCTTGAGCATTTCTATATCCATTCTTTTCACCCAGAGCTAAAGCTTTTGTCCACGCCTCTTTAGCAGCAGAAATTAAATTTGGATCTGGACAATCTTGAGACATAAGAGGAACTGGATTAATAGATAAATCTTCGTAGCCTCTAATTTTACCTTCTGAAGCTCGTTTGTGATTACGCATAACTTTCAACATACTATTTGCGTTTTCGTTATATTTTGGAAATGGACCAAGTTCTCCAGCAATTTCTGCTGATGTTGCATATGAAATACCAGTCATTATAGATGTAAGTGCCGCACATATGGATCTTCCTTGATCACTATCGTAAGGAATACCCCAAGACATTAGTAAACCACCTATATTTGCATATCCTAATCCAAGTGTTCTGTATTCATAAGATTTTTGCGCAATTTCTTTTGAAGGAAATTGTGCCATCATTACAGAAATTTCGAGAGTTAATGTCCACAGCCTGGTAGTATATTCATACGCCTCTATATCAAAAGATGAGTCATCTTTTTTGAATTGCAATAAATTTATAGATGCTAAGTTACATGCTGTGTCATCAATAAACATATACTCTGAACACGGATTTGAAGCATTTATTCTTCCAGCTTCTGGACAAGTATGCCACTCATTAATAGTAGTGTCATATTGAAGTCCAGGGTCTGCACAGGCCCACGCCGCCTTAGAGATTTTAGACCACAAGTCGGTTGCATTAATTGTTTTGTGAACACCTCCATCTGTTCTTCTTATGAGGTCCCATTCACCTTTTTGCTGAACTTTTTCTAAAAATTCATTGCTCACTCTTACTGAATTATTAGAATTCTGACCAGAAACTGTTAAATATGCCTCACTATCCCAATCTGTATCATAAGTTTGAAACTCAATTTCCTTAAACCCTTGACCAGCAAATTGCATAACTCTTTGGATATAGTTTTCTGGTATCATAACCGCACGGCAATTTAAGATTGCTTTTTTAAGTTCAGTATTGATTTTAGGGTTTAATCTTTCTTTGTCACCATAACTATCTAAATTACAAGCATCCATTACGGACTTTAAATTTTTAGCTGTTAATTTTGATCCTGCAACTAATGCAGCAACTTTTTGTTCCTCAACAACTTTCCAATTGATATATTCTTCAATGTCAGGATGATCTATATCAACAGTTACCATCTTTGCAGCTCTTCTCGTCGTTCCACCAGATTTAATGGCTCCGGCTGCTCTGTCACCGATTCTTAAAAAACTCATCATCCCTGATGATCTTCCACCACCAGATAAACCTTCGGTACTACCTCTTAATTTTGAAAAATTTGATCCAGTTCCAGATCCATACTTAAAAAGTCTAGCTTCTCTTACCCAAAGATCCATAATACCGCCCTCGTTTACGAGGTCATCTTGAACAGATTGAATAAAACATGCATGAGGTTGAGGATGTTCGTAGGATGATTGTGATTTCACTAATTTTTTTGTTTCAAAATCAACATAATAATGTCCCTGACTTGGACCATCTATTCCGTATGCCCAATGTAACCCTGTATTAAACCATTGCGGTGAGTTTGGTGCACACATTTGAGCCGCAAGCATAAACCTCATTTCGTCAAAATATATCTTTGCATCTTGTTCTGTGGTGAAATATTTGCCTTTCCATCCCCAATAGGTCCATGTTCCAGCTAATCTGTCAAAAACTTGTTTTGCCGACTCTTCACCTTTGTATCTTTTGTCTTTTGATATTTTATTTAATTTTTCAGTATCAGGCTCAGATCGCCATAACCAATTAGGAATATTTTTTTCTTCTACTTTTTTAACAATAGCGGGAACACCTGCTTTACGAAAATATTTTTGTGCAATTATATCTGCTGCTACTTGAGAATAGTTGCCAGGAACTTCAATGTTTGGAGCACTAAAAACTATTGTTCCATCTGGATTTTTAATTTCACTAGAGGTAGTTTTAAACTCCAAACCTGCATAAGCGTCGTTTCCTTTTTTTGTAAATTGTCTTCTAAATTTCATCTCTTTTCCTTTTTACAATAAAGAAAACAATAATTGTGTATTTGTCAGATTTTGTTGCTGAAGTCTCATAACCTCTTGTGGATAAATTGTTTAAATTTTAACAAAATGTCATGATGTTCAAAATTTCCTATAAATAAACTCTTGTTTTTCCTTAATTTAATTTATCTATTTGATTTACGTTAATTAATATGGCCTGTGGATAAACACAATATATAGTAACTACGAAAATTTAAATTACATGATTTAGTATGTGTTAGTAAAGTGGATAATTCAATTTTTTTGATTTTTTTTTGTAACTATCTAATTTTACTTAATTTTTAACCAATTAATTAAGAATTTTAAAATAAATAATTATTACAATGAATATTTATTATTTTTTTAAATTAGTTATAATATTAACAAAAATGAATTAATTAGGAAGACACTTCATGAGATATAGTTTAATTGAGATATTATTAGGAGCTATCGTTTTGCTTACTGCAATAGGCTTTTTAACTTTGGGTATGCAGTCAATAAACACTCAAAAAGATGGGTATAATATTTTGTTAATATTTGGTTCAACTGCAGGTTTAAAAAATGGAGATGATGTAAAAATATCTGGAATTAATGTAGGTAAAATTACTAAATTAGAACTTAATCAAGAAGATTATAATGCAAAAGTAAAAATTATTGTTAATAACGATATAAAAATCCCAGATGACTCTTCAGCAAAAATTGCCTCTGCTAGTCTTTTAGGGGGGAACTTTTTAGACATAATACCCGGCACATCTGAACAAAATTTAGGACCAAATGATGTTATATATGACACTACTGATACATTAAGTTTTACAGATATGCTTGGAAAATTTATATTTTCAGGCAACAAAAAATAACAAAATAATTCAGGTTTTTTGATGAAATTCATATATTTAACTTTTGTTGTCATATTTGTTCTTTTTCCTAAAATTGCATCATCGTCACAATGGATTGAGGGAAATAAATTGCTTATTCAAGGTCTTGATAAGATTACAGCAAGGGTACAAACTTTTGAAGTAGATGTAGGTACGACGTATAAATTCGGAGTATTAGATATTTTTGTAGAAAGATGTGTTTTTTCAAAACCCATATTTAAACCTGAGTCTTTAGCATTTATAAAAATTAAAGATAATTCTGATAGACTTTCAGAGGTAAAATTTAGTGGATGGATGTTTGCATCTAGTCCAGCTCTAAATGCTTTAGAGAACCCTGTTTATGATGTTTCGATCCTTGATTGTAAAAAAGTTGATAAACAATTAAAAAAATCATCATCAGTTGAAGGTAAATAATAAAAATCTGTTTTTAATCTAATGGCTTCATCAAGATCTTGTTTGAATTTAGTTTTGTTAATTTCATATGCACCAAACTGTATCAAATGATCATTTAGAAATTGGACGTCTAATATTTTAAAACCACTTTTCCATAATCTTGCAACTAGGTTTAATAAGGCAATTTTACTTCCATTTGAAACAGAACTAAACATTGATTCTGCAAAAAAAACTGCACCTAAAGCAACTCCGTATATTCCACCGATTAGTTGATTGTTTTGCCAACATTCAATTGAATGTGCATATTTTAAACTATTTAGGGAAATAAATAAATTTTCTATTTCATTGTTTATCCAAGTCTCTGTTCTGTTTACAGTTGCACATGATCTTATTACATCTGCAAAAGCTTTATTCATAGTTATCTTAAAAGGTCTTTTTTTTGCTAAACGAATAAGACTTTTTGAAGCCTTAAATTTACTGATTGGTATAAGAGCCCTATATTCAGGATCAATAAAAACAATTTTTTTATCTTTTCTGTTCTCAGCCATAGGGAAAATACCAAGAGTATAAGCTTGAACTAATTGTTCTGGTGAGATTGATAAAGGGTGTCTAGTACTCAAGTATATTTTCTTACATTACTAATGAATATTAATAGGAACTTAATAATTTATTTTCTAACCATCTGATGTCGTATGAGCCTTTTTCCATTACTTCGGTATTAAGAATATCTCTATGCAATTCTATAGTTGTAGAAATTGGTTCTATCACGATTTCTCTCAAAGCTTGCTTAAGTCTTAGTATGCATTGATCTCTGTTATTTCCATGCACAATTAGTTTGGCAATTAAACTGTCGTAATATGGGGGAACTTCATATCCTGAGTATATGCAAGACTCAATTCTAACACCAAGTCCACATGGAGAGTGAAATTGTGAAATTTTACCTGGAGAAGGTATAAATGTTCTGGGATCTTCGGCATTGATTCTACATTCAATTGCATGACCATTAATTTTTACATCATTTTGTTTGAAGGATAATGGTAGTCCAGCTGCGATCATTATTTGTTCTCTTACTAAATCTATTCCTGTAATCGCTTCAGTAATGGGGTGTTCTACCTGAAGTCTAGTGTTCATTTCTATAAAGAAGAACTCATTATTTTCGTATAAAAACTCAATGGTACCTAATCCTAAATATCCCATTTTTGATACAGCATTTGATGCTATCTTACCTATAGCATTCCTTGACTTATTATCTATTGCAGGTGAAGGGGCTTCTTCAATCACTTTTTGATGTCGTCTTTGAATAGAACATTCTCTTTCGCCAAGATGAACAGTATTGCCAAATTTATCAGCCGCTATTTGTACTTCTATGTGTCTTGGATTTTGAAGATATTTTTCAATATATACGCGGTCATCACCAAATGCCGCTTTTGCTTCACTTTTAGCAGCTGTAAAAGCTGATTCAAGTTCTTCTTCATTTAAAGCGACTTTCATTCCTCTACCGCCACCTCCAGAAGCTGCTTTAATTAAGACAGGATAACCAATTTTTTTGGCTTCTTCATACGCATTTTCGAAATCATAAATATTATTTTTAGAACCAGGAACAAGAGGTATCCCTAGTTTTTGCGCTGTTATTTTAGCCTCTATTTTATCTCCCATGCATCTTATATGTTCCGGTTTTGGTCCTATAAAAACAATATTATGAGCTTCAACAATTTCAGCAAACTCTGGATTTTCTGACAAAAAACCAACACCCGGATGAATAGCGTCAGCTCCGACTAATTGAGCGGCCGTTATTATTGCTGGGATATTTAAATATGATTTTGAAGATGGAGCAGGGCCGATACATACACTTTCATCGGCTAATCGGACATGTATTGCATCATTATCTGCTGTAGAGTGAATAGCAACAGTTTTGATATTTAGCTCTTTACAGGCCCTTAAAACTCTTAAAGCCACATCACCTCGGTTTGCTATTAAAATCTTTGAAAACATGACGAACCTATTACTCAATCACTACTAGTAATTGATTGAATTCTATTGGCTGGCCATTTTCAAAACCTATGTGAGCTATTTTTCCAGATTTATGTGCGGTAATTGAATTCATTACTTTCATAGCCTCAATAATGAGTAATGTATCGCCGATTGACACTGAAGAATTTAATTTAATAAACGTTTCCTTACCTGGCTCTGGGGATGAATAAGCTGTGCCAACCATTGGCGAATTGACTGCACCAGGGTGTTTGTTATTAAACTTTTCAGTTTTTTCTTCTATTTTGATATTATTTTCCGAAATATTAGTTTTGGGAGTTTTAACAATAGTTTTTTGAGGACTTGGTGAATTATTCAGATTATTTTTAATTTTTATTTTAAAATGCTCAGCTTCATATTCTAATTCTGATAAATCATTCTTATTAACAATATCGACAAAGTCTTGAACTATATTAAGGTTTTCTCTATGCGAATTCTTCTTATTCATTACTTCACCTATTTTTTGTTCAGTCTTTTATAAGATCATGAACTGCATCTACAGCAAGCATATATGAGTTCACCCCTAAACCAGCGATTATACCTGTGACAACCGGAGAAATATAAGATTTATGTCGAAAATTTTCTCTAGCGTAAACATTAGTTATATGTATTTCAATTTTAGGACCATTAAACATACTTAAGGCGTCAAAAATACCGATAGATGTATGTGTTAATGCACCAGCATTAATGATAACTCCACATCCATCATCAATTGCTTTATGTATTTCACTAATCAATTCACCTTCTATATTTGACTGAAAAAAATGTAAGTCTAAGCTATAACCTTTACATTTTTCTAGACATATAGATCTAACAGTTTCCAATGAAGCTTTTCCATACTTTTTAGGTTCTCGTCTACCAAGAAGATTCAAATTTGGTCCATTAATAATGTATAGTTTTTTTTTCAAAATTGACCTCCAAAATCTGAATAAAATCTAAAATTGTCGATTTTAAGACACTAAGTAAAATAAATTATTTCTCCCGGAAACTTTTTATTATTTGCTTTAAATCACTTTTTTGTAAAGCGCCAGGATATATAATATCCCCAATAATAAAAGCTGGAGTTCCATTTAAATTTAGTAATTTAGCCACTTTTCTATTTTTCTTAAGTTTATTTTCAATTTCTTTGCTTCTCATATCAATTTTTAGTTGATTGATATTTAGACCAGTTTTTTCTGCAATATTAAAAATTACATCTTCTGTTATTCTACCCCTTTTTTTCATAAGTGATAGATGAAAATCATTATATAAACCTTGCTTTTCTGATGCAAGAGCAGCGGTAGCTGCTATATATGAACTTTGTGACAATATAGGCAGTTCAACAAAGACAAAGTCGACTTTTATATCTTCAGAAATAACATCCATAATTGTGTTCACAACTGATTTACAGTAACCACAATTATAGTCAAAAAATTCATATACTGTTATGTCAGAATTTTTATTAAAAATACCAGGATTTTTGATGTTTTGAAGTAAAGTAATAGCATTATTTTTTTTGTTTATTTCAACTGTTTTTTTATACTCTTCAAGAGTAGATTTAATCAGTTTGGGATTTTTAATTAAATAATTTTTTATAATTTTTTCAATTTCTTCTATTTTAATTTCATGAGCATAAGATGGAAAAATAAGTAAAAAAACTGAGGTCAAAATTAGAAGTAATACTTGAATTTTTTGTTTCATATTAGAATCTTTCAAATAATAAGCAGATTATTTTTTTATTTTTATTCTTGCTAAAATGTCTGCACCTCTTAGTTTGTAAGAGTTAGGTATAGATGGATCACTATTTGCTAAATCTACATATTTCTTTGCTTTAATAAAGTTTTTTTTAATTAGAGCTTCTTCAGCTAAAGCAATATATGAAATACCTATTCTATTAACTTTATTAGACAACTTTGCTAATAATCTCCATAAATAGCTCCATTTGGGATTGTTTTGGAGTAATTGTTCTAAAACGATAATAGAATTGTTTAAATATTTCTTTTTATTTGTTTGAATATATGATTTCACTAAAGAGAATTTAATAAGATCAATAGATGGAGTAAATTGTTCATTTACAGTTTCAATAGCTTTCTTATACTCAGTTATTGCTTTTTCAAAACTTCCATTTTTAAAATAAATATCTCCAGATAATTCAAAAAAGTATGGATAATTTTTATAATTATTTTCTAAAGTATTTAGATATTTGCGGGCTAAATCATATTTTCCAGCTTTATAAGACGATATTACTCGAGAATAGTTCAATAAAATTTTATTGCTATTTTCTTTATTTTTTAAAATTTTATCTGGTTCACTGTTATATGAATTAATTTTATTTTTGATGTATTCCAATGAAATTTTATTGTTATTAATTAATATGTTCTGAGTTTCCTTTGTAGTATATTTCATTCTAGATTTATATTTTTTTAACTGATCTAGTCTTTGCTTAGAAAATGGATGTGATCTATAATAGCCCGTGAATGAATTTTCATTTAATGCCTCATTATCACTTAAATTAAGTAATAGGCGTTCTAAACCATCAAAAGGAATTTTCTTCTTTAGCATTACATCAAATGCAAATTTATCAGCTTGTTGCTCTTGAATCCTAGAAAATTGGTGTGAGGATTTTGTAGCCAGATCTTGTGATCCTACAATTAAGCCAATTGCTGAATTTGTATCTAATTTTCCACTTGCAGATAGTGCAATACCAACTATTGAAGCAAATTTTCCATAATTAGTTAAACTTTTATTATTAATAGATCTTGAACTATGATGGTTTAAAGCCAAGTGGCCAATTTCGTGAGCAAAAACACCTTGTATTTCGCTTATTGATTTAGATTTTTTTATTAAACCTGTATTTATATAAATTTTATTTGAGCCCGTCACAAAAGCATTGTATTGATCATTCAAGATTAACCTAGGGTAATAAATATTTTTTTTAACTTTTTTATCAATTATAGTTTGTATAACTTTATGCAAAAAAAACTCAATTTCCGCATCTCTAATAATCGAAATACTCTGCGCGGTATATCCTTGTTTTGAAACAAAAATAAAAATTACAATGAATAATATTTTTATGTTGACCACCAACCTTTTTTCTTTGTTTTTTCAGAATTAAATTTTCCATCCACCTTCATAATTTCTATTGGCGCAGATGATTGTGTTTTTCTCAAATCAATCTTATCTTCATCTGTTTTACCTGGTTTATCTTGTTCGTTTTTAATTTTTGTATCTGTTTTCGTTTTTGATTTTCGAATTATTTTCTTTTTTGTATTTTTTTGTTTTGCATCAATTTTTTTGGTATTATCTTTGATTGGCTTTAACTCTTTATTCTCATCTAAGGCTGTTTCTTTGACTTTATCATTTTTATCTTCGTCAGTTGAATTAGAGGAGTTATTAATTTTAGTTTTATTTTCCTCTTTTCTTCTTTTTTTAACGGGTCTTTTGCTCCTTTTCTTTCTAGTTTGTTTTTCATCATTATCAGATGATAGGGTGTCTTGCTTATTTTCAGTGGAATTATTTTGTTTAAAATTATTTTTTTTAATTACTTCCAATTTTCTTAAGGGCGGAATAATTGTATTATCATTTATAAAATTAATTGATATTCCATATCTAATTTCAATTTCATTAAGATGAGACCTTTTATTATTCAAAATGTGAATAATAATATCTGAGTGTGCCGAAACGCTTATTGCCATATTTTCTTCGGAGCTACATTCTTCTTCGATAGATCTCAAAATTTGAATTGCACTTACTTCTATTGATTGGATTCTACCTGATCCTCCACAATGTGGACACAATTCTGAAGAGTTTTCTACTACAGAGGGTCTAAGGCGTTGTCTTGATAATTCAAGGAGGCCAAAATTACTTATTTCCCCTATTTGGATCCGTGCTCTATCTTTTCGCATGGTCTCTTTTAATTTTTTTTCTACATTTATGCGGTTTTTGTTTTCCTCCATGTCAATAAAATCAATGACTATCAAACCGGACAAATCTCTTAATCTTGCTTGGCGCGCAAATTCCTCAGCAGCCTCAAGATTTGTTTTCAAAGCAGTATCCTCAATAGATCTTTCTCTTGTTGCTTTTCCGGAATTAACATCAACCGCAACTAAGGCTTCTGTTTGATCTATAATTAGATAACCACCAGATTTAAGTGTTACTTTAGGATTAAAAATATCATGTAATTGAGAATCTACTTTATACTTTTGAAATAATGGATTTTTATCATCGTTATATTGTTGAACTTTTTTTGCATGACTTGGCATTAATGATTTCATGTAGTTTTTACATGTTTTATAAGCTTCATTCCCATCAACCAAAACTTCATCGATATCGCTATGATATAAATCTCTAATAGCTCTTTTAACTAACGATCCTTCTTCATGAATAAGAAAAGGTGCATTAGATTCAAGTGTTAAATTTTTAACATTTTCCCATATACTTGTTGAATTAGAGTAATCTCTTTTAATTTCAGTTTTTGTACGTTTACTGCCTGCAGTTCTAACTATAACAGCCATTCCCATAGGAACATCAAGTTCGTCAACGACTTTTTTTAACCTCTTTCTGTCAGTTACATTGGCAATTTTTCTACTTACTCCTCCCCCCCTTGGAGTATTTGGCATTAGCACACAATACCTACCAGCTATTGAAATATAGGTAGTTAAAGCAGCCCCTTTTGTACCACGTTCTTCTTTTACTACTTGGACTAATAAAATTTGTCTACGTGCTATTACTTCTTGAATTTTATAATTTTTATAGAGATTTTTTTTGACTTTTTTAAGATCTTCTTCATTGTAATCTAAATCAATGTCGTCATTAATATTTTCTATTAATTTTAATTCCTCATCTGTCTGGGCCGAAGCTTCAGCTATTAACTTTTTCTTATCTTCGACAGGAATTCTGTAATAATCTGGATGGATTTCGCTAAAAGCTAAAAAGCCTTGTCTATTTCCTCCATACTCTATAAAGGCTGCTTGAAGACTGGGTTCAACTCTAGTGACTCTTGCAAGATAAATATTTCCTTTCAGCTGCCTTCTTGAGTGAACTTCATATTCAAAATCATCTATTATATCATTTGTAGTCGTTATAACTCTAGTTTCTTCTATTTGTCTCGCATCAATTAGTAAACGTTTACTCATAATTCCTCTCCAAATCTATGTGAGATCAAAATAGTTCAATAACACATTATCAACATGAATGAGTATTTATGGAAATTAAAAGTAAATAAATTAAAGTATAAATAATTAACATTTAAATGTAAAAATTACATCTGTGATATTTTAAAAATAAAAAAACCTTTTAAATAATATAATAATAACTTTCTCATAAATCATAAAGTCAGACTTGATTTCAACTCATTCTATTTAAACACATGTTTTGTGTTCCAGTCAATTTAACTATAATTTTATATCTTTCTATTAACTTCATAAACACTAAATCAAATAAATTCCATATTGAGTTATATAACTTTAACCTAATCAAGACAAACTTTATTTTTTGTAGTATTAAATTATCAACAAAATTATTTTAACCATTAAGTAGTATTGTGATAATATTTAAAAATAATGTTAATAGTTCACTTTTATTATTCATTTTTCTGATCTCATTAAATTTAATTACCTCAATTGGATTTGCCGATCAAAAAAGTAAATCAGAAAAAGTTTATACAAGTTGTGAAATTCAAGAGAATAATATTATATGTTTTAACATTAAAGAAAATGATAATTTCAAAGTTAATTTGTTGGATAATCCATATAGGATAATATTAAATTTTGAAAAAAAAATTATTCTTAATATAAAAAATATTTCAAAAAAAAGAATAATCAAGAATGTTAAGTTTAATAAAGAAAACATATCCGGGTCTATATTAGTTCTAGAATTGAAACAACCCGCAATTATTTCCGATATAATGTATGATAATGCAAATAGTCGTGACTTTTTAAATTTAAAAATCCAGTTTTCAAGGTCAAGTGTTACTAATTTTGCTATTGCTAAGCACGTATTAAAAATCAATAATGGAAACGTTTCATCTCTTGAAAAACAAATTAATGGTTTAAAAAGTAAAAAAACTTTCAAATCTAAATCAATCGAGTTTCCAAAGATAAAACCAAAAAGTCTTAAAAAAAATATTTCTAAAAATAAATATTTTGTATTTATTGATCCTGGACACGGTGGTAGAGACCCTGGAGCTATAGGTCATTTAGGCACTTTAGAGAAAAATATAACATTAAAAACATCTATTATGCTAAAAGAGGCTCTAAAAAAGTATAAAAATATATATACGATATTATCTCGAGATAAGGATATATATTTACCTTTAAAGGAAAGAACAAACTTAGCAAAAATAAATAATGCAGATATTTTTATTTCTATACATGCAGATTCTAGCAAAAATAAAAAAGCTAATGGAATTTCTGTATTCAGTCTTTCTGATAAAGCGTCTGATAAAGAAGCTAAAATGTTAGCTAAAAGAGAAAATGAAGTTGATAATTTTCTAGCTAATAAGAATAAAATTAGAGACCCTATTATATTTGACACTTTGATTAAAATGTTTCAAAGAAAAGCAATGAATGATAGTGCATATTTAGCAAAAAAAATTCTTTCAAATCTTGAGAAAACAAAATTAGCTGTAAATAGAGGGCATAGATTTGCAGGATTTTCAGTTTTAAAATCTTACGATATTCCTTCTGTCCTCATAGAAATTGGTTTTTTATCAAACAAACAAGAAGAAAAAAAAATGTTAAGTACTAAATATTTAAAAGAACTAAGTAATGGTTTAGCAGTAGCAGTAAAAAACTATTTTGATGCCAATAAAGAATAAACTTGTCCTAAAAATGTCTAATTTAATTTATATAAATAACTATGAAAATTTTTGCTTACCTTTTAAATATTTCATTTTTATTGTTATTATCAGGAATAATAGTTTTCTTTTATGGTTTATGGTACTTTGGAAAGCAACTTCCAGACTATAAAGAATTATCAAAATATAATCCAAATGTAGTTACTAGAATTCATGCAGGCAATGGAGCACTTCTTGCTGAGTATGCTATCGAGAAAAGAGTTTTTGTTCCAATTAACGTAATTCCAAAAAATGTTATTAATGCATTTATATCAGCTGAAGACAAAGAATTTTATAATCATTTTGGCTTGGATATAAAAGCTACACTTAGAGCTTTATTAACTAATTTAAAAAATATAGGTTCGGGAAAAAGACTAATTGGAGCGTCAACAATTACTCAGCAGGTTGCTAAAAACTTTTTATTATCTTCCGAGGTGTCTTTTGAAAGAAAAATAAAGGAAGCCATATTGGCAATTCGAATTGAAAGAGCATTTTCCAAAAATCAAATTCTAGAATTATATTTAAATGAAATTTATTTAGGGTTTAAATCTTATGGTGTTGCGGCTGCAGCTTTGAATTATTTTGATAAGAGTTTAGATAATCTTGATTTGGCTGAGTCAGCCTTTTTAGCTGCTTTGCCAAAAGCTCCAAATAATTATAATCCAATTCTTAAAACAAAAAATGCAATTCATAGAAGAAATTGGGTTTTAAATCAAATGAATAAGAATGGTTATATTGATAAGCAAACAAAAGAAATGGAGAGTAATAAACTAATAAATATCCGTAAATCAAGCGGTATTGACGAAGGTTATGCACCTTATTTTACCGAAGAAGTAAGAAAGATTTTGTCAAAAGATAAAAAAATAGGATCAAGATTGTACACAAATGGGTATTCAGTCAGAACTACTTTAGACCCTCTAATGCAATTTTATGCTGATAATTCACTCATAAATGGATTAGAAAATTTGGATAAAAGACAAGGCTGGAGAGGTCCCATAGCTAATATTGATTTATTAAACAATAAAGATGATGCTATTACAAAATATTTACAAAATATTCAACTAAACCTTCCAAAAAACAGGTATGCAGCTATAGTCACTCAGGTAAATGAAGGTTTTATAAAAATTTTACTACTTAAAGGAATTTCAGCTGAGATAAAATTCTTAAATGCAAATTGGGCTAGACCACAGACGATTAAAAAAGATAACAAAAATAAATTAAATATTTATTTAGGAGCTAAGTTCAAAAACTTTAAGAAATTTATTAAAGTTGGGGATGTGATTATAGCTAAAAAAAACAATTATCAGGGAAACGCCTTTTACTCTCTTTCCCAGATTCCTAAGGTGAATGGAGCAATTGTTGCTCTAGATCCCCACACTGGAAGAGTATTAGCAATGAGTGGAGGATATAACTTTGAGAAAAGTGAGTTTAATAGATCTACCCAAGCAAAACGTCAACCAGGTTCTGCATTTAAACCATTTGTATATTTGGCAGGTTTAGAAAGATTTTACAAACCTACAGATTTGATTTTAGATGCAGCGTTAGCTTATGATCAATGTTCAGGTTGTAAAAAATGGAAACCTGCTAATTATACTAAAAAATTCTATGGTCCTAGCCCAATGAGACTTGGTATTGAAAAATCAAGAAATCTTATGACTGCTAGACTTGCCATTAAACTTATTCGAGAAGAAGAGCTAATTAAAAATTATATTGAAAAAAACTATACAAATAAATTAATTGGAAAAAAATTAAAAAAAGATATTCAATTTGTGAATTTTATGGTGGATTATATTACTGAAAAAAAGAAAAACACAGAAAAAATTAACAAGAAAATTATAGAAGAATTTTCTATAACGCATAATCTTAATAAAAAACAATTGTTTAGATATATAAATCAAAATTTAAACGTTGATCAAATATATAATAAAATCTTTGTAAATAAGGATTTAATAAAGAATTTACTAAACTCTTTATCCATTAAAAATATTATTCAAGATTACGCATATAAATTTGGAATAAGTAAAGATTTGCCACCATTCTTATCAATGTCTTTAGGTGCGGGTGAAACTGATTTACTAAGTTTAACTAATGCTTATGGAATGATAATTAACGGTGGAAAAAAAATAACTCCAACTTTAATTGATCGTATTCAAGATAGAAGAGGTGTTACTATTTTTAAACATGACAAGAGAAATTGTAAAAATTGTAATGGCCAGCACACCAATTCTAAAAATATTCCTTTAGTAGCAGTCAAAGATACAAGGCAGAAAGTTATCTCGTCATCCTCTGCTTATCAGATGGTATCAATGTTAAAAGGAGCAATAGAGAGGGGCACAGGCATTGTTATAAAGTCACTGGGGAAAAACCTTGCTGGCAAAACTGGAACAACGAATTCTAACACTGATGCATGGTTTATAGGTTTTTCAAGTGACCTAGTTGTTGGTGTATTTGTAGGGTTTGATGATCCAAGACCATTAGGTTTCAAAGAAACAGGCAGTTCAGTTGCTGCGCCAATATTTAAAGATTTTATGAAAGAAGCACTTTTGAATATTCCAGATATTCCGTTTAGGAGACCACCAGGAATAAAACTTATATCTGTAAACCCCAATAGTGGTCTTCAAGTAAGTGTTAAAGATAAAAAATCTATTTTGGAAGCGTTTAAACCAGGACAATTACCAAATTTAAGTTTTGATAAAAATCTTATAGATTTAAAAAACTCAAATATAATTAAAAAAAATCTTTCGCCTCTATATTAATTTTGTAGGGAACAAGTTATGCAAACCGAAATTCAAGTAAAATTCAAAGAAATTGATAATGGTTTAAATATTTTAAAAAAACATTTTAATTGGGAACAGTCGCTAAATCGAACCAAAGAATTGGATGAATTAATAGAAACTGAAAATTTTTGGAGAGACTCATCTAAAGCTCAAGTAATTATGAGAGAAAAAAAGCAAATTGAAAAAAATTTAGATCTTATAAAATTTATCGAAATTGAGAAAAGTAATTTATGCGAGCTTATAGATCTTGCGGAGGAAGAAAATGATAAAGAACTAATTGACGAAATAATTTCTCAAATAGATAGTTTAGTAAAAAAATGTGATAAACTTCAGTTGGAAAGTTTGTTATCTGGAGAAGCTGATACAAACAATTGTTTTATCGAAATACACGCTGGGGCAGGTGGTACAGAAGCTCAAGATTGGGCTTTGATGTTACAAAGAATGTATTCAAGATGGTCAGATAAAAAAGGATATGAAATTTCAACTATTGAAGAAAGCTCAGGAGATGAAGCAGGTATTAAATCTTGCACTTTATTAATAGAGGGATTTAACGCCTATGGTTGGGGGAAAACTGAGTCAGGTGTTCATAGATTAGTAAGAATATCTCCTTTTGATTCTTCATCAAGAAGACATACTAGTTTTGCTTCAATCTGGGTTTATCCCGAAATTAATGATGAAATAGATATTGAAATTGAAGACAAAGATTTAAGAATTGATACATATAGAGCCTCTGGTGCAGGTGGACAACACGTAAATAAAACGGACTCTGCAATAAGAATTACACATTTACCAACAAACACCGTAGTACAATGTCAGAATGATAGATCTCAGCACAGAAATAAAGCTCAAGCAATATCCATGCTAAGAGCAAAATTATACGAAATTGAGTTGAAACGAAGAGAAGAAGTTAATAACAAAAGTACAAGTGATAAAGGAGAAATAGGTTGGGGAAGTCAAATAAGATCTTACGTTCTCCATCCTTATCAAATGGTCAAAGATCTACGTACAAATGTAGAAGTAGGAAACACTCAATCTGTATTAGATGGAGATATAGATATTTTTATTGAATCTGCTTTGGCACTAAAAGTTGGAATGAAAAGATAAATCAATTGTTAAGATTTTTTACAGTTTCTAAAACCTCTTCTGCATGACCAGGAACTTTCACTTTTTCCCAAACATTTGTTATTATACCCTGTTCGTTCGATAAAAACGTAGATCTTTGAATACCCATATATTTTTTTCCATACATAGATTTTTCTACCCATACACCAAATTGTTCGCATACGTCATTTTCAAAGTCAGCACCAAGTTCACAAGTAAGATTATATTTTTCTCTAAATTTACCCTGTTTTTTTTGATTATCTTTTGAAATACCGATAACAACACAATCTAATTTATCAAACTCATGTTGTAGATTTGTAAAAGCAATCGATTCAGCAGTACATCCAGAAGTATCTGCTCTAGGAAAAAAGAAAACAACAATTTTTTTTCCTTTGTGATTTGAAATTTTAAAATCGCCTGTATCAGTTAAAATTACAAAATTCGGTATTTCATCATTTATTTTTATCATTATTAAGATCTCTTATAATTAGTATTAAAAGTTTTATTAAGTTATATTATATCAAAGGAATATATCAACTACGATTTGTCTAATATTATACAAAATAGGAAAGATGATGAAAAAAGTTTTAATTCTACTTTTGATATTACCTTTTTTTATATTCGGGGTAGTCACAACCATGTTTGTTTATTCAGAACAAACACAAAATTTTATAATTAAATCATTTAATTTAAAAGGTGTTCTTAACAAAAAGGTAAAAAGTTTTATCTCAAGTAAAATTAATGACGAAAATGTAATAATTGAAATTAGTTCAATAAAGATATTAAAACCTAACTGGCCTAATATTGTAAAAATCGAATTGAATGATACAAAAGTTCATACAATTGATCAAAAAGAAAAATCAAATATTAAGCTCATTGAATTAGGGTTTACGTATGATTTCTTTTTTAGAAATATTTTTTTTAATAAAGATAATCTTGAATTTAGTTACCTAAATTTTAAAGATTTATCTTTGTATGGAAAATTACAGAAAAATAAATTTATACCGGGACCATTATTTAAAATTTTTTTATCAATAAATCAAAAACGTTTTGATAAACAGCACTCATTAAAAAAAATATTACAAAATAAAATCGTAATCGGAAATATTAGCTTTTTAATTTCAGATCGTAGGAATGCACTTAAACAAAGTATTTTAAAAATTAATTGTGAAAATGTTTTTGTTTCACAATATTTAAACAATGCCCGTTCACTCAACATGAATTGTAGTAAAAATAAAAGATTAAACTTTTCTGTAAAAGCTAATTTTTTAGAAAGTTTTAATAAATTTAACTTTAACATAGAAAATATCGATCCAAAATTATTCTTAAGTAATTTGTTACAAGAAAAATTAAAATTTGAAACAGAGACTATTTCTGGCTTTTTAAAGGGTAGAATTAATATTGTTACGGATAAGAATTTTAATATAGAAAGTTTTAATTTCTTATCAAAGAAATCAAACTTAATTATTAAAAATAATGATGATATTATTTTAAATTCGGAGTTAAGTGGTAAATTATTATGGAATAAACAAAATAGCTTATTGAAGATTAATAATTTATCAATAGGCGATGTAATAATAGCGTACTCTGAGATAGATTTTAATTCTAAAACTGGTTTTTCTAATTTTTTAATAAAAAGATTATCAACAAAAATATTAAAAAATCATCTAAGTTATTATAAAAAATATTATAATTCATTCGTTAATTTAAATGTCTTAAAACAATATAACGATAGTTTCAAAGGTGGTAGTTTAAATAGCATAAATTTTGGTTTAAATTTTTCATTTTTAAAAAAAATTAATATTTTCAAGATAAGTGGGCGGTCAAAATTCAGTAATATTAGGTTTGAACATAATGATAAAATCGTTAAAAAAGTATTTTGTACTATATCTGGCGACTTTAAATTTGAAGTGAATAAACATAATAACAAAATAATAATTGACCAAAGTTGGGCAAATATTGATTTAAATGCTTCGACAGGCTTCATATTATTAAGGGGCAATAATCTAAATTATAAATTCGATCACGCCAAAATAAAACTGAAAATTCATAAAAATAAATTTATTATTAATAAAGCTAAATTTGAAAAAGATAATTTACAGTATTCAGTTGATGACGTTGAAATTAACGGAAGTAATTATATAATTAAAAAAGCAATGTTATTTAAAGATAATAAACTTCAATATGCTTTAAAAGATACAATAATTAAAAATCAATTTATTAAAAACGGTCTTCTGGAAGTAAAAAATAATAAGGAATTTTCTGATTACCTAAAGAAAAATTTTAATGTAGATATAATCGGTGATACTAAATTTAATATTAGATTAACTGGAGACATTAGCAATCTAGACCTAAATTTAAAGTTAAATTCAGACTTAACTGATACAGATTTAAAAATAAATTATTTAAACCTCATAAAGAAAAAAAATATAAAATCCTCAATTAAAACTGAAATTATTTACCAAAAGGGTAAACTTGCTTTTATAAAGGATATAAATTTAAAAATAGAAAAAAGTAATTATAAAATTGGTATTGTCAAATTAGATGGTATAACTCCAACCCAAATTTTATTGAGGAATATTAATACTCCAAAATTAGATATGAGACAAATATCTATTGCTAAAAAAAATAAAATATTTGACTTAAATTTTTCAGGAAAAAAAATAGAATTTTCTTATTTTAAAGATAATCTTAAAAAACAATCCGACAATAACATGAACATAAGTTTTGAAATCACAGCTGATAAGATTATCTTAGACCCTAAAATTTCTTTGGCAGGTAGCCTAAGAGGAACAATAAATAAATCTATATTTGAAGCAAATGCATTTGGACAAATGTGGCTTGGTAAATCATCTTTATTAGATAGTGGAAAATTTGAAATTTACATTGACGATAAAATATCGAAGCTTAACGGTTTTGGTTTAGTTGGTGGTGCAGAAACCAAAATTATTATGGAAAAAAACAAAGATAAATTACCTAATATTATTTTTGACACTTCTGATGGAGGTAAACTTCTTAATGCTCTTGGTTTCACAAAAAATATAAGAAGTGGTGAAATGAAAATAAATATAAATTTTCTAAATGATACATATGATCATTATAAAGGTGTTATTATATCAAAAAAATTTAGTCTAATTAACACTCCAGGAATAATTAACTCCTTATCTGTTTTAAGCTTTTCTGGTATTCAATCTGTTATTTCCGGTGAAGGAGTTTATTTTGATAAAGGAAGGGCGAATATAAACGTCAAGAAACATAACTTTACGTTTGATAAGGTATATCTTTCCAGTGAATCATTAGGAATTGCTGCTAAAGGAAAAATAAATTTAGAGAGAAAATTTTTAAATATGAGAGGATCAGTAGCGCCAATTAAATTAATATCGCAAATTATAAGTATTGTTCCTGCTGTTGGTAAGTTAATAACAGGATTAAAAAAAGAGGGGTTATTTGCAGGGCAATTTAAAATGGTTGGACCAATTGAAAGCCCCAAGGTTGAATTAAATACTCTATCATTTGCGCCAGGTATTTTAAGAGATTTGTTTGCAGATGACTGGTTGAATGACAATAATTTTTTTATTGATGATAAGTCAAATTAATTAGTTTGAATTAAGAACAAATTAATAGTCCATGTCTTTTTTTCCCTGATGAAATTTTTACCTTACCATTTCTAAAATCATCTATTTTTAAAATATAATTTTCATCACTAACCATAATATCGTTAATTTTAGCACCGTGACCTCTTATTAATCTTCTTGCTTCTCCATTTGTTTTTAGAAAATTTAATTCTTTTAAAGCATTAATAAAGGATATTTCAGGTTTTGATATATTTATAGTGGGTAATCCTTCATCATCTATGATTTTATTAAATAAATTAGAAGCAGCAGTTGAGATTTTTTCAGCAGCTTCTCCACTTCTACACAATTTTGTAACTTCATTTGCTAAAATTATTTTGGCATCATTTAATTCTACGCCTTTTAATTGCTGTAATTTATTAATCTCTGTAATTGGTATTTCTGTAAAAAGTTTTAAAAACTTTATAACATCTAAATCTTCAGTATTTCTCCAATATTGCCAAAAATCCCAATCAGACATTTGCTCTATATTTAGCCAGACTGCTCCATTAGCTGTTTTGCCCATTTTTGCACCACTACTGGTGGTTAATAATGGAGACGTAAAACCAAATGCTTGTTTTGAAGTTTTCTTTCTAATTAAGTCTAAGCCAGTAACTATATTCCCCCATTGATCAGACCCACCCATTTGTATTTTACAACCGTAATTTTCATACAAATGCAAAAAATCATATGCTTGAAGCAAAGAGTAATTAAATTCTAGAAAAGATAAATTTTGTTCTCTATCCAATCTTTGTTTAACACTTTCCAGATTTATAAGTTTATTAACTGAAAAAGAGGACCCAAAATCTCTTAAAAATGATATATAATTAAGTCTTTCCAGCCATTCTGAATTATTAACCATAATTGCATCGTTTTTACCAAATCCAAATTTTAAAAATTTTTCAAAAATAGTTCTAATATTATTTTGATTTATTTCTATGTTTTCTGCGGAAAGGACAGGTCGAGCACTATCTTTACCAGATGGATCACCAATTTTAGTTGTACCCCCACCCATAAGAACGATTGGTTTATGCCCTGTTTTTTGAAACCATCGAAGCATCATTATTTGAATTAATGATCCTACATGGAGAGAGGGTGCTGTGCAATCAAAACCTATGTAACCAGTCATGATATTTGTAGATAATTCTTGGACTAGATTATTTTTATCAGTAATTTGATGAATAAAACCTCTTTCATTCATAACATTCAGAAAATCTGAATTTATAGATTTATTCATTAGTAATTCTCTTTTTTATTTTATATCTCTCTATATTCTGATGAATCTAGAGCATTGTTTAAATATTTTCTTATAGCTTCCATTAATTCTTCGTCATGATTAGAAAACATATGATTAGCTTCTTTTATGAATTCAACATCTATTTTGATACCCTTTTGGATAGAAATTTTATCAACAATTTTTTGAATTGCCTCGCTTGGTACTCTATTGTTATTTTCACCATGAATTATTAAGCCAGATGCTGGGCAAGGTGCAAGAAAAGAAAAATCAAATTTATCTGCTGGTGGTGAAACTGAAATAAAACCGAAAATCTCTGGTCTTCTCATCATTAGCTGCATTCCAACCCAAGAACCAAAAGAAAATCCAGCAATAAAGGTATATCTTGAATGTATATTTTGAGATTGTACCCAGTCTAAAACTGCGGCAGCATCAGCTAACTCTCCCTCACCACCCTCGTATATGCCTTCACTTCTTCCAACACCTCTAAAATTAAAACGTAAAACTGAAAAACCTCTGTTTCTAAATTCATGATACATTCCATACGAAACCTTATTATTCATACTGCCACCTTGATTAGGTTCAGGGTGTAAAATAAGGGCAATAGGAGAATCTGTTGAAATGCCTGAATGGTATCTGCATTCAATTCTTCCGTGTGGACCATTTAGAATAACTTCAGGCATTTATTAGCTCCGGTGAATTTAAATATATTTATAACATAAATGATATGGCTATAAAATTAAAGGAACACTTTTATTGAATTTTATAATTATCGAATAATAATTTATCTTTAATCTGTCAATATTAATAAATTAAATAAAAATATATTTTATACTTAATATTTTTGAACAATTTTAGATAAAGTTATAGTATAAATTATCTTAAAACTCAGTGTGTAAATTAATGAATATTAAAAACTTTTTTAAAGAAATAGACTCTATTATCGAAAGAGATCCTGCCGCTGGAAGTAGACTTGGAGTAATTTTTCTATATCCATCTTTTCACGTAATGTTTTTTTATAAAATTGGAAATATTTTGTGGAGGTACAATTTAAAATTTTTATCAAGACTAATAATGCATTTTGCCAGAATATTTACAGGTATTGAAATTCACCCCGCTGCCAAAATAGGACCAAACTTTTTTATGGATCATGGTATAGGTATAGTAATAGGTGAAACTACTGAAATAGGAGAAAATGTTACAATTTATCAAGGAGTAACTCTTGGCGGTATTATGCCGTCAGTAGAAAGTGACCTGCAAAGAAATCAAAAAAGACATCCTACAGTTGGAAACAACGTTATAATTGGTTCAGGAGCTCAAATTTTAGGGGCGATTAATATTGGTGATGACGCAAGAATTGGAGCAAACTCAGTTGTTTCAAGAGATGTGCCTGCAAACGTTACAGTTGCGGGGGTTCCCGCTAGAGAATTTGCAAGATCAGCAAAAAAAGAAACCTTTAAACCCTATGCTGTTTCAAATAGTGACGCAGATCCAAGAGAAAAGGCACTTGTATCATTATTAAAAAAAGTTGAAAATTTAGAGAAAAAAATTAAAAGATTTGAAAGTGATAATAAAAGTAAAAATTTAAAAAAATAATTACAAGAGTTTTTTAAAAACAAAATAAGTAAAATGAACAGACAAATTTACCTAGACTACAATGCAACTGTACCGGTTTTAGAGAAAGTAAAAAAATCTTTGATTAACTGTATGAATTTTGGCCCGCTAAATGCGTCATCAGTGCATTATTATGGAAGAAAAGGTAAAAATTTAGTGGAAAAAGCTAAACTAAATATAGCTAGATTAGTAAATGCAAAGAGTGATAATATAATTTTTACAAGTTCTGCAACAGAGGCTATAAATTTAGTTTTCAATAACTTTAATACTATTGTCGTAAGTTCTATAGAACATTTGGCAGTTTTGTCTTCTTCTAAAAGTAACTTAATTATTCCTGTAAATAAAAATGGAGTAGTTGACCTAAATGCTATGGAAACATTACTTAAAAGCATCAACAAAAATAGAAAAGAAATTTTGGTTTCAGTCATGTGGGTTAATAATGAAACTGGTGTAATACAGCCTATCAAAGAGGTTATAAATATTGCAAAAAAATATGGATGTTTGGTTCATTGTGATGCCGCACAAGCCTTAGGTAAAATTGAAATAAATTTGAATGAATTAGAGATAGATTTTTTAACTCTATCAGGGCATAAAATAGGAGCTCCAAGTGGTATAGGGGCACTTATAAATAACAATAAATTTAATTTAACTCCTCAAATATTAGGAGGGGGACAAGAAAAGGGTATAAGGGCAGGAACGGAAAATATTTTTGGAATATTGGGTTTTGGTGAAGCCGCTCTTATTATGTCAGAAATGCCAAAAAAAAATGATAATCAAGTGAAATGCCTCAGAGATTATCTAAGTAATAAAATTAAAAAAATGAGACCAGAAACAATTTTTTTTGGGGAGAATAGTAATAGGGTAAGTAATACCTTACTTATGGCCTTACCAAATATCCCTGGTGATTTAGCATTAATGAAATTAGATCTTGCGTCATTTTCAGTAAGCTCAGGTTCAGCTTGTAGTTCTGGTAAAATAAGTAAAAGTCATGTAGTTAGTGCAATGGGTTATGAAGATCTTGCGTCAAATTCAATTAGATTGTCATTTCCACCAAACGATTCAATATTAGAATCTGAGGGCTTGATAACCATTGAAGAATTAGATAACTTAGCCGAATGTTGGCTTGATTTAAAATAAGTATTAATAAATTTTGGAGTAAAAGGTGCCTAAACTTATATTTGTTGACTCAGAAGGAACTGAAAAATCTGTTGAAGCAGAAAATGGACTGTCTGTAATGGAAGTTGCTAGAGATAATGATTTAGAAATTGAGGGTACATGTGGTGGTTCGATATCTTGTTGCACATGTCACGTCATTATTGATAAAGATTGGTTTTCAATTGTAGGTGGTCCTAACCCTGATGAAGAAGATATGTTAGATTTAGCAGTTGGGCTTCAACCTACATCCAGATTAGGATGTCAAATAGAAGTTAGTGACAAGCTTGACGGTCTTAGGCTTTTAATACCAAAAGAGTAAGGTTGATGATTAACATTAATCAAGTAATTGAAGATATGGATTTAAAAGGTAATCCTTCTGATCACAGAATAGTTGTAGCAATGTCTGGGGGCGTTGATTCCTCCGTCACAGCTGCATTACTTGTTGAAGCGGGTTTTGATGTGGTAGGTTTAACTATGCAGTTGTATGATCATGGTCAGGCGCTTCAAAAAAAGGGAGCATGTTGTGCAGGATCAGATATAAATGATGCAAGATTAGTCTCAAGTAAACTTCAAATTCCCCATTATGTATTGAACTATGAAAATCTTTTTCAAGATCAAGTAATGGAAAACTTTGCTGATTCATATCTTCGAGGAGAAACACCTATTCCCTGTGTAAGGTGTAATCAAACAGTTAAGTTTATAGACATGCTTGATAGGGCTAAAAAATTAGGTGCAAGTGCTATGGCAACTGGACATTATATTAGAAGAAGAAAAAATACTGGTACTCCAAGCTTGTATAAGGGAATAGATTCTTCAAAGGATCAGTCATATTTTTTGTTTGCAACAACAAAAAGTCAACTTGAATTCTTAAGGTTTCCGTTAGGTTCATTAACAAAAAAAGAAACTAGGTCTGTAGCAAGAAAATATAATCTCGATGTTGCAGAAAAACCAGACAGTCAAGATATATGCTTTGTTCCAGATGGGAAGTATGCAGATGTTGTTCGTAAATTAAGACCAGGAAGTATTGAAACTGGAGATATTGTTGATATTGAGGGAAAAAAGTTGGGTCAACATAATGGTATCATTGATTTTACTATAGGGCAAAGAAAGGGCATAGGAATTGGTGGCAGAAAAGGAGTTGATGACAATAATTCACTCTTATATGTTATTGCCTTGGATGCCAAAAAAAAACAGGTGATAGTAGGCTCTAAAGATTATTTAGCTTGTAAAAAAATTAAAATTACAAAATGTAATTGGATAATAGATAAACCTCATAATAAAGAATTTAAAATTTTAGTAAAATTAAGAAATACTTCAAATCCAGTTGTAGGAAAAATTAATGTTGATTTTAAAACTGGTACTTCTGAATTAGATTTTGATGAACCTCAATATGGAGTTTCAACAGGGCAGGCGGCCGTATTTTATAATAATAAAGATCATTCCCATGTTTTAGGTGGTGGATGGATAACAGATGCTCCAAATATGCTAGATTTAAATAATATTATTAATGCATAAATTAGATCATATTGTTATAGCGGCTAATAATTTGGATGAGGGAACTTCTTACGTAGAAAATAAGTTAAATATTAAACTAAGTGATATTGGTTACCATAGAGATATGGGTACACATAATAGGGTAGTTAAAATAAGTAAGAGTGTTTACTTAGAAGTTATTTCAATAGATCCCAATTGTGGAAATTTAAATTCTAAAAGATGGTTTAATTTAGATAGTCTCAAATTACAATCTCAGTTAAGAAAATCACCTCAAGTAACTGGTTATGTTATTGAAAATGTAGATATAAAAATCCTAAAATATTATGAACCTTTTTTTAAAGCATCACGAGGTGAGTATAAATGGAAATTTGCTATGCCAGGCACTAACGCTAGAATTTTAGCAGATCAATCTCATCTAAATGGTATTATTCCAAGTCTAATAAACTGGGAAAGTGAAAAGCCTATTAATAAAATGCAAGATAACCACTTAAATTTAGAAAAAATACAGGTTCTATTGTCAGAAAGCCAATCAACCTATAAGAATTTTATAAACTCTTTAGGAGCTATTGAAAAACTTACATTTTCAATAACCAAACAAAAAAATATTTCATCGACGGTTGATTATCCTAAATTAAAAATAAATATAGAAGACAAAATAAGAGATACAATTATTACGTTATAAGTTTTTTCTTCGTAATAACTTGACTGCAAAATAATTTATATTTAGTAACTATCATACTAAAAGGCGGAGTAGCTCAGCTGGTTAGAGCACCGGAATCATAATCCGGGTGTCGGGGGTTCAAGTCCCTCCTCCGCTACCAATAATATTAGTAAAATCAATAGTTTATAATAGTTTATAATAGTCTTTTATTTCCATACTTGAGTTATACACAGTTATACACTAAATTATGGATTATGAATAAGAACCAAGTAACACAAAGGATTCATGTCCACAAAGGTCTATCTTTATATAAAACTGGAAGAAGTCCATATTACTTTGCAAGAATTTGGGATCCAATTAATAAAAAATACCTTACTCGATCTACAAAAGAAACTACAAGGATTGATGCAAGGGAAGTTGCTCAAGAGTTCTTCTTAAAATTACAAAACACAACTTTCAAAAAAATACCAACCAATAAAACTTTCAACTACTTTTCCAGTCTTTTGATGAAACAGCAAAGGTCAATGTCAGGTAAAACTAGAAGTAAAAGATTTCACTTAGATGATGAAGGTTTACTGCTTAGAAAAAATGATGGAATAAACGAATATTTTGGTAACAGAGATATAAAGGATATTTCCACCTACGATCTAAGAAATTACCTAACTTTTTTAGATGAAAACCGACAAAAAGGTTTGTCAGCATCATTTCAATCTAAACACTTAATTGTAATAAGTAAGGTCCTAAAAATTGCTTTTGAAAAAGGTGTTTTGGATAAAATCCCAATGGTGCCTAAAATATCTAAAAAAGATAATCCAAGACCTACCTTCACTGAAAAAAAATATAAATTATTTTTGAAAACAACCAGAGAAGTTATCGACAATCAAGTTGAGGTGAGGGGGATACAAATAACTGATGAGTTATATTATTTTTTTGTCTTTATAGTGCATTCATTTATGAGACCAACCGAAAGTGAAGTCTTCTCAGTTAAACATCAAGATATAGAGGTAAAATATAAACCCAACAGATTAGAAATAAGAGTTAAAGGCAAGACAGGTTATAGAGTAGTTTCAACTATGCCGGATGCATTAGACTTTTATGACAAATTAAGAATATTAAATCCAGATTATAAACCAGATGATTATTTATTTTTTAATAATTATCCTAATCGTTCAACTGCAATAAGAAACGTAAACAGACAATTTAATTATATTTTGAATCTCGCAAAAATTAAAGAAACTTCAGATGGACAAATTCTCACTCCATACGCACTAAGACATTATTCATTACAGACAAGACTTGTAAAAAGTAAAGGTAAGGTAAATATATTTAATCTTGCAAAGAATGCTGGTACAAGTGTTGAACAACTTGAAAGATTTTATCTTAAAAATTTAGAAATGAATGATGATCTAGTAGAAAACCTTCAAACTTTTTAGTAAGGAAGTACAAATCAAACATAGATCTACATTTTTACTAAAAATTTTTCTTTATGTTCTAAATATTTAGGTTTGATTTTATTTTTGACTTAAACTTCTCAAAAACATTTCATACTCCCCACCACCAGCATTTGGGAGTTTGTCTTGACCAAACTTTTTTAACAGAGGAGATTTTGCTTCTTCGTGATTATTACAACCTCTAATTGCTAGTAAAACGTTTATCTCGTAAGATCCACTATTATCGTCCCAATCAATATCGAATAAAAGGTGAGCATTTTCTTCGTCAGGAACCTTACAAACATAGTAATTTGCTTCTAACCTCCATGTCGTAGTTACATTTTCAACTTCATCTCTAAATTCAGCAACATGAATAGCATCATCAGGAATATTTTCTTCAAAAAACTCAAATTCATTAGGTTCATAATCTTCCCAAGGTTCCAAATTATCCAATTTTGAAAATAAGGAATTTCTGTATTTTTGTAGAACGTTGTAATCGGTTATGTAAACTAAATTCATCAGGATTCTCATTATTTCTAAACATACTAATGACAATCTGCAGTTTAATCAAAATACATACAAAAGGTAAACAATATTGAATCAAAATTCCCAACTTGGGATATTTCTCTCTGGATACTATCGTGGTATATAAATTAGGTTTTGGTAGTCAGTTTTGAGGAGGAGGATTCTTAATATAAGTGAAAATTAGATTAGATTTAAATAGTTCACCTTTTCTCCATCTTTCCACATACCCTTCTCTATTGTACCATCTGGATGAGTAATAGTTCCTTTAGTTAAACGATTATTCAAAAATTCACCCTCAATCTTACCCCCATTTTCATTAAATAAAGTTCCTTGCCCATTCATTTTGTCGTTTTTAAATTCACCTTCATATTTAAATTTTTGTTTTTCAAAGGTCCAAACACCTCTCCCATGTTTTAATCCGTCTTTAAATTTACCTATATATTTACTTCCATCCTTAAAAGTCCACGTTCCTTCTCCATAAGGTAAAATACCATTAAATTCACCTTCATATTTATCTCCATTGATGTAAGTATAAATACCTTTAATCATTCCTCCTTTTCCAAATATGCCTTCAAATTTACCACCTTGATCATCTATAAAAACTCCCTGATTATCAACTAGACAGTTATTTTTAAAATTTCCAAAAAGTTTTTCCCCTTTTAAATACGTATAAGTACCTTTCCCATGAATTAAACCATCTTTAAATTCACCTTCATACTTAATTCCATCTTCAAAAGTTAAAGTGCCTTTTCCATGAAATTTACCATTTTTAGTTTCACCTTCATATACTTTAGATTTCGTAGGCAATTTAAATTTATATACATTTTCATTATTGGATTTCATTTTTCCATTTTATCTTTCTAAAAAAAATCTTTTAAAAAAAAATTATTGATTATAAAAACTAGAGATATCAAACCAATAATTTGTTTCATATCCATGCAATAATTCTTTCTTTTTTACTTCATGTTTTTTGAGACCTTCTGGATTGTTAATGAAATCGAAATTATCTTCATATTCTTTTTTTAGACTTTTCCAATCATCATCAATATAACCTGTAACAAAATATTTAAGGTGATCAAAATATTTATTGTCTGTGTTTACTAATTTTTGTTCTTGTAACTTCCAATTGATATTATGGAATGAAACTTCTGGTGCCCTAAGAGTTATTAATTCAAGGTATATCCTTTTTTCTACAAAGATATTTTCAACTGAGTATCCATCAAAAGGTATTATTTTAGAGTTCAATTTATCATTTTTTTCTATGATCACACAGTCATCTTTATCATAACCCCAACCACCTGATATAGGTATAAAATCAACACTAGGATATTTTTCAATTAATTCTCTAGGTGTTTTATCTATCCCTAATTTTTCTGGAACTATATTTACCCAAGTTTTTACACCCTTTTCAGAAAATATTTTCATAAGTCACCAAATTAATATTCATATGTTTACTTTAATTGAAATGATTGTGATTGGTAAAGTAATAGATATTTTTCTTGTGTTGAAATGTATGCAAATTAGGACAAAACTTGGTGCCTTCTGTTGTCCTAAAATTCAATCTTTATCCTTGGTAATATGAAATCAAGATGAAATTAAAAACAAATTTAATTTCCAATAATCATAGGAGAACTAAATGACAAGAATAAATAAAAATAAATTGATGATAGCATCTTATCTTACTAATAAGAAAATTGACCCTTTCGCATTTTCTCGATTTTTAAAGGAAAAGAGAAATAGTGATCAAAGCATGCTTGAATTAGTTAAAAAGATTAATGAACAAAACTTTTGTTGGGGTCAAATTCGATGTGCCAATGAAGATCTTTTAAAGAAAGAATTAGGTATATCGATAACTGAAGTTATTAACATTCTAACTGGAACTGAAAAAAAAGATAAAGATTTGAATTTTATAAATGTTTCACGTTTTCATATATCTCATATACATTCTGATAAAAGACTCTGTGTAGATTACGGTTTTTTATGCTCTGAAGATGATGAAGGGTCACTTATTAATCCTGATGATGAATTTATGGATATTATGGATGAAGTGATCGATGTTCATATCGATAATGAAAAACCTTATGTAATGGGTGGATTTAAACTTAGTAATGACTGGGAACGATCTGTTCAACAAGTATATCCCTAAAAACAATGTACTAATGGACAAAACTAGCAAATCTCTAGTGTCCTAAAATTCAATATAAAAAATTGTTAATATTAAATTAATAAAATCGAAAAACCTCAAATTTAAATATGGAGAAAATAATGAGTAACACAAATATTAAAAATCAAATTCTAAATGAACTCGAGGCAGTTATGAGTAAAATGTTAGATGTACAAAACAATTATACAAAAAATACAATTAAATCTTTCAATAGTGATAACAATCTTGACTGGTTATTAGAAGATAAAATTATTCAAAATAATAATAGGTTTAATGAGATAAAAAAACCACTTATCAAAGAATTTTATAATCGTTTTTGCGAAGAGTTATTTCCAATCGCAGACGGAAATAAATCTATAATACCTAGTAATATTGAAGGAATTAAGGAGTTTAAGTAAAATAATAATTATGGAAATTTCCCAAGACTAACGTTTTTAAGAACATTGTATCCTTGTTTGATGTTTCTTCTAATAACTCTGATTTCGTTGTCAAGTTGACCAGGTGTATATTTGTGTAGATCTTCATTAATAGATCTAAAACTTCTCAAAATACTTCTTGGTCTTTCTTTTAAGAATTCATGAATGTTGATTAAGAACTCTTTGTTAATAGGAGGTTTATTATGTTTTATAAAAACTTGATAAATTAAGAGGATTTGATAAATGGATTGTCCTTTAATTTCCTTTGAAGATAGTTCGTATTCACCAAAACCTTTGTCTAATGACTTAAGTGTTTTATGATTAACTCCTATTTCTTTTAATCTACTAACCTGTTTAGTTTCTATAATAGTTTTTACGTTGTTTAGAATTGTTGTTAATTTTTGGTTTAAGGGAATAACTAAATTTAGACTATTAGGGTGTTTAGATATCTTAGATATTTCTTCAACTCTCGTAGGTCCAAAAAGGTCTTTGTTGATGTTCCACCAATCATCAAATTTAATGTCTAAGACGTTTCCCCAAGGTTTATAAAAGTGACGAGATTGCATTAGATTTTTTTTAAATTCAATTTGTGTAAGACAAATTTTATAAAACTCAAACCACAACCTAATGTGCTGTTTTCTTGACTTAATCTGTATTCTTTTTGTTCCACTCATTAATGACATCTTTTTTGGTCAATTTAATTTTAAAAACTTAAAACTAGTATGACGAGGTTATATAAATAAATACATAATAAATAGTTCATAAATATTTAAAAAGGAGAAATAAGAGTGCTGAAAGGAAGAGGTAGATCAACTTTAATCAAAGAGTTGAGAAATCACTTTAATTTAAATAAGAACTTCAAAAATCAAATTAATCTTACTTTAACTCAAAAGCAGATGATTAATGGTTTTATAATTGATGACATAAGGTCTTCAGAAAACTTTAGGCACTTCAGAAATAAACTTAATAAAAAGTTTTTTGGAAATTCATATTATAGATATGGAAAATCAATGAACATGATCGTTACAAGAGAGACAAGTCTAAATTCACGACATCACTTACATTGTATTTTTGACAGACCAAGTCATATTTTATTTGATGAATTTGAGTATCATATTCGTGAAATATGGAAATCAACGAATTATGGATTTGATCAAATCCATATAGAAAATCCTACTGAACAAGATAGAAAAGTAGGGTGGTATTATTATATCATGAAAGACTTTGATGAAAATTCTATTGATTGGGTTAATACAACAATTCAATAATTTAAGTCGAGTATAAACTCCTAAAATTAGCAATAGATTGGAACTTTAAAAAAGAGTTTTTAATAAACTCTTTAATTATGAAGTTATGCCTAAATTAGATTAAGAGATTTTAATTATTCTTTAAAAGAAAGGATTAGTAGATGAAATATAATCAGTCTAAAGATTTATTAAGTAGATCTAATAAAATATTAATTAATTTTAATATACCAGATTATTTAAAAGAGAATTTTGATAATTTAGTGAAATTTAAAGGGCAGAGCAGGACGTCTGTCATGATTAATTTGATCCAGTCATTTTGTAGGCAAGAATTCAATAAAATTAAAGAGGATAAAATATTAAACAGTCTTATTATTGATATCACCAATAGGAATAGAAAACATATCGAGGAAAGAGAAAAATCAATTGAAAGAATGATTCAAAAGAAAAATGAAGATAATGAACCACCAATGATACCAATTAGATCAGACTATAATTGGGAGAATACTTACTAATGTTATCTCAAATAATAAATCCAAATAAATCACAATTAATTAGAAATATTCAGTCATTAACTAATCCTAAAATTAGTGTTCATGAAGTTATAGATTTTAAGAGTAAAAAAGATGTTATTGCAGTTATTAATAATACTTCAAATAATAAGATTCCTTTCTCTATTATCATTATAAAGAGTTAGAAATGTTATCTTTTAAAAATCACTTATTATTAAACAATATTAGAAATTTAAATGAATCATCAATGTGGTTGAAAACAGTAATTGGAGGCATCGTTATAAAAATACGGAGTTTAGACACGCAAATTCAAGTGTCTGACGATGCTAATGAACAAAATCGATTATTATCACAGCAAAACAAATTGCTAGGTTATATAAGTGGATTAGGAATAGCATTCAGTTCGGACAATAAACAATTTATAAGTTATATGAAAAGTATTGGTAGAAGAAAATAGAATTCAGTGTTGTAAATAACTTCTTATTTTGCGGATTTACAATTAGGTTGTTCAAGTGAGATATGAAAATGACATTTATTTTTTTAAAGAAAAAAATTAGACAACATGAAAAATAAATTTTATTTCTACTTGGGTGGTTTCAGAGAACTTCGTTATGAAATTCATTATAAAAACAACTCATTTTTAAAACACCTTATAATTATTTCAGTATCTATATTGCATTTATAGTTTAAAAAATTTTTCAGTTTTAAATTGAGTTATTTTGTTTTGATACTTATAGCATTTATAGATTATGATTAAGTAAATAAGTATTTAATTATATTGTCTTCAATTATGTTTAAGGATTAGATAATGAGTGAATATTTTGTACAAGACGAAATATATTACAATACTTCCAACAACAAGAAATTTTCAGGAAAAATAAAAGATTTAAATTTTGAGACAGGTCTTGTAACGGACGGAAAACGAGTAGGTTCTTGGATTAATTATGCTCCTTTTACTAATAAAGAAGGTAGTTTCAAATTAAGTATGTGTCATTATGAAGATGGAAAGAAACACGGATATTTTACTGCTTACTATGAAAATACTCAAATAAGATGCAAGTGTTTTTATAAAAAAGGAAAATTGGATGGTCTGTATAAAAGTTTTCACATAAATGGAAAATTATTTGAGGAAGGTAATTACAAAAATAACAAAAAAATTGGTTCTTGGATTTCAAATTTTAATGATGGAGAAGATGAATTAAGAAGTTACACAGCAGATAGTCTTTTTGTAGTTAAAGATATATTAAATGGTCATGGTTTCATGTTTTACAGTGATGGTGAAGAGTATAATGGTGATTTTAAAAATAAAAAATTTCATGGAAAAGGAAAATATAAGTTTGCTAGTGGTTTAATATATGAGGGTGAATTTGCAAAGAATATGTTTAATGGAAAAGGAACATTAACATTTCCTAATAAAAAAAAATATACGGGTGAATTTAAAGATAATAAATTTAATGGAATTGGTACACTTTTAAAAGAAGACGGTTCTAAATATGAAGGTGAATTCTTAAATCATTTATACAATGGTAATGGAAAATTTACTGATAAATTAGGAAAAGTAGAAACTGGAATATGGAAGGATGGAGTTAAAATTATTTGAAAGATTAAATTAACTTAAAACTCTATTTAGTTATTTATGAAAAATTTAATTGAAAGATATATAAAACTTTTTGGTGATACTGCATCCATGCCAGAAGAAAAAGAAATGAAAAGAATGGTATTATTAAAAGAAAGAGAAATTTATATTAAGACACGTCTAAATAAATCCATATTAATTTGTACTGGAAGTCTAATGAATGGTCTTGATGATTTTGATATTGTTAAATGGTCAGGTCATAGTGAATTAAAATATGGAGAAGAAAATAAAATTTGGAACACAACAACAGATATTGATCTACTTCAAAATTGTCCTTACATAAATTGCATAGAAACAGAAGGCGAAGACATTGTTAATTATAGTGACAGTTATTTTAAATTTTTTGTTTATAGTGAGGATTTAAACAAAGTTAAGACTTTTATAAAAGATCAAATTAAAAAGTTAATCACTCAATAAATCATATCATATAATTTTAGATATGAACAAAATAATTAAAAAAATATTCTTAATGCTATCTAATGATTTAAATTAGATACATAATATTGCTAATAATAATCTATAAGTACATATATAAATCATAATTATTTTTAATTACTTTATTTAATGAAATGGTTCGAATAACAGAAGATTGATAATTGGGTTTAAGATAATTATCTCTTATTTCCTGTAAGATTGAATTATCTCCAAATTTGCTTCCATCTATATATAGTATGTTGTTTTTTCTAAATTTTGATTTATTTTTGTTAATTATAATTAATTGTGCTTCTACATTATTATAGAACTCTAGTGGTAATTTTATAATTGATTCAATAATGTCATCTTCAACCAGTATTTTTTTAATGTAATAATCTTTTTTAGACTTTGAAAAAAATAGTCTTTTTATAGATGTTATGAATGCTCCTTGTCCTTTTGGTTTTAAGTGCTCAATCATTTTTAAAATCATAGTTAAGTTTGTATTATTTGTCGCAGGTCTTCCATATTTGGATATAAAGTTTTTCTCCGTAGTATTTTGTCTTAAAAAATTATGGGACCTAAAAAAAAGTAATTGAGAAGCAATAATGTCAAAACCTTCAAAATTGAAAGTTTTACTTTTAATAGTTTTCTCTACTCCCAGATTTTTTTTAGTTCTAATACAATTAAAATTATAACTTTTAATGTGATTTATATTGTTGGTAGTCAATCCATTTAATATAAAATTAATTTTGCAAAAAACATACTCTCTCAAATCATATGTATTAACAAAAAAATTCTTTGCATTATTAACACCAATGGATTTCATTAAATTAATTAAACTCGATCCTGCATATGCGCAAGGATCAAATATAGACGTACTTTCATTTGGTTTAAATATAGTCACAATTAATTTAGTTATGAATTCAGGAGAATAATAATTTATATATAGACCTCTAAATTCCTCAAAAAGAGAATTTAACATATTATGTTTTTTTAAATTAAATAGTGATAAATTTTGTTTCGATAGTTTGATTATTATTGTTTTATATTGTTCATCATTTATTAATTTAATTGAAGACCTAAAAAATTTCAAAATTCCATTAATTTGAGGGTTCATATTTTCAATAGTTCTTGATGAATCCATAATAAACGAACTAAAATCATTTTCTTGATTTTTTAAATTTTTCCAACTTGAAGATTCTGGTATAAAAATCTTTGAATGATAATAATAGGTTTTAAGGGATAAAGTTTGAGCGACCTCCTCTGATTTACCTTCAGATATTAATTTTTTAAGAACTCTGTTTCTATGCTTATCAAATTCATCAGACAGTGATTTATAAAAAAACATAAACAAAATAAAATCAGTTAAATCATGACTATTTGCGTATAATCCATGCATTTCATGAAGAATATCAATAAATAAATCAATCGGTGATTTATTATTAAATTTATATTTTGATTTATATTTATTCATAATTCTAACTTTTCTTAATTTATCGATTGTTCTAAGAAATTGAAAATATTAAATTTTCATTTAACATTTAAACTAAAATTATAGTTTAAAAATTAGTATAATATTAAATATATTATTAAGGTTAATACTAATGACATCGTATGCGAGTAAAGAACATTATTTAGAAGACCAAATTACATCTTTTGTAAATGCAAAAAGGGTATTGAAAAAATATAAAAATAAAATTGCTGATGAAATATTACCAGATTTTCGAGGTGACAGAGATAAAGTACTAGAAGGTATTGATAAGGGATTAAAATATCTTGAAGTTGAAAGAAAAAAAGTAAAGTCAGAATTAAATAAATTACAAAATCAATTAGATGTATTTAAGTAGTTCTTTCATTCTGAGATTTAAGGTAATCAGAATATATTCTCTGGAAAATCATATTTTTCATTGATGGATTATCATCCATCTTTTTATAAAAATCGAAACGTTCATTCACATAGTCTAGCATCAAACCTTCAAACTGTTCTTTGAAATAGTTCTGCTTGTTATCGTCAGTATTCTGTCCAGTCATATACTTTTCTATTTCTGGATTATTCATTATACGTCTTTTAAGTCGTGACAAATCAATTTTGTCTTCGTCTGTTATGTTTACACCATACACGTTATTAATTTCATTTATAATTTCTGACAGAAAATCAAATTCAGTTTCAGGTTTTGGTGTATCTCTACCTTCTTTAGGTTGAATTGTTGTATCTTCATTTTCTAATTTATAATTTTTTTCATGCAATTTTTGTATTCTTAGTGACTCTAAATCAATAGTGTCTGATATATCTAACTTTCCGGTATCTTTTTTAGGAAGTTTTTTGTTTAAAAATTTTAAAAATACGAAAGTTTTTTCTAATTCAATATCAGTAAAATTGACTATCTGGGATAGATAACCATACATGCGAATATAAGATTGGATTTTTGATTTAAAATCTTCTTTCATTTCTTCATCTTCAATCTTATTAAATTTATCAACAACTGCGTCAAGAATAGGGTGTAAGGATCCCTCATCTCTGTGATCATCAAAGAAAATCTTACAAAATCTATTTACATCTTCTTTGGTATAAAGATGAAAATCGTAGATTTCTCTTGATAGATCATAAAGTTTATTTGGGTCTGTCTCACTATCAAGAATAGTAGATTGATAGAACCTTTGAAAGGATGCTTGAACATCAGTGGGTTCATTTGCAAAATCTAAAACGAAAGTATGAGTTTTACCTGATGTGGTTCTGTTGAGTCTAGAAAGAGTTTGTACACACTGAACACCTCCTAAAGTTTTATCAACATACATTGATTGAACTAATGGTTCATCAAAACCTGTTTGAAACTTATTTGCCACCACTAATAATTTAAATTTAGGGTTTTTAAGACCTAGTGGAACGTCACCTTCATGACCAAATGTTTGGTTCATACCATACTCAGTATATTTTTCCCCGTCTAAATTCACTTCGCCAGAAAACCCAACTAGACTTTTGAAATTCATACCTTTTTCTTGTAGTTGTTTATTAATCTCGTTCACAAACCAAACACAGTGTTTACGAGATTGTGTAACAACCATTCCTCTTGAACGACCCTGTATCTCCTTAGATCCTTTTTCAATCCAATGATCTAGAATAATATTAACTTTATTTCGTATGGTCATTTTATGCGAGTCTACATACTTTATTAATTCCTTTTTTCCTTTACTAACTGGAATTTCAATATCACCATCTTTTGTCTGCTTTACTTTAAAGTAACGTTTATAAGTCGTATAATTTTGAAGAACATCTAATGTGAATCCTTCGTGAATTGACTGATACATTGAATAAATGTGAAAGGGTACAAACTGACCTTGTGGAGTTTTTGTTCCAAATAATTCGAGAGTTTTTTCTTTTGGAGTTCCTGTAAAACCAAAGAACGAAATATGATCTTGTTTTCCTCGGTTCTGAATTTCCTGCCTTAACATTTCTTCATAATCAAAATTGTCATCATCACTTTCATCAGTTTTGGAAAGTGACTTTTTTAGTTCTTTTGATAACTCACCAGATTGACTGGAATGAACCTCATCAATAATGACTCCAAAAGTTCTATCACCTAACGAAGTAATGGTTTCTGAGATAAAAGGAAATTTCTGAATTGTAGTAATGATTATGTCTTTACCTTGTTCCAAAAACCTCTTGAGTTCTTGTGATCCATGTTCAACACCATTAACCACACCATCAATTTTCTCCAGTGAACGAATTGTGTTTCTTAACTGGTCGTCCAAAACGGTTCTGTCTGTTACCACAATAATGGTATCAAACATCCGTTTGGTGTCTCCCTTTTTTTGGTATAGGGAGGTCAGGGTGTGCGATAACCATCCAATCGAATAGGATTTACCTGACCCAGTGGTGTGCTGAACCAGATAGTTCTTTCCGACACCATCCTCTTTTATCTGTCTTCTAAAATTCAGGATTAAATCCCGTTGATGATACCGAGGAAATATTAGGACCTCCTTTTTCTTGGTATCAATCTTTTGGGTTTTATCATTAAAGAAGAATTCTTTTTCCTCGGATACGTGTACAAAGTTCTCAAGAATATCCAATAGGGAGTTAGGGGTTAAAACCTCTTCCCACAAATATTTTGTCCGATATCCATTTTCGACAGGTGGGTTTTCAAGATCACGGTTGTACGGAAGAAAAAATGTCTTCTTTCCAGATAACCTTGTGGTCATTGAAACCTTGTTATTATCCACACAGAAATGAACCAGACACCGTTTGAACTGAAGCAGGGGTTCATTCTTTGGATCACGGTCGTATCGATATTGGTTTTCTGAATGTTTGATATTTTGTCCGGTTAGTTGGTTTTTCAACTCCATCGTAACAATGGGAAGACCGTTCAGGAATAAACCCATGTCGATAGAGTTTTCATTCTTTGTCGAATAATGGAGTTGTCGAACGACAGTGAAATTATTAGTTTCATATAGTTTTTGATGGTCTGGGTTCATATCGCTGGATGGTTGGGGATAGTAAAGGTTAAGATAAACCCCGCGATCAATAACTTGGTTCCTTAGGACATCAATTATTCCACGTTTTGATATTTCTGATGATATGCGAGACTGAATTTTGTTCTCGGTATCAACATCATAAATTTCACTTAACCGACCCCATTCTTCGGGTTGCGTTGCCTTGATAAATTTAATGACCTGATCACGGATTAGACACAGGTTTCGGTCATAATCATTGAAATGAGTAGACCCATATCCCACCGAATTAAGATGGGACTCAATATGATCTTCAAACTTCTTCTCAGTCGGTCGGAGATCACTCATATCATGTCCTCCGTCACGTGAAATTTACCCGTCACAACTGAAGAGATGAGAGACTGACGGTATTCCTTAAGTAATTCTCTCTTGTGTTCTAGATTTCGAATAATCTCATCGGAGTTTTTCTCGATTTTCCGTAATTTACTTCTGATAACAATTTGTTCATTTTCCGGAGGTATTGGGATAACAACATCCCGTAACTGTTTTTCATAAATGTGAACTACTATTTCACCACGAGAATTCGATGATTTTTGGTTAACACAACAGTCGGAATTGAATGAAAATGATAAAAATTCTGGATCAAAATTACACGTTGATTTTAGTTTAAAAATCACTTGATCCCCACCTACAGACGTTTCATCACCTACATATAAAATACACTTACCGATATCTTCTTTAGACTCACCTGATGAAGTAAATAGGAAAGTGTTCTTATAAATCTTGGTGCTGTTTAACTCAAAATCGTCACTTATAAAAAATTTGGGTTCTTTCACTAATCGGGAGTAAGTTGTATAAAGATGACTGTAGAGAATTACTGGTTTACCTAATTCGACCAAATCACCTTTCGTTATGTTTTTTCCTTTACTGAATAAACCAAAATTACAAAGACGAAGGGTCTTCCAATGTTTTGGTATCTCACCAACCCACTCAACACCGCTGTCTTTCATCTCCACATTCGGGTCGAGACCTTTGGTGACACACTGATTAATAAGTGATGTCCGTTGTTCTTTGAGGAGTTCAATTTTCTTCCGAATTTTCTCAACTAAACGGTCGATCTGTTCGGTTTTCTTATCAAGATATCGAGAAATCAGTTTTTGTTCTTGGATTGTGGGAATTGGGATATTGATATTCTTAAATTGATCCCACCTTGTAGTCCAAAGATCCCAGTGAATACCCTTTCCATTCCTAAAATATTCTTCCTTGAAATAGTAACTTTTGAAAAGGTGCTGAATGAAGTGAGGGTCTAATCCATGAGGTTCGAGCACAATGTTGATCAATGAAACTGATCCATCTCGAGTAGCAATTCCTGAAGAACCTTTACGGTCACTTCTTGAATTGATTACAAAATCATCTTTTTTGACAAGTTTTCGATTATCACCGTCGTTTGTCTTAGCAACGTCTGATAGTTGGTCAACAATTCCAGACATAGTTACCGACAACGGCGGATACTCTATATCATCGACTTTTTCTGATCGTTCATTAAAAAACTTACCTACTCGGGAGAGTCTCCAATCACTTGGTATTTTCCCTATCCATTCAAAACCTGTTTCTTTATATTCTTCATATCTATTCATCAGTCATCTCCATCGACAAGCGTTTGATCTCGTCATCGAGTGACTTTAGGTCTTGAGAGATATCTTCAAGACTTCTGAGTGGAGAGAACTTGTAGAAATATTTGGTGAAGTTTATCTCATACCCAATTTTATCTTTAGATCGATCCATCCATGTATCAGGGATGTGGGGTTTGACTTCACGGTTGTAATATTCATCAATATTCTCAGATAACAAAACTCTCTCACTATCGCGTTTTGACGTGTCTGGTTTGGGGTTTCCTTGTTTATCAGTCTTGATAGCACCGTCTTCGATTAAGGGTTGTTCAACAACAACCTTAGTGTATCCAAAGAAACTATTTGGGTAGATCTTACAGAACTCATTTTCTTCATTGTTCTGATATATCTGAAACAATTCTTGGATCTGTTCCTCAGTAATGTATTTACCCTTATCACCAAGATTCTTTCTCATTGATGTTGAGAACGACGTTCCATCTATGAGTTGAACATTACCTTTACGATCAGATGATTTTTTGTTGGTTACAATCCAAACATAAGTCGTGATTCCCGTATTGAAGAACATCCTATCTGGAAGGGATATAATACATTCCAACCAGTCATTCTCGATGATCCATTTACGTATCTCAGACTCACCACTACCAGCATCTCCTGTGAAAAGTGGAGATCCGTTGAAGACAATCCCAATACGCGATCCTTCTGGGTTCATTTTGTTAATCAGATGTTGAAGGAATATCATCGATCCATCAGAGGTTCGAGGGGTCCCTACAAAGAACCGACCATTAGGGTCTTTTGCTTCTTCCTTAACGAATTCCTCTTCAGATTTCCAACTTACTCCAAATGGAGGGTTGGTAATCATATAATCAAATTTACGACCTTGAAGACGGTCATCTGAGATAGAGGAACAGGGACCATGAATGTTCTCAGGGTTTTCATCCATCATCAATAAATCTGACTTACAGATTGAATAGGTCACATCATTGAGTTCTTGACCATAAAGATCAATTTTCAGGTTTGGATTGATGTTTTCGTGAACCCATTCTTTACCAATCGTCAACATCCCCCCTGTTCCACAACAGGGATCAAAGACCGAACGGATTTTACCTTCACCCAACAGGTTTTGTTTATCCCCACCAAATACGAAGGACACGAGTAACTTCACCACATCACGAGGGGTAAAGTGGTCTCCACTTTCCTCATTGGACATCTCAGAGAACTTACGAAGAAGTTCTTCATAGACTGAACCCATCTGATGGTTGTCTATTTTATCTGGATGAAGGTCAAACTCAGTAAATTTGTCGATCAGAAGATATAGTCGATTTTGTTTGTGAAGTTTTTCAACCAGTGGATTAATGGAAAAATTCTCAATTATATCGAGAACGTTATTTGAATACCCTTGGACGTAGTTGTTGAAATTCATCAATACGTTGTTTGGATCACTTTTAATCCGTGACAGGTCAAACCGTGACGTATTGAAAAAGGGTAGACTAACTTGTCGAAGAATAACGGGAGATGGGTCTTCAAGTTGGTCTTTATACTTGGTAAAAAGTTCG
This sequence comes from uncultured SAR116 cluster alpha proteobacterium, assembly GCA_902528415.1. Lineage (GTDB taxonomy): Bacteria > Pseudomonadota > Alphaproteobacteria > Puniceispirillales > Marisalimonadaceae > Marisalimonas. Next base: position 11,676 of record CABZSR010000001.1, on the reverse strand, counting down.
TAAACCTCTTCTTTTTTTGGTTCGAGAACACAATCCAGACGTCTCATCACGACAAAAGGAAGAATAACCCGACCATATTCAGATGGTTTAAAAAGACCTCTAAGAACATCATCAGCAGACGACCAGATAAGGGATGATAGGTTTGTTGTACTATTCATAAAACATCCAAAAATTACTAATCAAAAAAAGAATAAATTATAAAAGATTAAAGCAAATTTTGTGTAGTTTTGAAAGTAAGATTCATTCTTACAATTTTCTTTTCTAATTCGGACACAACTAATGACTTTCTGTTGTCCTAATTTTTTAATCAATAATGACCTAAAATAAATATATTAAATCAATAATATAAGGATATTTAAGAATGTGCAAAAATTGTGAGATAATAAAAAATAATACTACTAATATATTACCAAAAAATAATGTTGAATATTATGTTATTAAAAAAGGGTCTAAAGTTTATGGGATGCCAACAGAAATGGAATCATTGTCGATTGATCCTTTTGATGGATCATTGCTTGATGAACATTATGCTACTAAGAAATTAAACAAGACTGTAACTTTTCATAAAAATTGGTTGAGTGAAAAAATCAAAATAAAAGAAAAGTCATATACTATTTTTTATCATAAATATTTTAGAAACTTAATAACAGAAACCTCAAATGTTTTAGAAATAAATACGTTTCAAAATTAAAATATTAATTAACAAAACTCTAATAGACTTTAAAACTGATTATAGAATTTATAAAACATAATCAGTTCGTATAAATTGTTGATTTTATTCTATTAAATTCCATCTGCCTCTGTTGTCTAATTATAACTGATGACATTACAATTATATTGCTAGAATTATAATTAGTTTAGAGGTCAAAGATGGGTATAGGAAAGCAGGCAAAAACTTTAAATAAATCTCAAATTGAAATGGTTAGAGGTATTTTAAAATCCAAACGGAATGGGTTAAGGAACGAAACAATATTTTTGTTATCTATTAAAAGTGGTTTGAGATCCAAAGAGATCAGTATGCTGAATTGGAAAATGGTTTCAAAGTCTGATGGTACAATAGATGATTACATCAACCTACCTAATTCATCTTGTAAAGGTAATAGTGGAAGAATTATCCCATTACACAAAGATATAAAAGAAAATCTTAATATGATGTTAACTCAACAAAAAGGAAAACATGGATTTGATCAAAATAATAATTTTGTTGTTAGAACTGAGAGGTCATTGTCTACAACATCGCAAGCAATCGTTAATATGTTTCAAAGTTGGTATAAGAGATTTGGATTATTAGGTTGTTCTTCACACAGTGGTAGAAGAACTTTTATAACTGAAACCTCTAAGAAGATTTCATTAGTTGGAGGATCATTAAGAGACATTCAGATGATGGTGGGTCATTCTTCTTTACAAACCACACAAAGATATATTGAAGGGGGTTCTGAGTCACAAAAGAAAGTAATAGATTTGATCTAATCAGATTTTATTTTTATATTCTTTTAGTAGTTTTCTTGCTTTCACAAATGAACTAAGTTGATCTATCAAATAATCTTCTTTGCTTTCGTATTTAGTCATCTGTAAAATTCTTTTTTCAAAAAACTAAATTTTATTATTGTTGATTTTTTAGATATTTTTAAATAATATGTATTTACCAAATTGAATATTTGGGTTGGTGTAGTAACGACCTTATACGTTCTGGTGTAGTAACGATCTTATACGTTCTAAATCCCAATCAAATATTCTTTTTGTTAATTAAATTTAACAAGGAGAAAATCATGAAAAAATTAGTTAATACTTGTGTAATTTATGGAACAATTAAAGTTTATTATAATTACAAAAGTTTAGGTCCACTTAAGCAACTTAACCCTATTGGCAACTTTTTAAGACGAAGTAGTCTTCATAAACAAACTCAGAGATTTATGGAGAATTACCTAGAAAGTGGTGAAATACCAAACATTGGAGATGAAATAGAATCTGATGAATTATTCTCAAAGTTAGTCATAACCAATATTCTATATGATTATGTTATGAATGAAGGAGAACTTTGGATTAAAAAATTAGAGGATAGGGTCAAAGAATTTATAAAAGAAAGAGATGAAATTAAAATCCCAAATTAATAAAAATTTTCATAGTTATAGTATTAAAAATATACAAAGGAGTTAAAAATGTCAGGGAAAGTGATTGGTCATAGAGAAGTTACTGGCAGTATGGTTGCAACATGGGATGAATTTTTATTTCTAGAAAAATTAAAAAAATCAACCTATGAATTGTCTATTAGAAAGTACGAAATAGTCGACATTGATGATACAGAAGTAACGAGACTTACCCGAGGTAAATATGACAAAGAGAGTGATGAGTATGATATAAAAATTCCAGAGACCTATAATGGACGGAAAATTAAAGATTATGACGGAGACTTTTTATATTATGATAATCTAGTCAAGTGTATTGAATATGATGATAAGGAAAGTTTTACATATAAAGTTGAATGTTCGATTACTTTTCAAATTGATCAATTAAACAAAGTAAAAATTTGGTTTGAAAAAACCAAAACACACTGTGAAGACCATTGGAGTATTGATTTTGAAGAAATTAAAGAAGTTTTAAATAAGTTTCCAAATTAACATGAAATTAATAAGACAACTTCCAAAACAATATATTTATTCTCCATATTTAGAATTACAATTTGGATCAGACCCAAACAGACATTCTAGATCTCAAAAGTTTACCTTAAAACGAAAAGGGATTTTATATGCAACATTTTGTGAGCATATAAATAAAGTCCATAGAGGCAGGAATAAGAAAAGAAAACTAATCTTAAAAATTGTAAATTGTATTAATCAATTAAATTGTAAATATTACACAGACTATGGGAGTTTCGAACTTAGAAATAATTACTATTTTTTTTATTTAAATATTTTTGGAAATAGTAATTATAAAAATTATATAGAAATTAGTAGTTTTTCAAAAAACAAAATTTTTAAAATACAAAGACTTTTTAGAAGAAATAAAACTGAGAAAGAACCAATAATTCGACCTCATAATTTTAAAAGTTACAAAAAAAAATAAGAAACTACTTGTTGAATGAAAATGATTGGGTATCAGAGGATAGATGTTGATTTAGATGATGACAATGAGTTTTCTCGCAATTTTGACTTATATAGTTCTTTTCAAAAAAAGAAATTTTTTGGTCTTTGATAATAACATGACGAGTTTGTTGTTGCCCATGCTGGTTCGTAATCACCCCACTCTTCAAAACTGACAACAAAAACCTAATCTATAAATGCAATAAGTATCAATTCAAAAACACCCCATACACCCAAAACTGATAAAATAATTTGAACTTCCCCTATTCAGCATTAAAATGTAATGATGAAAAAAAAACCATTAAATAAGTTTATTATTAATTTTTTTGAAAAAAGAGAAAATAATCAAATTTTAAGACCAATTAAAAGTAGTATATTTATTTCAAAAATATCTATGAATAGAAACGTAAGATTTTTTGAAAAACAGATTGTATCTTTACAAAAGGCAAAGACACAAAAACAACTAAAAAAGCATTATCAAAAATATTATTCAATTATTTATTATAATATTCATTATGGATATTACTCAAATAAATTAAATGGTAATTATAAAAAAAGATACAAACCTCCTTGGGTTTTTACTAGAAAGAGAGATTGGAATGATAATATGTAAAGGCAGTTCTATAGACGGATTAGACAGTGATTTTGATGTAATTCATTGGTGTGGATACCAAAAAATTTCTGAAGAGGAAAGAGATAAAATCTTAGATGAAAGTTTTGATATTAATTTTTTCTTAGATAATCCATATGTTGATTACGACAGTAAGGAAGTTGAAGACACTATGCCTGGAATGTCAGATATTTATTACACATTTCGCACATATGACGAAAAAGAATTAAATAAAGCAAAAGAATTTGTAAGAGAAGAAATTGATAAAATCCTCTCAAAATGAAATCACTTCTTATGTTTAAGAATAGTCTGACTAATGAGTAAAGTAATAAATATATCCAATATAGGAACTTTTACTAGATTAACAGACGGTAACTATAAAAAACATAGAACTAGTCAGTTCATGGGTGAGGGAAAGTTAGATTTAAAGGAACTTGCATACTTAATATTAGAAAATTCTAATTGGTATTTACCTAAAGACATTAAAAATAACTTAAATGAGTCTGGATGGATTGATGAAATAAACTTTATACAAAAATTAGAAGAATCTGACGAAATCAAAATTAATCGGGAGAAATTAGAGATTGAGATTCAAATTTCGCAACTTAAACAAGAAAAAAGCAAAATTGAGGAGTCAATTTTATTCCAAAAATATTTTGAAAATTGGATAAAAAAAAATGAACATAAATATTCTGATAAAAAGAAATTTAATAATATAACTGAAAAGGAGTATTGGGCAGCACGAGAATTTATTTACGAAAATCTTATTGCTTCTAGAGAAAAGGGTGAAGTGTCAACCAAATTAGATATAAGTATTAGAAGGATTCACCAGTCTGCTATGAATAAATTACGCATATGGAACGAAAATAAATATAAAGATTTGAATTTAATTTTAGAGAAAATTAATACATTAAAAAACAACTAAAAGGCACGAAAATTGCATAAATTATGAAAGTAATTTTCTCCCTCCTTAAAATAAAAGAGAGTCTTCGGACTCTCTTTTTATTTTAGTTGTCTTTTTTGGTTTACACTAAAAAGACAAAACTTGGTGTAAATAGAATTATTTTGATTACTTACAAACCTTTTTTAGAGTTTCTTCAGCAGATGAGTTAGGAATTGGATAACCCCATTGAGGATTTTCTATGGTATCAGTTTTTGACATTCCTTTTCCCATTTGTTCTCTGTAGAATATACCAGTTAAGATTTTGTATTTAAATTCTTCACAATCACCTTGCATGTAATTTATTTCAGACAAGTAACCTTCATAACTACTTTTAAAATCAAATAATATCCAAAAATATACATTATTACCTTTTTTTCTAATCCTCTCAAAATCGACATACATTTTGACACCATTTTGATTAATGCTTGTGAATTTCCATTCTGCATTTGAAATAGACGGAAAAATAAATAAACAAAGTATTATAAATATTTTTAGTAATTTTTTCATAAATTAAAACATAATTAATTTTTTTAATAATATACTTTTTTATTAATAAAGTCTGAAATTTTTTTTGGAATTTCTTTTTTTGATTTCAAATCCCAAAATTGCCAAAGTTTTTCTAAGATATTTCCATAATATTTTTTATCTTCAAAAAAATACGAAAGTTTTTTTAGAGAAAACCAATACCACCATCCACTTGGTTTACCATTTAACTTAATTCCTACGATAATGTTTTTACTAATACCATATTTGTAATTTGAATAACTCATGCAAAAAGTTTCATTTTTTTTATAAAACTTTAACTCTAGAGAACCTGAATCAAGTTTTAAAAAATCTGAACTAGAATATTTCTTTTTCGTCTTCCCTCTATTTTTGTACCATATCCATAAACCAACTCTCTTACCCTTATGATATTCACCTCGAGTGAAATATGATGATGTAGGACTGTATTGTTCTTGCCAAAAACCTTCTTTTTTATAAATGTTCTTTTTATCAAGAACATATTTTTCTTCTGTTATGAGTAAATTATATTGTGGTTCTGGTCTTTCATAAGAGAAGTGCTGCTCAATTAAAACATTATCATTATAATTTTTTTTTAAGTAACAAATATTTTCAATATAGAATTCAGATAAAATTAATTGTCCATTATCCCAATGATGGATGTTAAAATTATTTTTAAAAATTTCATATTTTTTTCCATGTTGTATTCCATCTTTATAAGGAACCTTAACTGTCGAGGTTTTATCTATAGGATACTCAACAGTTCCATTAAAAGGTTTGTTGAACGATTTTAAAAACATTAAATTGTTTTTTAACTCAACCTCAACTGGGGTATATATTTTTTTATATTCCATTATCGCATTCTATATTTTAATTATGTTTAGTTAAGTTTAATGTTCATTTCTTGTGTCTTGAAAATAGAAGATTGAGGTTAATAAAACCTCAACCTGTAAACATATTTATGTTTTAAATTTAACTTTCCTTACATGATATATTTTAGATTTCTTAGTATTTTTTTTAGGTTGAGGATAACCAATACTAAGATGTAATTTCTTTGGGTTAAATTTTCTTTTATGCCTATTTTGGGCAAGTTTCTTTTTATGTATTAATTTCATAATACCTCACAGTCATCATTTAAGTTTGATGAAAATAATTTTAAAATTTAAGTAAAAGAATAACCAAAGACGACTAAGACACAGTTCGAGTTAGGTTAATATCGCGATAATGCGAGGTACATATTATATTATTAACATTGGAATTTATAACTTCTTAATTTGAACAACTTTTTTGAAAAAAGTTTGATTAATTCATATACTCAATAAAAGTTTTTAAAACGACTTTGTTAGTTCGTAAAAAAACCATAATAATTAAATAAAATATCTATCATTGTTCAGATGCTCTTAAGATTGTTAAAATTGGAATGTTTGAATAGTCTCTTGTAATTAATAAGTCAAGAAGTTAATTTGTTTAAAAATTAAAACTTAATTGATTTTCATAAAATCTATTTCGATAGGAATAGTGTTTATAATATAAACGGAAATAAAAAATTACTAAAATATAGTCATCAAATTTTGAATTATATTTTAGTTTATTAAACAAAAATATCAAATACTCGATTATGTATTTAATCTCTATTCTTAGACCCTTGGCACCATGTTTTTTGTAAACTCTATCAATTAATTTATAGATATATCCGTTGTAATACCCAAAGAAATGGTCTGCATCATATAAGTCCATATTTAGATGACGATACAAATCTTGGTTTAATTCTTGGATAATATTTTCTTTAATTTTCATTCGAAAATTATTTTGCATACTTTAAATACCTATACCCATAATTTCTAGTCACTCACAATTATCTATAAATGCAATAAGTATCAATTCAAAAACACCTCCCTTAAAACTGATAGGATTTAATTTGAACAAGTTTTGATATACATTAAAAGTAATAATTTATAGGAGAAAATTATGTTTAAAAATTTTAAATCAATCTACAAAATAATTTCTAAAATTATTTATAAGTGGGATTCTTTTCTTGAAGAAATGTTTGGTATGGGAAGTAATAACAAGAATAGAAAATAAAAAATTATCATATTTTCATTGGTATTGTATTTTGTAATAATTACTATTTACCACAAAGAAATTTGTATGTTCTATTTTGCCTATGAATAAAAATATTTTAACAAAAATTGAAAAAATGAGATTATCAAAAGATATAGTTAATCAATTTAACGTTGATGAATTTAATTCTTTCATTTTACAGCAAAGTAATATTAATGATAAAAAACAAGTCATACATGATTTTATTAATGAATTATTTAGAATTACTTATGCCAAATTAACATCTTTTGTAGGTGACAGGGTTATAGATAATAATTCTTTAACTTATGAAATTAGAGATTTACAAGAAGAAATATCTCAATCTTTATTATTAACATTTGAAAAAAATATTAAAGACTCAAATAAACAAAATAAAGAAATTCAAGATAGTTATTCTTTATTTTTTTTAGAATTTGAAAAAGTTAAATTTGCAAAAATTATTTCGGATTTTAATAAAAAAAATACAAGCAATAATGAAAAAAAGATTGATATAGATAAAATAAAACAATCTATCAATGAAAGCATGTTTCAGAATGCTTCTAAAAAAACTACTGAAATAATTAATGAAAATTCAAATTATAGAAGTAATGGAAATATTAAAAACAATAACGAAACTCCCAATAATGAGAAAAAACCATTCTATCAATATTTACTCGCGTTTTTTGCATTTAACATTGTTGGTGGGGTGACATCGTCTTTTATTTCATTTTTTTTAGTTAGTAATGGTATGAACACTCGGATATTTTATCCAGTTTTAACCACTTTTTCATTTTTAATGCCTATAATAGTAATAGTAAGCATGGTCTCTTCTTTTGTTTTAATGTGTTATCTTTTTGATACAAATAATATGAGAAAATTAATACCTTATATATGGTTCATTGACGGTTTATTGTATTTTTCAAAACTTGGAAATGAAGTATCAGTTGTAAAAAATTTTCATGGAGCACAATTACTCCTTTCAATGTGTGGTTTCATTTTAGCAATGTTAATAATACATATTTATGTGCGAAGAGAAACAAACTATTGAACTAGAAAGTCTAAATAATCTTATGAATAAGTGGTTTATTATTCTATTTGTATTAGTTTGTATTGGATTAATGTATGGTCGATTTGAGGGTCTAATTAAACTAATGAACCCATATTAGAGATAATTAGAAAGTGTTTTAAAAATGGATAGAAATAATGAAAGATTTTAATTTTTGGGAAATATTTCAGTTTGTTGTAGATATTGTTATATTGTTTACATAAAAAATAATAATTTTGGTGTTATTAAAAAATTGTTAACATTTATGTATTGTTTAATTTTTTATAAAATATCTAAAATATGACAAAATATAAAAATTTTTTTAATAAACTTATATTTTTATTCACAATACTTACAATAACTCTATCTTTTAACGCATTTGCTCAAGATTATAGATTGAGTTGCGATTTTTCTAAAAGAGAATCCAATGACTATATAAGAAGATTTGTAGGTCACAATCCTTGGATTATAGATGTAAATATTAAAAACAAATATTTTGAACATATTTCTCATGCTAAAAGAATTTCTTCAAGTTCTGTGGAGCGAAAACAATGGTTAGATGGAGATGGTATTTATAAAAAAGTAAAAATTACTGACAAATATTTAATTGCAGAAAAAAAACAATATAATTTTAAATCATTTATAAAATTGAACTTAGAAAATGGTCATTTAAAAGAATCTTTTGATATCAAAATAGGATCAAGTGGAGTCCCGTTAGATTGGAATGCTGAATACGCAAATGCTGATTGTGAGATTATTGTTAAAAAAAAATTTAATATAAAATAAACTTTAACCTTGGAAAGTTAGATTTAAAAATTGAAAAAATAAAATTTTCCACTCAACATTATCATTTTAATATGTTCCTTCTAGAGAGTATACTGATGGGTTATGAAAATATATGATTTATGTAGGAAATGGAACTATGCTTGGAACAATTTTATAGGATTTTATAGGTTATAAAATAATAGAATTAAAAATTTTTTTTATGTTATAGGTTTGTCGAATGGACTTATTAAATTTTCTAAGAGGCACATCACCTGACTTTAAAGGAAGAAAACTCTCAGACATATGGCATTATAATGATGACGAAATTGAATATAATCACGATTTTATCCAACTGATATTTCCACTGGATAAACCAAGTCAGGCAGTTTTTAACAACATTTTTTTAAAAACTTATGAGGATATTATTCTAATTAAAGAAGATAAAATTATCCAAAATAATATATTAAAATCTAAAGATTGGTTCTTGGAGTTCCTAAAAAGAAATAATCAATGGAAAAGTTATTCTGATCATAACCAATTAAGAATTACACGTGTGATTGAATGTCTGAGACTTTTGATTTCAGACAATGAAGCAGATTTGTTTTATGAACAGATCAAATCAATGATTGGAAAAGAGAGAATAAATGAAACAACTTTGCATTTTTGGTCAAGAGTATAACTACAAAAGATTTTAATATCCCATGCCTAGAGTAAGAACAAAAGAGTGTTCTAAATGTTTTGATCAGAAAGATGTCTTATATCGCTGTAGATACGATGAAATGCAAGATTGGGTATTTCTTTGTAACGAGTGTCTAAAACAAATTAAAAGTTTATTTGAAAATACTTACCAATATGGTGGCACTTGGAAGAGTAACAAGAAATAATTTAGGCACAAAAAGTTATACACAAGAGTTATACACTTTAGATATTTGTACTATAAACTGTTGATTTTATTAATAAATTAGATTTAGAAAAGGGAATCATAATCCGGGTGTCGGGGGTTCAAGTCCCTCCTCCGCTACCAATAATCCAGAGTATTACAATTGTTTAAGATTAAATTTCTTTAAAATTATACCTTCAATGTTTAATTTTGTCGTAAACAATTTTTTTCCAGTTGTAGTTTCTATAAAAAGAATTCACAACTATGATTCTTTTTTTATCTATATCAATTAATATTTGTTGACCTGCAAAACCACTCATACCAATGATTTTTCTTTTTTGAAGACCAAAAATATCAAAATGAAACTGCCCTCCGTAAGAATTAGTAACTAATGCAAGATCGGTTGGAGGATCTATAGTGTTTTTATCTTTTTTTATTCTTTGTTTGTATAACATTTTTAAATATTTGCCAGCACAAGTATTGTTATGCCAATCGTCTAACATTGCTTTAGCAATTCTTAAATAATCATATCTTGTTGCATAAAAAGAGTATCGTCCAGTTTCAGTAAGTAAACTTCCCGAGTTCATTTGATTGTCTGTTTGAAGGAAGCGAACATTTTCTTTAACTTTTATATGTTGATTAAAAACTTTGTGAAGGAGTTTTTTCCAATCCTTTCCAGTTTTATAGATAACATAATTCATAATAACGTTCGTTGTTAATGCACTATAGTTGTATTTTGGTTTCTTCGCGTTAAAAGATGGGATATGTTTTTTTGAACCTTGAAAATATATTTGCAAAAGATTACGCAAAGGCATAGTATTTACACTTATTTGTGGATAATTTTTTTTAAGTTTACTGTCTGCTCGCGGTCTAATTCTTTCTCCTACATATTTATCGTCACCTGCCTGCATGTTTAAAAGATCAATTAAAACTTGATCTTGAAACAAAGTATTTTGAACGGTTTTCCAACCTGTTATTTTTTCATGGACACTTTTAATATAACCTTCGCATATAGCATGACCTGTAACATATGAAACTAAACTTTTACCTATTGAGTGAGAAGGTAACAAACCATTTATAATCTTTGCACCTCCTTTTCTCGCATGTGTAGGCATATCTGATACATCTATTGTTATTTTTTCATCTTCATATAATAGATATCCTATGACACCTGTCTCTTGGTTGTTTTTAATTTCTCTAATTATATCTTCATCTTTTCTTAAATTTAACTCAAAATTGACAAAATCCTTAGAACCTTCTACTTCAAATTTTTTATACCAATTAAGAGGATAATCCCACGTACGTTTATTCTTTTTTGCATAAGCAACATTTGAAAAAATAAATGTTATGAAGATAATAAAAAAATATTTTACTAAACGATGCTCAAATTGAGATTTTCTATTAAAATTCATATACACAAAATCTCTCCATAGTTATTAACAGGATTTATATTTTATCTATATTAAGTTATCTTAACAAGTTAACAAATATTAAAGTATCAAAAAACAATATATTTTGAAAATCAAAAAATAATATATAAAAATGATAGTTTTTAAAAGAAATAATTTAAACACAAAAAGTTATACACAAGAGTTATACACTTTAAAAATTAATCGCATAAACTATTGATTTTATTTGTAAAATAAATTTAGGAAAAGGGAATCATAATCCGGGTGTCGGGGGTTCAAGTCCCTCCTCCGCTACCAATAATCCATCTAATAATTAGCCACACCTCACTTGTTATAATGTCAGAATCTCAGGATGTTTTACAAA